>JANORL010000045.1:0-2709 GCA_031415295.1 Polyangiaceae bacterium | reverse complement strand
TTCAAATCCAGGCTTGGAGTCAAACTGATCAGGTCTCAACGCAGTTGACGAAAATAACTACGAAATCGAAGGAAGCGCTACTCACCGCGGTGGTAGGTCGTCTACCCCAATACGCGCAACTTCCTCGAACCAGCTTTTGCGCCACGCTGCGCCAATACGATGCCCGTTCGCGACGGTGGAGGAAACATCCCCATACACCGTGCTTCTGACGGGAACGACGTACGACAAATAAAATGCCTTTGCCGATTCATCGTACACGAACGAACCACCATCTCCACGTTTGTATTGGCCGCCAATGTTTTTGTCCTCGAGAGCTTGCAGCATTCGATCGGGCTGCAAAGGCGAAGCGGATGCACCTTCAATGGGCACACGAATGATAAAATAACTGTCGCAAGGCTCGTCCTTCACTACGTACTCGATATCGAAATGTGATTGAACAAAAACCTTGCGGGCGGAACCATCAAGCAATGGTTTGGATTGGCCATATTCCAATTCGAGATCCCTAAAGATCACGACCAACCGTCCCTTCATGTCCTCTTCGTCGATGCTGCACCCCTTGATCGTCCCCAAGAAGCTCTTGTCGAGCGTCAAGCTCAGCACGCCGATGCTCGCCAAAATAATGAAGATAGCCAGAGCAGAAACGACTTTTCCGAACGGACTACCATGCCAAAAACGCTTCGCAAGACGAGCAATCCACGCGCTCATGGCCCCAACCTAACACGTTTCCCGCGGCGAAGCCGAAGTTGATTCCAAAATTCCAAGAGCTGGATGACGCCGATGCGGCGAGGGGTTGGAGCTGTTTTGGAGGTTCGAGCGAAAGAGCATCATTTGTCTCCAATGGCAGCGAACGTACCGCTTGCGATCTACGACGCTGGCCTGCACATGCATACGCGCGGTAAAACTGCGAATACGCGCCTGATTCGTTAAGACGGGAGCGAAGAACGGTTGCTTGATATTCAGTTGGCACGGTTTGTCTAAATTAAACTCCCATCAAATGCCAAACCTTGAGCGGCGTTTCGCATATTGCCATCGACGAAGTCGTCACGTGCAATAAGGCCGCCGGCTTCTCGTGCGTCAATGCGAGCCAGTCCGACGGAGCCTGCCAGGACTATCGCGTGCAATTTTATTGCCCATAACGTGGTACCGTCCCTCTCCCAGCCCTCCCAATTGACTCATCCACAGGCCATAACCACATCGGCGATGGTCCAAGCGAGACGATGAGGCCTATCCAAAACCTAGACGTGGAGGGTTTGTCGTGCTACGGTGCGCCCCATGCGCAGGTTCAGCTCGTACGGCCCCGTCGAATCCAAAGCTCACTTCGCTGTCGAGCGTCGTGACCTCATCGAGCAGTGCATTCAGCAGCTCCTTGGCGAGTCCAATGAATCTGGCGGCCACTACTTCACCATTTGGGGACCGCGACAAACGGGTAAAACATGGATCATGCGCCGGGCGATTGAAGAGATCCGCGCCCGGTTTGCCAACGACTTCATCGTCGGGACCATCTCTATGCAAGGCGCCATCATGGAGGAGAACGAGCCGCCGGAGGCGATGTTTAAGTATTTGCGGGACATGTTTCGGGATGCTTTCGGAATACGCATTGCCAAACCCGCCGATTGGGCGGACGTCAAGCGGCTGTTCTCGTCGACCGATGGCGTATTCAATGGCAAACGCGTCCTCTTGCTCATTGATGAATTCGACAGTCTCTCGCCGCAGCTCATCGACCGATGGGTCACCCTATTTCGCGACATTTACTTGAACCGATCCGAATACGTTTTGCATGGCCTCGGCCTCATCGGCATTCGTGCCGTCCTCGGCCTCGACAGCACACGCGGCTCACCATTCAACATACAGCGATCCCTCCAGATCCCGAAACTCACCCAACCCGAAGTGGTCGAGCTTTTCCGCCAATACCAATCCGAATGTGGACAGGTTGTCGAACCAGACGTCGTTGAAGCCGTTTTTGATACCACGCGCGGACAACCAGGCCTCGTTTCCTGGTTTGGCGAACTGCTCGTCGAAAAGTACAATCCAGGGCGGGAAAAACCCATCAACCACGCTCTTTGGCGACGCGTTTATCATCGTGCCATGGACACCGAGTGGAACAACACGATTCTGAACCTCATCAAGAAGGCCAGAGGGGAACATCAGGGCAAAATCATCAAGCTTTTTACCGATCCCAACGTCTCTTTCTCGTTACGCGAGGATTGGTGCAACTTTCTCTACATGACTGGCATCATCGATTCGTCGGTCGTCGGTGATCCCGACAGTAGCGATGGAGAAAAATCCGTCTGCCGTTTTTCATGCCCGTTCGTGCAAATGACGCTTTATACGGCATTGACGAGCGAGATGTTCGGTCAAAAAGGTCCATTGCCCGCTGTCGAAATCCTCGATTCCTTAGACGACGTGTTCATGCCGGATGGCCTGGATGTCCCCGCATTGCTTCAACGTTATCGCGGCTATCTCAAGCGATTGAAGGCCCAGGGCTTCGACCCTTGGCAAGGGCAACCGAGACGGCAGGATTTACATTACACAGAAGCGGTCGGCCATTTTCACCTTTATGCGTGGCTTCGTGAAGCCCTCACGGGCACGAGTTGCAGCATCAGTCCCGAGTTTCCCACGGGCAATGGCAAGGTCGACCTCGTGTTGCGCACGCTCGAGCTCACCGCCGTGATCGAAGTCAAGAGTCTCGTGTCCAAACGAAATCTGGCC
>JANORL010000044.1:0-4762 GCA_031415295.1 Polyangiaceae bacterium | reverse complement strand
CATCAAACGTTGCGGATGCAGGTAGCTGTCAAGTTCATGGCCGAGCGACTCGCTGAAGATCGCGAGTACGTTGAACGCTTTGCTCGTGAAGCAATGTCGAGTGCGCAGATCAAGAGTCCGCACGTCGTACAGGTGTTCGATCACGGCGTTGCTGACGGCACGCCGTACATCGTCATGGAGCTGCTCGAAGGCGAGGACTTGCGTACGCGACTCGCGCGCACGGGGCCCATCTCGTTGCGTGAAGCAGCGCCCGTCATGGTGCAGCTCGCGCGTGCTTTATCGAAAGCTCATGCAGCGGGCATCGTTCATCGCGACATCAAACCCGACAACATTTTCCTCGTCGAACATGACGGCGAGCCTTTCATCAAAGTCCTCGATTTCGGCGTCGCAAAACATACCGCACAAGACACCGAGTTTGGCATGACCGGTACGGGGGCGATGGTCGGGACACCGCACTACATGAGTCCCGAGCAGATCTTGAGCGCACGTAGTGTCGATCATCGAGCGGATTTGTGGTCTGCGGGTGTCGTGATGTATCGCATGCTGACGGCAAGCGTTCCGTTCCAAGGTGAAACGCTTGGAGCCGTGTGTATTGCGATCGAGCGTGCGAACTTCATTCCCGTGTCTCAGCGACGTCCCGACGTGTCTCCGTTGATCGATGCGTGGTTTGCTCGCGCGCTGGGGCGTGATCCGCAGCAGCGTTTTCAAACGGCCAAAGAGATGGCTGAAGCATTTGTCTCGGCTGCCGACGACGGAGCGTACACGGCGGCAGCATTTCGTCGACCCTTGCCAAGTTTGTCTGGTGCACAGCCGGGGTTTGCTGCTGCGGTTGCCGCTCCGTCGCCGTCCAATCCCTGGGGTACCAATCCGACAAACCAAGCGATGCCTCTCGCCCATGTGCCTCGTGGTCCGTCGACCGAATTATCTGCACCCAGGTTGCCGATCCCCTCGTTTGCGCCGTCCCAAGCTCCTCCTCCGTGGCAATCATCGGGTGTCGCTCAGCAACCTTTGCAGCAGCATCAGACGTTTCCTGGTGCATCCGTCACGCATGCCGACCGCGGGGGTAGTTCGCGTCGGGCGGTGATTGCGATCGTGTCTGCGTCGCTGGGCATCATGGTGCTCGTGTTGATCCTAGCGGCGGTGCTCGTCCTTCGCAGTGGACCAACGGAATCCGTATCCGCTGCTCCCCAGTCTCCCGTGTCCGCCGTTGCGGCGCCGGCAGAGGTATCGGATTCTGCTGTCGCTACGGCTTTGGCGGCGCCTGCCGAACTCCCATCGGCGTCGGAGCCGACGACATCGGCGAAAAGCGCACCGGTCGTCAAGCCAAACCCAACTGTAAAACCGCGGCGAGATCGAGGGTTCTGACGTGGCGTTTCGTTTGACCAACCGTGTTCGTCTTACCCTGTCGTTTGTTGTCGCGACCGCGTTCGTCACACCCAGCGTAGCGCTGGGGCAAACGAAAACGGAAATCGAGATGGCGCGTAACCTCATGGACGAAGGCGACGCGAAGCTCGAACGCGGCGATACGCGAGGCGCGTTGTTGTCTTATCGTGCAGCGCACACGCTCATGAACGTGCCCACGACCGGCATTGAAGTTGCGCGTGTCGAGGCGAAGCTCGGCAAGCTCGTCGAAGCTCGCAAGGTCGCCCGCGAGGTCGTGCGTATTCCCGTAAAGCCTCACGAACCCAAACCGTTCGTCGAAGCTCGCTCGGACGCGCAGTTGCTCGCGGATGCCTTGGAAACAAGGATTCCGAGGCTCATCATCGTCATGAAGGGTGTTGCCGATTCGGCGCAGCGTGAGATCAAGATCGATGGTCGTACGGTTTCGAACGAAGATGCGCACGAGCCCATCGCGGTCGATCCTGGCAAGCACGAAGTATCGGTCGCTGTGGTTGGTTCGGCACCGGAGATTGAGATCGTTACCGTCGCCGAGACGGAAAAACGTACGGTGACGTTTGGCGATGGAGCTTCATCGTCGGAGCCAGACAAACCTGAACGACGTACGTCACCGCTGGTGTACGTCGGCTTTGGATTGGGCGGTGTGGGGCTTGTTGTCGGCGCTGTCACGGGCGCGATTTCTTTGTCCCGCGCCAGTGAAGTCGAGACCATTTGTCCTGGCGGAGCGTGTGCGACGTCTGGGGCCCTCGACAAAGCTACGCCCATGAACGAATCGGCGTTTGTTTTAGCCAACGTGTCCAATGTGGCGTTTGCCGCGGGGATCATCGGCGTTGGTCTTGGTGTAACGGGGCTGTTGCTTTCCGGGCGCGAAACGAAGAAGCCCCAAGACACATCCACGTTGCGCGTGTTCGTTGGGCCAAACGGAGCTTTGCTTCGCGGCACGTTTTGATGCGTGCTGGCAGCTACTTGACGAGTCGCAAGAGGATGAACGTGCCGGCGGCGATGAGAAAAATCATCGCGAAGATCGTGTAGTACAGACGCGTATTGTCCTGCTTATTGCCATCCAACGATTGACCGCCTGTTTGCATGGATGGAGCGCGTGCAGCACCGGGAGCCGTTCGGCGCACGCGCCATGGCACGGGCGCTTTGAGCGGACGTACCGCGCCTGCATTGGCGTCGTCGCTGTGGGCAGCAGGACCCGGGATGTGAACTTGAGCAGGCGTTTGCGATTGTGCAGGACGTCGCTTCGGCTCTGCGGCTTCCAGCACGGAGGCGGGTATGTCGGGGATCGATCCAGGACGTCCTGGCAGGACCGAGATACGTTCCTTGCGCCCAGGAAGTGCCGATACGCCGGCGCTTCGTCCAGGCAGTGCAGAAGCTCGATCTTTGTTGCGTCCTGGCAGGGCCGAAATGCGATCGCCACGCCCAGCAGCGCCGGCCGAGGCATGTTCGGCAACGCGGCCGGCGAACGTCAGATGGCGTTCTGCGCTTTCGCTCAGGTTACCCGCGTCGTCGGCACGCTCGCTTCCGCTTTTGACCAACGAGCCTGGCGCGACGAGGGGAAAGGATTCGGGATCCTTCGTCGCTGGCGCTGCCGATGATTCCACGCCTGCGTTGGCCACGGGCGTTTGGGCGTACGGATCGGCCAGAGTTTGTCCTCCCGAAGGATCGGTAGGAACAGGCGCATCGAGGTCCGCGAACGACACTGCATCGTGTCGCTGCGCTTGTGCAGGGTCCGCAGGTGCTTGAATTGCAGGTTTGGCTGGGACAGCTTCTGCGGCGAGCGCGCGCGTGTTGGGCCTGGTCGTTGGTGCGGGCTGCGATTGAACCGGTTCGGACGCTGATTGACGCAGCTTCATGAGCACCGGGGCAGCAATCCGCTGTGTCACAGCGCCGGCTTCTTCATCGACGGCCACAGCAATGGCAGTGGCGACCGCTAAGGCGTCTACACGCACCGTGGCTGGTTCCGGTTCGGACTGGCTTGAAACGGGTCCAGCGTCTGGTCGTGGTGGCGTTTGTCCGAGCGGAGTGGCTACGGCCGCAGGAGAATACTTTGGAATCGTACGTTCTTCGCTCGGAGCCGGTGGGACAGGAACGGAGACGACGACACGCGAAGGAAATTTTTGGATCGTCGCTTCCAACTCTTCATCGGAAGTTCCCGCCAACAAAGCCGTCGGTCGCGTGGGTGGTTCGACTTGCGATGTTTCGGATGGCGGAGGAGGAACCGAAGTCCCCTGGGTTCGCTGCTCGGCGCTGAATTTCGCGGAGATCCGTTCGAGCTCCACCGCGAAGGAAAACGCAGTGGGGAATCGATCGAGTGGTTCTTTGGCGAGGGCTTTGGCGATTGCGGCATCGAGTTCCGGAGGGACAAACTGCGCGGCAATACGTGACGGAGCTTCGGGTTGTTCGAACGCGTGCGCTCGCGTGAGTTCCAGCAGCGTCGTGTGGTGGTCAAACGGTCCACGACCCGTCACGAGCGTGTAGAGAACGATGCCCGCGGCGTAGACATCCGTGCGCCAATCGACTTCGCGTCCACGCGCTTGTTCAGGTGAAAAGTATCGTGGGGTGCCCATCGCAACGCCTTCCGCCGTGGGGAAAGCGAGGGGCAGGGGAGTGTTTTCCCCCGTCACCCCAATGACTTTGGCGACACCAAAATCGAGAACTTTTACGACGCGACGATTCGACGTCGGTTCACACAGAAACAAATTTTCGAGCTTCACGTCACGATGAACGATGCCGGCGTCGTGCGCTGCCGCGAGGCCTTGCAACGATTGACGAACAATGTTCATCGCTTCGAGCACGGGCAAAAACTTCCGTTGGTCGAGCTCTTCGCGCAGGTTGCGTCCGCGCAGGCGTTCCATGACGAGGAACGTTCGTCCGTGTGGGGTTTGTCCGAAGTCGGTGACCTGAACCAAGTTCGGATGGATGATCTTGGCGAGCGCTTGCGCTTCGATACGCATCCTGTCGACGTAGTCGGCGCGGTTTGCGTGTCGCTCCTGCAATAGTTTGACCACCACACGTTTGCCGAGCGCGACGTGTTCTGCTTCGACAACGTCGCCCATAGCTCCGCGTCCAAGCGGTGCGATGAAGCGGTAAGGCGTTCCATCGAGCAACGTTGCGGGGTGGCTCGTTTCCGAGACCGCTTGCGCAGTGGGCAAGACGTTGGGCTTATGCGCCGACATCACGAGCCTCTCTGATACTACGTTTCGGGGCGTACGGGGGCGCGAGCAGCACGTCGCCCACGCCAAACTGGATCGTCGCGATGCGTCGACCGGGTCGGATAGGGTGGTTGGCAGGCGTTGCGAGCGCTGCGAAGCTAGGGAGGGCGGCGGAAGCGTACATCGTACGCTGAGCAAGCCCGACC
>JANORL010000043.1:0-6401 GCA_031415295.1 Polyangiaceae bacterium | reverse complement strand
GTCGTCCGTCAATGTAAAAGAACTGCTCCGTTTGTCGCGTTCTCCTGCCCCCACTCACCCATGAAAAGGTCATTCGTCAAGCTCGGTGGCCCCGCCCTCGCCACCTTCATATTCCTCGCCATGGCTTGCGAACCCTGCGTTTCTGTCGATGTTCTAGTCGACAAACCCAATGCAACCTCGAGCGTAGTCATCCGACGTGCGGCACCTTCCGATTGGGTCGCTGATTGGACGCTGCTCATCTACGCGGCCAACGATGACCTCGACCCCAACCTCGTTGCCGCTTTCGACGAAGATGCGTTGGAGTGGCAACACGGTCTCGGAGGCAGCGCTCTTTTTCAAATTTTGGTGCAACGTGACTACGCGCCCTTTCAAGTAAATGCCGACGGCGAAGCACGCTCTTCGGAAAGATATGCCATTTATCGCGAAGAGCGCCGACATCCCGACTATCCGCCAGGCTCCGGCGCACCAGACGCCATGCTACTCGGGGAAACGGACACCACGAGTTCCACAACATTGCGTGATTTTTTGGTGTACGGGATCCGCACATTTCCCGCTCGACATTATTGGGTCGCATTCACGGGTCATGGAGATGGTTTTGCAGGGCTTGCTCATGACGCATCGAGCGGCCCCGGACAAAGACTCAGTATCGCCGGCTTGGCCGCCGCACTTTCCGAAGCATCCGCTGTGATTGCCACGGAAATACGCGCGAAGCCCGAATACAGCGACGCGATTACCTCCAATCGAATCGATGTCGTTTCTTTCGACGCTTGTCGCCTAGGAACCATCGAAGTGGCAGCATCCATGACCGATGCCGCCGATTTTATGATTGCATCGCAAGAATCCATGCCGAACAGTGGTCATCCCTATCGCGCCTTACGATACATTGCACAAGACGAACCCAATGCAAATCCGCGCCTGCTCGTCGAATCTGTCGTCACCGATTACGTGCGCGCCTACGTCGAAGGAGTATCCACGGCTGGACGCGCGTACGTGGGCACGTCAATCACCAGCATCGGACTCGATTTACAGCGCATCCATGACCTCGAAGCCCGCCTCGCGGACCTCGCTACGGCCATCGAACGTACCCACCCTCGAGGGTTTTCTTGCGCCGAAGTTCAATCGCTACTCGTCGAAGCTTGCCACGAATCCCGTATCGTTCCCCTGCCAAACAAGAGCATTGCCACAGGTTCCTCACGCACGAATCCCACTCCGGCTGCGGCCGCCTCCTTCGATTTGATTGCACTGCTGGAACATTTGGCCCACGGTCCGATGTGTAATGGTTCGCCCAACAATACCATTGCACTTACCAGCGACATCACGAATGCGGCCGCTCGAGCCTTGGCCGTCATCGGACGCCCGCCGCTAACCTCGACGAACGACCCCCAAGCTCAAGGGCTCCAATACGGAGGACAATATCGCAAATTGACAGGATTCGGTGCCTCGAGTCCCTTCGTTGTCGAAGCACAACGTATCGACCCTGGCGCAGGCGTTCAGTTGGGTGGCCTAAGCGTGCTTTGGGGCAATCCCTACGATCTCTTGTATCAAGAAAATGGACGCTCCCTTTTCGATACCTATCGTGGTTTGCCGTTCGAAGCCCATACGGGCTGGACACGTTTACTCGCCGCGTGCATCGACGAAGCAGAAGCGTGTCGCGCATACCAGCCGCCTCCCGACGAACCAATATCTGCCGGCCCGTGCGCCAATTTCTAGAGGGTGGGTTACTTCTTGATGCGGTCGGGATCCCCGAGAAACTCGAAGTGCATTGTATCCTCGAGTTTGTCATGGCCTAACCAATCAAAACCGTATCGCTCGAATGCTTGAATCCAGCACCGAGGCATATCGGCGCGATCATACGGCGATTTTGAGGCTATTTTGCATTTGGGATGGTCTGGCCAAGGAGCAACGCAGCCACAGCACGGATTCCGGTCGGGATCGATATCGATGGCAATGCCGAAAAGGTGATTGGAAATTTCCACGCCGCGGTACGTATTGGCACCGCGAAACCCACCAATCGCTTTAGGCTTGTAGAGCGATTTTGCCCTGCACGTCGCCTGAATTCGTTTTTCCACGCAAGTCAGCGCAGGCGCAATCTTCGAATGTACCGTCACGGGCAATCCCATGAATCGCACCGTCGTGGCACTCGTCAAAGCCGACTTGCCATTAGATCTACGCGTCATGTCGTCGTTGACATGGCCATATCGTTCCGCAAGATATCGCACCGCCGCTGACTGTTTCTTGATGTCGATGACCCCCGTCGACATATAGTTTCGGCGTTCGAGCGACTTTTGCGGACTTTGCACGCGGCAGCCATATTCGACGCCGCCTTTGCCGCCGCCTTTGCCGCCGCCTTTGCCGCCGCCTTTGCCGCCAGATTTGCTGGACGTTGCTTTGGGCTTGGGCTTCGACTTTTTGGAAGCCGTTTTACCTTCACTTGCATCCGCAACCGAAGCCGCATCGGGAAAGATGGGGAGGATCACGAGCGCGAGCGCGCAACCGAGCAGCCCACGCGTGACATCATGCACGGCACGGACGCGGATTTTCCTTAGAAACGAAGGAGCCAAAGTCCTGGACACCCGACGTTCATACACCGCAACCAGCACAAATGCCAGAAAACTTCGTTTATTTTCAGCACCAACCGCATGTCATGACGAGGTGCAGCTAAATCGTCGACGATTAGGGCGATGCGGAAGCATCGTCCTCCTCGGTGTGATTGGATTGCGTCGTCGTATCAGGAACTCGGCCCCCGACACTCTTTAATAGCTCCGCCACACTCTCATACGCGCGTTCGCGCAAATCCTCGGCGCGCGCTGATGTTCGCCCTTGGGTTTTCGGTAGTATTGGAGCCCCGATACGCACCTTGACGTGACGCATCGATCCCAGCGATCCATTATCCATGAATTGCCACGTTCCATCGATCATCACGGGTACCACGGGCTTGTTTGCCCGTACCGCAGCAACAAATCCTCCCGTTTTGAAGGGTTTGAGCACTCCGTCTGCAGCACGCGTCCCTTCGGGGAAAATAAGCAATGGTTTTCCCTCCTCGAGGACATGCTGAAATTGTTTGATGACTTTGGCTACGGTCTTGGGCCCTTTGCCACGATCCACGGGAACGTGACCCGATAGTTTCAAATGCCAACCCAAGAAAGGCACACGCATCAATTCACGTTTTGCTGCCCATTTGTAATCACCCGGCAACACGGCTCCGAGAACCAAGATGTCGAGCATACTTTGGTGATTCGAGCAATAGACGTACGAACTGTCCTTGGGAACGTTTTCCATTCCCGCTGCGTCGATATCGATTTGAAGCGCCTTGGCACTCTTCTGACACCACTGACGCATCGCCCACATACTCGCCGAATGCTCGCGCGTCAGGGGTCCCGCAACCAGAGAAATGGTCCCATAACCTGCAGTGCGCACAATGAATGGACCCCACTGGCGCACAGCACGAATGGCATCTTCAAAATTCATGACAATGGCGTTGTATCACCATCGCGTCAGGATTTCCACCCTCATGTCATGCTCAGCTCACGAGTCATTGTCAGGGTGGATTCATGATCATTCCGTACCCCACAGTTTCTGCCTTGCCCGCACGATCGAACTTGACCGTGAAATTTCCCGGCTCGCTCTCTGATTGCAACGCAGCTTTGCGCATCGTCCCCGCCCACTCCGCCAAAACCGTCGCTCCAGGTTTGCCCTTCCACTTGATGGGAATCGGCACGAGATCCGCGGCGTTCACAACCATCGCCGATCCTCCAAAACCCAAGCAAAACCAACGAGCTTCGGGTTCGTCACTTCGGGACACGAGCAACACATGACGTAACTCGCCATCTTGCTTGTACGCGGCGTAGTTGCCAGGCACGAGACCTTCGACCTGCACGATCCAACGGACTCCCTTCAGCAACGCTTCCGGCGCCCGACCACCGACATCGGTGAACTTGACGGCAACGCGATCTTTTACGTAACGCTTGACGAGCGCGTGTTTCATCACGCCGTTCCACTCGGTCAGCACGACATCGTTGGCCCTGGGTTTCACGCCGTCTGGTACCGGAATGACGTACGCTCCACCAACCTTGTAGGAAGCTCCGCCAGCTTGCCCTTCGATGACCAAATCGTCGCCATCGAGACCTGCAACAGTCGCTCCGTACAGAACAAGCGTCGAACCAAGCCGCGCACGAGAAAGCATGGTCTCGGAGAACGTAAAGACGCGTCGACCTGCTTCGAGTTTGAGGTGGCGCGACGGCAATCCGAAGGGGTTTGGCAAGAGCGATCCCACGACAGGTGCCGCCGGAGGATTCGGGGCGATGAACGACGCCAAAGGTGCTGCAGGAGCGCCAGTTGGTGCTGTCGTTTGCGTCGAAACGGGCGCGGAATGGTCCTCGCAGCCGCCGAGCAGCATGGCAAGAACAGAACTGAGCAGCACGATCGACCGGAACATGGACGTCTCATCTTTGCCGTGGATGAGCCTTCTGGGCGAGAAAAAAACGCAAAAAAAATGACGACCGAACGCGGGACAAACTTCGCGTAACAGTTGGACGTCAAACGTTGTGCGTAACGCTGCCGTCCCTGAACAAAATCAACCGTATGGACTCGACGCTGGAATGGCTCGAAGGGGGCTATGCACGACGCCACCTAGTGATGTACGCTCTCGTGGGTGTCGATCTCGACGATGAGTGTCAGGAAGAACGATGCGAACTCGTGCGGACGTTTGGCCACGGAAAAAAACGTTGGAGCACCAACGACCCGTCGTTCTCGTGAAGCAGCCTCTGAACGCGTTCGAACACAGCGGAAACGAGGGGTTCGTTGATGTTATGCAATGGCCTCTATCTCGTTGCGGATGAAGCGGCGAACGCAACCAACGACCCACGTGTGATCCGCTATCGCCGTGTACTCGCCCTGGGATCCCTGCGAGAAGACGTCATCGTTTTTCCGAACGGCTACTTTACAGAATATGCCTCGTTGCGCCACTTCGGCGGTCGCGGATTACCTGGAGGTTTCTTCCCACTGTTATGGCCGGGACCGCAATGGGAAGTGTCTGGACGTTATCGTAAAGCCCTCGCTCTCGCCCGTCACGGTCATTGGAACGCCGCTTTCGTACAGCTCGGAAGGATCGCGCATATCATCGCAGACATGAGTATTCCGTCGCATGTGCACAGATACGCACACGGATACGATCCATTCGAATGGTGGGTCGAAGGCAATATAAAGAAACTTCGCGGCTTGCCCATTCCCGACGTCGCCACGCCCGATGACCCGCGCCAAGCCGTAACTCGACTCGCGGCCATCACGGCCAAACACGCTCCGGATGCGACGAATACGCCCATCGGACGACTCTTGCGACGAACTGGTTTGGCGCGGCCTGTCAAGTCAACCGAAGCTGGGCAACAAGCGACCGAATTGATACCCCTCGCCATTGGCACGATGCGCGCCCTTTTGCAACGGTTTCTCGAGGATACATCCATGCCCATGTCCACCGAATCGACGGAGACCACACCAATGAACGACGACGACGAAGTGCTCTTCGAAACCATGGAAACGCTCGAAATTCCGCGCAAAGGACTACGTAAGTGGTTCGCCCACAACCGCGCTTTTTGCAAAGACCACGGCGGAGAACGCGTCTATGGTGAACTCATGGATCTCATGGATCGTTGCGACGCCGCTCTTTCTCGTAAAGAAAAGCAAGAAACAGGCTCGGGAGGTGATTCGTGAGGTACAACGGCCTGTTTATCGTGCTCGACTTGGCCATCCGAAAACTCGACGATCCCATTGTGAATCGTTATCGCGATCCGCTCGTGCTCGGATCATTACGCGAAGACGTTTGGTACATTCCCGGTTTTAATACCATTTTCGAACATTGGTCCTTTAGTCATTTTTACAAGCCCCCGCTTCCAGGAGGGTTTCTCCCTATCATTTGGCCCGGACCACGTTACCAAGGCGAAAAGTTTTATCGACGCGCGCTCGATTTACATCGCCAAGGCAAAATCGCCGGAGGATTCGTGCAGCTCGGCCGCGTTGCCCATTTGATCACGGACATGTGTTGCCCGGTGCATGTGCATCGCACGACCCATTTGACGGATCCTTTTGAATGGTACGTCGAGGGAAACAAGAAAATACTTTTGGCAAGCGACGTGCCCGATGTGCCCGAAGGGAACAGCGTGAGTTGCCTCGTGGAAAACCTCGCGAAACACACGAGCAACTTTCGCGCTGACAAAACGAACAATTGGCCCGGCTACTTCATGCGTAAATGGGGCGCTTGGAAACCCATGAAATCAAAAGAAGCCGGTGAACAAGCTCGGGAATTGATTCCTTTGGCCGCGGCGTACACCGTATCGCTGTTGCGAATGTATTTGCGAGCGTTGTGAAGTTAGGGACCCGATCAGTTTGACTCCAAGCCTGGATTTGAA
>JANORL010000042.1:0-4187 GCA_031415295.1 Polyangiaceae bacterium | reverse complement strand
CGGAAGGACAACCGTATATCCCTCCGCTTCGAGCACCAATTCACTCTCGACAATGGGCACGCCGGGGATGACATCAATGAAACGATTGAGCGCTTCTTGGCTGTCATTCGCGTGCTCGATGTGGAATTTCAACGTTCCGACACCTTCGTGCAACGGTTGTTCTGCGATAGGCATGTCGCGCAAGACATTGCGCAGGCACGCACCAAAATCAGGTGCCGTGTTAGGAATACCGTCAATGGTCACGCCCAGTTTGTCCCCGCCTTCATTCACCTCGACCTTCGACTCGAGGACGACCCGCCCCGAATCCATTTGCCACGCATATTCCGCCACGCACTCTGCGGATTTCTCGACAACGATATCCGGCAGGTTGGGATGGCCGACCCAACCTGCACTTTGGGTCGCTTGGACCGGGCCGAGACGATTGGTGCAACTGGGCAACGCAACCCCCATCGTGACACAGCCCAAAAAACCAAACGCGGTACCTATGCGCAAAGAATGAAGCATTGTCGTCTCCCTCGTCATTGTCGTTCGTGCTCCTTATCAAGTTCTTTGCCAATTTCGCATATGCTTCCAAGTCGACGACGGATTTGAGCATTCCCCATTGGCGTACGCCCAAATCGACGCGACGAATGCACAAAAGTAATCGTGGAGGCCAACGCCGTTACCCACGTGGGGCCCCCTTTGGTAATGTACGGGTCGGACAACCTCCCCTGCGCCAGGTATTAACCTCGTCGAAAATAATGTCAAGTGACGAGCGGACAGAAAATGTCCGATGCAGGAACGACGGGTGTACGCGTCATCCAGCACCGCGCACTCGTCGCCAAACGAGCGCGCGCCATCCTCGACGAAGCCGCAGGACGCTCCGGCCAGATGCGACGACATCCAGCCCTCGTCGTACGTATCATTCTTCTTCGACAATCAGCGGCCATGCGCTGCGACGCACTTCCGGAGCGATTCGTCGCAGAATGGCGCGTAGACCCGATGCCGTCGTGCGATCGTTCGGATTGTGCCGCAAGCATTGGAAAAGAAACATGCCGACCGATGCCAGACGACCATTCGTAATGCGCCGGATCTTCGGAGGCAATCCATCGTGCGATACGTGCACCGTAATCATGGCCGCATCACTCGATGCATCAAAAAGCATATTGCCGGAAAGAAGTTCATACGCCAAACAGCCGAAACTGTAGATGTCGGACGTCATGGGTGTCGCAACGCCACCGTCAGGAGCGGCTCCCCAAACTTCCGGCGCACCGTACGCGGCTGTTGCACATCCGGGACGAATTTGACGCCCTGCCAAACCAAAATCCACGAGCACAGGTTCAGTTCCACCACGTAAAACTACATTCGAAGGCTTTAGATCAAGATGCCCGATTTTTTCCGAATGCATCGCTTCGAGCCCCGCGAGAATGCCGTCCATCAGCACGAACGACATGTCTACGCTCAAAAGCCGGTTGTCGATAAGGTGCTCACAACGAACGCCTTCGATGAGTTCCATCACGAGAATCGGTTTTGGTCGCGCGCCCGCATCGAACGTGACGAACCGCGGAATGTTCGTGTGATCCGGGAGCGACAAAAGCGCACCAGCTTCTTGGCGGAACAGCTTCAAAAATTCCGCCTCGGAAACACTCCGCGCTGCAGTGGCGTCGTAATCAGGTACTTTGAGTGCAAAATTTTCTGCGTTCGCGTCGTGACGCTCTTCGACTCGCGATACGACAAACACGCTGCCCAGTGATCCGCCACCGAGACGTCGATGCACGTAAAATCCACCGACAGTCCGATGCGGTGGAAGCCATGCGGGCAGCGGAGCGTCGGCCGTATGCGCATCGAGCTGAGGGCGAGTGGCCACGTTCGACGGCTGGCTCGGTAGTGACAAAAGACGTTGCAAGATGATGGCCGTCGCTTGCACGATCGCGCCGGGAATGCCCGAATTTGCGGTCGTTACCAGTCGTTCGATAGCGGCTTCGAGGTTTTGCGGGGCGTTTCCGTCACGTGCCATGGCCACGAGTGACGTGAGACTCTCGCCAGTGAACGCCACCGATGCTGGTGCAGCTTCTTCGTCGTTGTACGTGAACCGTCGCAGCGCTGCCGATGTGAATCGCGACAACGTCGTCAGTGCATCCTCGAGCGCCTCCAAAGGTGACGCTTCCTTGCCTGAAGAATCGGACAGTGGAGCAAGAGAACGTGCACTCTGAATCGCTTCGAGGCTCCGTGCGAGACGACTCAGTGCCGTGCGGAGACCTTCGATGCGTTGCGATGTGCCTGCTGGTAGTTCGCCAATGAACTTCGTCAGCGCTGCAAGTGCGGCCGATACGCGGGCTGTTGGGTCGTGTCCAAGTATTTCGGGACGAAGTGCGCCAGTGAATTTTCCGAAGCAAGCAAAGAGTTCACGGACATCCGGATGAACACTTGCTTCAGCAATGATTTCAAGGGTGCTGTGATCACCAGTGCGCATGCAGGCGAAGAGCAACGCATCTGCTGCATCGACCGCGTTGGCACGCACGAGAGCATCGAAAGCACGCGCGACTGTCGCGGCGATCGCGCGACGCAAAGGTGATGTGGGCTCAGCGGCGATCCGTCGTGTGAGCACGTCGCAAGACTCGAGAAGTCGCAACTTTCCACGCCCACGGTTTTCTTCGTCCGAAGCGTCGGTCGACTCGCCATCCACGACATGCAGCAACGTGCGTAGGTTTCGTTGGTGAAACGTCAGATGAGCATTTTCAGTGTCGCGACGCGATACAGCTTCGACGCGCAGCAACCATCGCGTGACGCGATCGTCCACTTGTTCGAGTCCAGCCGAACCGCCGCTGTCGTTGCCCCCTGTCTTTCGTTCGAGCAACACCAAAGTTCGTAGAAGTCCCGACTCGTAAAGGTTCACGTCGAGTTCGCGAAGCAGACGTGCCGACGTTCGCCGCGACATGCTCGCGCGCGTTGTATCCCCCGCGGTCGTCGAGCCAAGTACCTCGAGCAAATCGAGCGTGCTGGAAGCATGGTCGACGGCCGTGAGCGCGAGAGCGGCTGCTTCACGGCAACCGATTTCGACAAACCCCGAGACTGCGCTACGCACGGCGGCGGCGAGTTCCGAAGGCTCGTGACCTTCCAAGTCGCGCAACATGCATTGACCGAGCGCCGTGAGCCCATCGTCGTCTTGTGGCAAGGTCAAGCTCTGCGTGAGTGCCTGAATGCATGTGGCTCGAGCATGTGCTCCGAAGGAAGTACCGAGCTCTGCACTCAGTTCGATGAGACCATCGGCGATGACGATCGGATGCGCTTCGGCGATCGCGTCGAGGAGCGTTTCTGCGGTTTCTGGTTCAGCATCGACCGCCCTGGGCAAACCCCAGATCATCGCCATCGGAATTCCGGGATCCTTACGCACGAGGTTCGAGGCGAGCAGGTCGCGACACGCGGCGAGTCCTTCTTGTGGAGCAAACGCGATACTCGCGACGAGGGACGTTGCGGCACGTCTCCATTCGGTTGGTGAAAGGTTTGTCCCGAGCATGCCGCGGATCTCTTCACGCAAGCTAGGGATGACGCCAGCGAGCAACCCTCGAGCGGCTGCGGCATGGCGCCAAACGAGCGTTTCGCGATCTGTGAGTAGACGTCGGTACGCGTCGCAAACGACATCGGAAAGCGGAGAATTTCGGTTGATCGGTGCACTTGCCGAACCAATGCCGCGGAACAAGCGCAGTGCATCTTCATCGCCTTGACTCGCTCTGCGCGCAGCTTCTCGACACGCTCGCTCCAGAAGTCGTGCTGCCAAACGGCGTTCAGGAAGCGAACCTGTCGCGGCATTTCCGACCCAATCACGAGCGAGTTCACGACGTGAAACTAGCGCGAACGCAAGCGGATCGACGGGCACGTCGACACCGCTACCGAGCTGCAATGCGAGTGCGATTCGTGCGCGTACAGGAGCACCATCGAGCGCGCGTGCATTGCCGAGCGCCATGCGTGTTGCAAGTGCGACGAACGTCGCGGCATCACCGTCGTAAAGTTGCGAAACGACGCGTCTTCCGAGTTCGCGTCGTTCGGGGCCAAGAGGAAGTGCTCCGGTGATCTCGTACAGCGCGACAGCGGCGGCCGGAGGTGCGAGCCAACTCAAGTCGTCAAACAGGGCATCTTTGAGGGCAGCTCGAATGCTTTCGAGCAACGCTTCGGGACGCAAACCATCGAGCGGAGGCGGGCCGTCGTTC
>JANORL010000041.1:0-13629 GCA_031415295.1 Polyangiaceae bacterium | reverse complement strand
CGTCGTCGCGAACCAGGTACGCTCGCGAAGAAGCGTGCAACAGACGCGGTAGTTTGTCTGATCGTATCACCTACCAAGGAGATGTTATGAACGACATTGCCCTCGTTGAACTCCAAAAACGCTTCGGTGACGTGCACTTTCGATGGCGCCCCGTCATCGTGCACGGCCTGAACCCGTATCCGCCTCATGATCTCATTCACGTTGAGTTGCAGACGCCGGGGTTTCAAGGGACGCACGAGGAGAAGGAGGCCCTCGGGGAGGCGCTGCTTGCTTGGCTCGGAGAGGACAAATACAACCGGATATGGACGTTCACGTATTTGCCCAAGCAAGATGAAGCGAATGAGGGATTGCCGCTCGCTGAGCTGAGCAAACGGCTCGATCAGGACTATTTTTGATCATTCGGCGTCGGCGCGGGTAGGGTCATTGGTCAGGTCGTAGAGGCCTTGGCGCGTCGGCCGATGTTGGAAAATCACGGTAGGTCAACGGGATCTACCGAATGATCGGTCCCAAAGCTGAGTCCGAATGATGCAGTGCGAAAAAAAAAATTGTACGGACGAGGCAAGGGGCGCAATCGTGGCATGATGATCGACGGGTACACACCAAACTCTTGATGTTTTGATCGAATCCGTACAGGATGAGCGTCAGCCAATGAAACGTATCTGGGTTCGACTCGCCGTGTCTGTCCGGCAAAACGCCCCCGCGCTCTTGTTCGTCTTGGCGTGGATCGCGATCAATTTCGCTGCTTTTTTTAAGTTTTTCGGCGCATCACTCGAGGACGCCGCGCTGCTCGCTGTGTGCGTCCAAAAATCCACCGGTGCGTGGGGGCGATTTTACACCTCGTTCACCGAAATTGTCGTATTTGGTGTCGTCGCATCGATGATCGTCGCTAATGTAACGCGACGCTATCGACCCGAAGCGACATGCGCGGCGCTTGCTGAGCGCGCTCGCAATCATATCGTTGTCATTGGGTACACGAACCTTGGCAAACGAATACGCACCTTGGCACAGGAAGCGGGCCATGATGCCGTTGTCGTCGAGGAGGATCGCGTATTGGTCGAGGAGCTCGTGCGCACCGAATCGCCGTTGGTGCTCGGCAGTGCACGTGAAGCATCGGCACTCGACCATGCTCAAATCACACACGCGCATGCCGTGGTCATTGCGACAGACGACCTCGAGACGGCCGTCGTGGCATGTCGCCTCATTCGCGCGAAAAACCCCCAAGGCAAACTGGTCGTTCGTTGTGCCGATGACGATGTGGGGCAAATCCTCGGAAAAGCTTATTCTGCGCGGGTCTTGTCCACGTCGAAAATAGCGGCGAAGTTCATTGTGGGAAAGGCGCAAAAACATGGTGTACGCAAGGCGGTTATCATGGGGCGCAACAATCTGGGAAAGCGTCTTGCAGAATCGATTCAGGCGGAAGCCATGACGTGCCAACTGATCGACGAAACGGAAAACGTCGATATACTTCGTCAAGCCGGCGTTGAAAACTGCGACCTCGTGGTGATAGCGGACGATGATTTAGGGAAGAACCTCGTTCGAGTGGATCGTATTCGCGACTTGAACCCTCATTGCCTCATTGTTTGCCGCGTGTTTCATGATGATGCAGCAGAGATCCTCACGCAGAGTCCTTACCGTTGTGTCATTCTATCGACGTCGCGTCTGGCGACGGAACAACTGGTCGAGGAAGGCATTTTTCGCGAAATGGGCATTGTGGGAGGAAAGAAGCGTGCGCGGAAATGAGCGTGTCGTGCTCAGGAGCGAGGGTGAACATGAAGAGACGCGGAACGATTGGGTTATGGGGTATCGCGGCGTTCTTGGCGCTGGATGCGTGTGCGCCGAGTGTCGTGATCGAGGATCCGAAGGACGAGGGGTGGATGCCCAACCCCGCAAGTGCTGGATTGCCAAACCCATCGAGCTACACGGTGGACGCGACAAACGATACCGTTGCCGACGACGTGACGGGTCTGATGTGGCAACGCACCGTGGATGATTCCGAGTTTTCAGAGAGCGAAGCGCTAGATTATTGCGCCAAATTCGTGCATGGAGGTTACGATGATTGGCGGCTGCCGTCGCGCATCGAATTGGTATCGCTCGTCGACTTTACGCGAGTCAATCCGGCGATTGACACGAACGCTTTCTCCAACATGCCGCTCACTTGGTTCTCGACGTCTTCTCCGGTGGCGGACGTGTCAAACCAATTCTGGTGGATCGGCTTTAACGACGGCTTCACCAACTACAGCCACATTTTCGGGTGGAAGCACCAAGTGCGTTGTGTGCGGCTTGGACACACCGATACGCTAAAAGAGCATTATCGGATGATGAATGGCACCGTGTATGACACAAAGATGAAACTCACCTGGCAGCAAACGATCTTTCCCTATTTGATCACCCCGAGCGAGGCGCAGAGTTATTGCAGCAACCTGAACCTCGAAGGTGACGGCTGGCGCGTTCCGAGCATGAAAGAACTCCAAACGCTTATCGACGAAACAAGAAGCAAACCAGCCATCGACATCAACGCGTTCCCCGACACGCCGCTCGACGTGTTCTGGACGTCAACTGTGATGGTGGATGCCCCCACCCGCTTCTGGTTCGTCAGCTTCTATGACGGCTTCACGTTCGACAGGGACGAATCTGCGGGTCCGGGCCAGGTTCGGTGTGTGCGCTGAGGCGGCATTTCGACTTGTGGATGACAGTTATATGCGTCTCTGCTCCTTGGAGCGAACCCACCGCATCCGCGTGTGCAAGGATAGAGAACACGTGGCGTCCTACGACGTTACCGTTGCTCTTCGAGCGCCAGTGCCCGCAATGCATCCGCCAGCCGTCCGTCTCGACAAATCCCCATCAACCGATGCCCCCCGCCATCCACAGCGCGTAATTCGAGCTGCCCCTCGCGCGCCAATGCGACACTATCTTCAAATGGCACGACACCGTCGTTAGGATCGTGGAAAATGACGACACGTTTTCCGCGAAGCTGACAAGCGATTTCATGGTGGTTGCCTTGTTTCGTTTTGATACAGACCCGCCGAACGGCAGGCGCCAAAAGAACCGTCGGCCCTTTCCAATCGCCATTGCGTAGCAGCTCGACCGCGACAGCCCCGCCCCAACTCGACCCGAGCACGATGTCGGGTTGCTCCTGCAAAAGCGCAGCACGCTGAATTTCCACACACGCCTCGAAGCTGCTCGCCAAAGCGCGTCCGACCACCGCGTCTTTCCGCGCCAAACCCCAGCCAGCGCCCATTGCGGCGGCAAACAATACACCACGTTTCGAGCGTGTGAGCCCCAACGTCGTCACCAATCCACCCAGCATGCCTTGCACCTCGGGCAAACGAAGCGCCATCCGCACAACCGAGTTTTTCCGGAATACCTGTTGCACACCCATGTGCATCTCGTGCGCCCGAACATCAAAGCCTTGCTCGCGAAGCAGAATGGTTTTGCTTCCTTGGGCGTGGCTTTCCAAACCGTGAATGAACAGGATCCGAGGTGGATTCATGGGGCGTTCCATCGCGTGGGTGGGACCGTGTTATCTTGCTCCTGCCGCGTCGATCGCAGAATCGCTAGTCTACCTCGTTGTGAACGCCGCTCACAACCTCGAGGCAATTTCTCCTCGCGTCGCCGGGGGAATGGCCGCAGTGTCTGGCCATTTTAGATTGATTCTCCCCACCGTCTTCTCCCAGGTGATGTCAATCGAGATATGCGAGCCTTTGACATATTTCGTCAACAACACCACCGCCCCATTACCCACCACCAGATAGCCTTGTGCCGCATCAAATCCCCGAATCGCCGAGGCTGCGGTCACTTTGCCGGTATTGTTGTTGGAACGGCAGACGACTCGGAACCATTCGCCGATTTGTTTGGTTTCGCAACCATGACCGTCCGAGCCTTTGACGCCCACTTCTTTGGCCGCGGCCCATTGTTCCGCCGTCGGTGAACCTTCCACCGTCGGTAGTTCAGGCAGCGGATCCGATGTAACAACGGCTTTTTCAAGCTTGGTCGGTGCCGGAGCCGCAAGCGCCTCACCCGCCACGTCCCCAGTTCCATCACCGGCGCTGTCGCCCGAGGGCTCCGGAGGAAGCGTTATCTCTTCGAACGCCCCGATGGTCTTGGGTTCCGGTTGCCCCGCAAGCCAACTCGCCGTGAAGCGGAATGAACCGCCCGAAAAAACAAACGTTGCCTCGCCGTCCAAGCCTTCCGTGGCGGGGAAAACCAGCATTGTGGTGTTGTTTCGCTCCTCCATGATGCTGTATTTGGTGCTGGGGAATCCTTTGAGGACTTGTATGCTGACCGGTGTCCCTTTTTGCGTAGTCCCCGACGAACATCCGATGCGTATCCATTCGCGAACACGGCGCGCCATGCACCCTGGACCATTCCAGTTTTTGATGAGGCCCAGATCCAACTTGGTGCCCTCCCACTCTTTGAGTTCGGGTTCGGGCGAAGCGGGGCCTTTGGCGCCGACCATGGCGCCGACCATGGCGGCGGGCGCAGCTGATGGCGAAGCCGTCGGAGCCGCCGTCGGCTTCGCTGCAACGCTTTGCGATGCGGCAGGAGCCGTGGTCGATGCTGCCGCAGGCGTCGAACCCGCCGACTCCTTGGCCGGATCGGGCTTCGGCGCATCCTTGCTGCACGCCGAGATAGTGACACCGAGAGCAAAAATTCCAAAGGTTTTGGCCGAGCGAGGGAGCATGCCCGCGAAGCTACACAAAACGTAGATGGTTGTGAACCCCTTTTGTTACGGTTTCTGCTGCTGCCGCCAAATCGGGCAACGATTCCGCGCCTCACCCCTGGTCCGTCCCAATAGGCGTCAAGATACGGAACTGCAACCCCGCCCCACGTTAAAGAGTCTGTACTCACAACTCGTGCGCCCGTTCGTCGCGATTCAGAACGGATTTCCGACGCAGACGCCGCCAAGTGGCAATGAGCTGGGCACATCGAAGCTCAGCATCAAGCCATTGATGCTCGCTGCGTAGGTACCTGCAGCCACGGCATTCGCCTCGCAGTTGGCAAACCCGCCACCGCTACAGTCCGGTGTGCACGCTCCCGAAGTGCTTCCCAGGCAGAATGTCCCGCTCAAATCGAAACCGCCGGGGCCGGTCGGCGTGACGGTGCAGCTCGCTTCGTGGATGATCGTACACGACGAAGAGAAACAACCTTTGGGCACCAACTGAAATCGTACGACGCCATTGGTCGTCAGCACTTCTTGATTGTTTTGCGCGTCGATTTCTCCTCGCACGCACACCCGCCCGACCTCGAAGTTGGTGCAGGTTCCACCCGCGCCGCCCGCGCCGCCCGCGCCGCCCGTGGCACCTGCGCCACCGGTGCCTCCGATGCCTCCCGAGGCGCCGCCGCCGGCACCACCTCCGGGCATGAGGCAGCCGTTCTTGCAGACAAACGTCCCGCCAGAAAGCTCGAAGACGGTGCCGTCGAAACAATGACAACTATTGGGGTTCTGGGGTTCTCCGCATTTTTCCGGCAACGCGCAGCCACCGCTACCGCCGTCGTCGCACCCCAGGCTCATGAGGCCCATCGTGGTGCTTGTCAGAAGTAGGCTCAGGCAAACTGTCAGGTGTTTCATGACGTCAGGATAACGTATTTCGCTATAAGGGAGTTCGAAATCGAGTGCACCATACGGCAAAGGGCCTGGAGTGTTGGCCGTCGATCAGCCAGAAGCCGAGCGCTTGGTGCCGGTGCTCGAGGACCAAATCGGGACCGATCTCGTCTTCCGCGTGTCGAGTCCGAATCCGACGCATGCGGATTCGCGAACGCGAGCTATTTTGGAGCAGATCCAGGCTCGATTGCAAGCTTTTCCCGCAGACGAGAATTAAGGCATGGGTAGCGGATTCGAGTTGATGTAGGTTCAGAGAAACGAAGAGTGTTCGACGACAGTAGCGTCCAATATGGATACAACAAATCACGGCCCGACGCAGCAGATTTGTCGACGTTGACAGAAGTTTGAAAATCACGGTCTCGGCATGTCGGGTTCGCCCCATATGATTTTGGCGCTTGACAGGTTCACGAGGGTGGGGGACGCTCGAAGCGTTTTCGAGGAGAACGAATGATGACCAGCGGCAATCTACGACAAACTCCAATTCATTTGGGTATGGGGGCAACGGCGACCGTACAGCCGGAAATGAAAGGCGACCTTTCGTGGTACAACGATTACGGGGCCCGGACAGCGACCGATGGTCGCGAGGGGCGTCTGGTGAGTTGTTATTCGTTCGATGCGCCGTGGACGTCTTGGGAGATGCATCCCGAGGGGCATGAAGTTGTGATTTGTACGTCGGGGGCGCTTACGTTGCATCAAGAATACCCGGACGGGAGAATCTTGGTCGTGGCGCTGAAGTCCGGGGACTTTGCGATCAATGAACCAGGCGTTTGGCATACCGCTGATGTTGAAAAGGAAGCTACGGCCGTTTTCATTACGTCGGGTGTTGGAACGCAACACCGGCCACGATAGCGAGGAAAACCCGATGAACGTCGTGCGCCTTGCGGCATCCTTTCAGCAATTCTCGGAGCATTGGAGCCCCAAGATTGTTGGGGAATTAAATGGACAATTCGTCAAGGTGGCCAAACTAAAAGGTGAATTCGTTTGGCACGCTCATGAGAAGGAGGACGAGTTCTTTCTGGTGACACGCGGAACATTACGAATTCTTCTCGAAGACCGGGAATTGACGCTGCAACCTGGAGAATTCACGATTATTCCCAAGGGTGTTCGTCATTGTCCGATTGCTGAAGACGAAGTCGAAGTGGTGCTCATCGAGCCTACGAGCACCAATAGCACGGGAGGCGTTGACGATTTGCGTTCGACGGCGGGAACGTGGTTGAGAATCGGGGCGTGATGCTGCATTTGGGCTAGTGCCTGACAACCGAACTATCGTTTCAACACGTAAAACATTACTCGAATGATTGTACATCGACGAGCAAGGTTTGCTGTTTCGGTACAGGAGCAACATGTTCGCGTTGGCCGACGAGAATGTCGATACGCAGGGGCAAACGGCTGGTTCGGTTTCTTTGAATGTCCGTCTGCCAAAGGTGCAGTCAGCCCAAGGGGCCAACCAGCTTTCCGTTGTGACGACGAGATTGCGACGAAAGGGGTGATACTGTTTGCGTTGCGAAGGCGTGTAGAAGCGTTCGCGTCTTCATTGACGCCAGATTGGCACCGTGAGATTCGTTATGTCATGCGAACCATGAGAACACACTGGTCGGTAATGGTGGGCTTGCTGGTATTGGGTTTCGTTGGGGCAGCGATGACGGTGGCGTGCGGGTCGAGCGAACCGAGCGAGGGCGGGTCGGTTGGTCCCGGCGCTGATCCACCGGACCCCGTGGCGGAATCACCGATGGCTATCAAGGGGACGCTCCTGCCGGACAAACGAGCGTCTCTTGGTGCGAGCCCTCCTGTTCCCCAGGAGCCCATCGAATGTCGGAAGGTCACCAAGGACGAGCCGTGCATGAAGTATCGGATTCAGCTCCTTGGCAATCTTATGAACCCTGTTTTGCGGGGCAACTACAAAACCAAGTTTGGCTCAGCGTGTTACGTGTCCGAGTCAAACACGTTTGACTGTTTCTATAGGGATCCCTTGAAAGCGTGTGAAGATGGCGTGTTGGTCCCAGATGTCTACGGAGCGGCGGAGTACGACAAGACCTACAAGTGCCAACAAGTTCCAGGCACGAAAGACTGGTGGCGGCAAGTCGGTCCAGATCCCGCAATCAAGATCGACATCAAGTACGACAAAGCGCCGCTGGAAACATCGCTCATCGATGTCAACGGTGTGCCGACGGCGATCAACGGCCCCTACCGCAATTTGCCGGAGCCGTCAACAGTCAAAATAGGGGGACGCTTCGACTGCGCCAGCGGTCAAGTCGGCCTCAGCCAAGGGGACCTGATTCTGCAGGTCAACCGCAGCAACAATGGGGGCAAGATTCGCTCCGATCTGGCGGGTTACGTGCATCCTTGTACGTCGGGCAGTTCAATCATGTGCACCGAGCCCACCTTCCTCGAAGATCCCGCCAAAGAGAAAAAAGATATTGTGGATCCCGCCCTGCTCGCCCAGGTGCACCACGAGGTGCGCAAGACGGATCTGCGCGGTTGCAAATGGGGCACCAATTCAAATAAGAACGCGGCAGTCATCTCGGCCAGGCTCAACCAGCATCTCAAAAACAAATACCCGTTAAAGAAGGAGGTGGATCAAATCAACGCGGTTCCGCCGTACATCCCGTGACGCGATCGCCAGGCATCTGCGCGCCTGTTGACGCCGAGACCGGCTTGGCGTAGGCGCGGCTGATGATCGAACGGACCACCCCGCTCTTCAGACCCATGGTTTTCGACCGAGACGCCATCGTGCGCGCTGCACTACGCGCCTATGTCGAAGGCCTCCTCGCCAGGGTGGATCCGCTCAAGCGCCATCGGTTCGCGGTCGCCGACTGTGCGGCTTGGACGGGCAACCTCAAGCGGGGCGCCATCCTCAACCATCGCGGCTGTCTCGACTATGAAGTCGTGGCGTGGACCGAGGTGGGCGTTGTCGGCCTCGCGCTCGACTACGGGCAAGGCCCGATCGAGCAGCTCGGCCTCCCGATCGACACGGTGACGGGTGGCCCAGACGACGTGCGCGGAGCCGTGTCGGATCTTCCCGAGGAGCTGGAGCCTACATTCGTGAGGGCCGTCGGCCTGCTCGACGTGGGGCCGGAGCATGGGGAGAAATGGGCCGGCGCGGGCTTCTGGCTCTGCGGCGACCGTTGTGGCGGCACGCTCTTCACGGCCGACCAATTGCAAGACGCCTGGGGCGTCACCCGGCTGGCCGCGTGGGGCAAGCTCCGGCGCGGTCGCTTACCGCGGGCGTGTAGTGACGAAATCCACTTCGACCCCGACAAACCGGAAGCCGTGCCGATCCACGCGATCATCGACGCGGTGGTCGATCGGAGGGTGGAAGGCCCCGCCGAGCTGACCGCCGATGAGCTGGCGACGCTGCTGCCGAAGCCGCCCGATCCAGAGCAACTGCTCGCCGTCCAGCGCGCGCTTCAGGAGGTCGGCATCAACTGGCCGGGTTCGCCCGAGATCCCTCCCAGGCTGCCACAGCCAAGACGTCGTGAGACAGGCGTTTCCGGGCCAATGATGACCACGACGGTGCACACCCGTAACCCCACGTACCGCTTCTACTCGGACCGAGACGCCATCGTGCACGCCGCGCTACGCGCCTATATCGAAAACATCTTCGCGCAGCTCGACCCACTCGAGCGCCATCCCTTCGCCGGCTCTTTTGTCCCGCGTTGGACCGGCAACCTGAAGCAAGGCGCTTTCCGTAACGGCGACGAAAACGGGTCCTACGAGGTGATGGCCTGGACCGAAGCAAGCGTCGTCGGCCTCGCGTACGAGCAGGGGTATGGTCCCATCGAACACCTCGAATTGCCGATCGACGCCGTGAAAGGAGGCCCGGACGATATGCGCGTGGCGGTGACGGAAATGCCGGCCGAGCTTTGGCCCACGCTCGAAATGGCTGTCAGTCTGCTCGATATGGGACCACATGGCGAGAAGCTGGCGAGCGTCGGCTTTTGGCTCCAGGGCGAGCTGGTCGGAGGCTCATTCTACGAATACTACATTCAGAAGGGCAAGGACCGCCTACACGCATGGGGCAGGCTCAAAGAGGGATGGCTTCGGCGGTGATATCAAGGCTCGTACGTGATGGACCTTGGCCGCACGAAAGCTGCACCCATCCAGGCCCTTGTGGATGCGGTCGTCGAACGCGCTCTCGCTGGCCCGACGGAGCTCACGACGGACGAGCTTGCGACGTTGCTGCCCAAACCGCCCAACTCGAACCGATTGCTCGACGCGCAGCGCATGCTTCAAAAGGTCGGTATCACCTGGCCCGGTTCGCCCGCGATTTCCGAGTAGCCATTATTCAAACGACCACACGCCCATCGCGACGGCTCCCGCAGAGAAAGCATTCAGCGCATCGAGTTTTGCCAATTCATAACCGTAGTTTCGCTGCATAAAATTCAATCGTCCAATAACATCCACACGAATCGAAAAAGGACTGGTTATCTCGAATTCGGTTCCCATTTGTGCGTTGACCGCGAGCGTCATCCGGAACTCGTCATTGCCAGGAACGCGGCTCGAGTGTTCGGCGCTGTAAAACGTTGTCGCCAAACCACTGCACATACGAAACACATACCGCGCATAACAAAGTGAACCCACGAGCGGAACCATATCCACGCGTAAAGCGTTGGCTGTATTCGATTTTGGCAATGTTTGCAGAGCCCAGCCGCCAGTCATCTCGAATTGAATACGCGGCAGGCGTGGCGACAAGACGAACCCGAATGTACCTTGCGGTCCGATGGCGCCTTCAGGCGTAATGCCCGTGCCGAGAAAAACGCCCGCGCCAAAGAAGGCCCGACGCATCGGTAGTGGAAGCGTTGGTCGTGGAACTGGCAGCGCTGGCAACGGTGGGGCAAGCGTGGGACATGTGGGACGCGTGGGACAAGCGGGACAGACAGCGCACGCGGCGCACGTGGGACAAGGTTCGGGCGGTGGTGGTTTGTCGAAAGCGCCAAGGAGTTTTGCCGCGGTGCGCGCCGTATCGTAAAGCACGTGGTGACACTCGGCTTTGGCGAAGTAACTCTCTTGGTGTTCTCGGATGGTCGCGCCCGCAGCATCCACAAGCGTTACCTCCGCAAGCTTTCCGCCGTTCGGTGTGCGACGTATACGCACAATCAACTGCTGGTCAGCTTGCGGCATGAGCACGTCATCAGTGATCCAGGTTCCAAGGAGGTACGTGAACGTCTCCTGATCGTTGCAAGCTTTGGGCGCTTGGCTCGCATCGAAGTCGAGCTGGGTCGGGGCGATGGTCTGCGCATCGAGGGCAAACGTCGTGCGAGCCGGCAAAACCGCGGCGAGAACGACCATCACGAAAAAAGTGAACCTGGTGAACGATTTTTTCGGCATTCGGTTATGCTTCCACCCTTCATTCGTATGCCCCGCCCTCCGTCGAACCCCCCGCCGCCCGAAAAACCTGATGTAACCCCCGAGAAGCAGCTTGACGCCGTTCCATCCGTCGCTGCAAAGCTCGGGTTGTCGAAAGGCCAATACGACGAGTGCGTCAAGGCGATGTCGAGGGTGGTGTGGAAAGTGGGTTGTCCTGGACATGTTCAGCTCCGCGAAGTCGTGCATGATGCGTTCGTCCTGGCCGCAGCTAAGCCCATTTCAAAGCGGCCGTCCATCGAAAATTGGAAAAGGTTTGTCGCTTGGTTATGCGCGGTGGCAAAAGGCGAGGCCCTGACCAATCGCAAGTCCAAACATCGCGTATTGCTGGGCCAAGGGCACTCGGAAGACGAAGTCGCGGCGCTGATATTGGCCGAAGGTCATGCCGATGCCCTCGAGGCGCGCCTCGATTTGCACAAAGCGTTCATGGCGCTCGAACCAGCGGACCAGGAGCTACTCACGGCGATCTTCGTCGAAGACAAAAAAATCAGCGAAATTGCGGTTGAGACTGGGGATCCGCGGTCTACGGTGGACTCGCGTTATCACCGGGCACTCGTTCTGTTGCGCGCCGCTTTGTCATCGATGATCGCGGCCATCGTCCTGTTTGTTTCGAAGAACGCCCGCGCCCAAAGCCTTCGGCTGGCGCAACATGTGGCGCGTCTGGTCCCCCACGCGACGCAAACAGCATGTGCGATGACCGTGACCGTAGCGTGCGGCGTGATGGTGCCCGCCAGTTCGATGGCCCTTGGCGAGCAATACGAGGTCCCTGGAGCAACACTCGCCGCAGGTCCCAGACCAACACCCGCGGCAGAGATGGTGCCAACAGAGCCGTCATCGGCCCCAGAGGTTGAGCCGGAGAAACCGATCGCTCTTGACGAGCTTGAAAACCAGTGCTCTGCTGCCGAAATGAAAGCAACCACGTTCGTCAGTTACCTCCAGGCAACCATGCTTCCGTTTGCGTTTCTCGTTGCGCCGACCGTGACTCAAGTCGCGTGCGCTGGCGCTGAACACCACACGCTGCCACCGCAAGAACCGGAAGAAGAGGAGCACGACGGCACGGAGCCATATGTTGGGTACTGTGAAAATCAGGAGCGTCTTGGCTCCAGATGCCCATCGAGGGCCGACTGGTGCGCGCGTATGGGGAAGCGCCCGGCATCCTGGGGCTGTAAGTGACGAATGGGTTATGCCCGGTAAAACGGAACGTCATTGACGAGCTTGAAAACCGCAACTGACGGACGGGGTTATGCGAGCAGTGCGCTCAACCCTCGGTCGGCTCTTGTGGCGTTTGTCCACCCGAACGCGCACCGCGACTCATGAACTCGAGCAACAAACGAAACATCGGCTCTAACTCGGGCGCGAATTTCATTTGCTCTTTCACCTGACCATTGACGCGGCGAAGCAGCTCCCACGCTTCGGCATCAAATAACAAATTGGCTTGTTTGAGTGTCGCGAGCACGACTTCCAAATCAATGATGACTTGATCGATCCCGTCCGCTCGTGCACACGCCGCCGAAAGCGCAGCCGCCGTCACCCCAGTGGGCAGCGTGAGTTTGGCACCGGCTTTATCGATCGCATCTGCCGTCTGCGCACCCACAAGACCAATCCCTCGCGGCGCTTTGGGTATTCGTTGAACTTCGTCGGGCGAAAGCTTCCCGGCATTCGCTGGAGGTGTGAGGTCATTGGGAACGGTGACCGTAACGCTGCCATGTTTGATATCCGCCATGTCTCCATCTCCTTGTGTGTTCGCGACATCGAACGCGGCGGACGGTATCGCCACCATCTTAGAAAGGCAAAGTAACGTACGACGAAAAATAACGTACGCCGGAATCGTGCGTAAACGTAGCCAAGCGGTGCCAGCGAGCGCGACGAAGGCTCGGTCGAGCGCTCGCCGGACACCTGCCAATACCTCGAAGCGGTCTGGCTAACCGCGCGGAGCGGTCTGATGGATACCTCGTCGTGCACTCGAGGTGCAATCGGGCCGGTCTGGGTAGCAAAATTGGTGCTAACGTTTACTGCTGTAGTCGCATGAGGTTGCGTTGACACCCTATTCGACATCTGTTGCGCTTGTTTGATGAAGTACGCGTATCAGGTACTTTTGCGCGGCTTGTGGGTGGTCGTGTTTGGTTTGTCACTCGTTGGGTTTGTCGCGACGATTCTTGGCTGCGCCGCCGGTACGGTGCACGTCGCGCCTGTAGCTTCGACGTCCTTTGCAGAAATGATGATAGCGGAGGAAATGGCCAACGCGCGGCGTGCCGCGCATTTCATGAGACAAACTGTATGATCTATCGGCACCCCTCTAGAATGTATCTATCGGAACCCTTTCTCGAGCACGTCTCATGGCTTGAGGCACGGTTCTAATACTACTGCGGGACTTTCAATCCAATGCGCATGCGCCTCACCCCCATAAGGCGTTAAGATAAGCGCAGGATCCGAAGTGCGCCTCACCCCTGGCCCCCTCTCCAACTCCGCATTGCTTCGCAATGCTGCGTGGAGAGGGGGAAAAGAGCCTTGTTTTTTCCGGTTCCCCCTGTTATGAAAGCCGGGCACGTTCTCGCTTACGCTCGAACGGCCCTAGTCAGTGCATTCGTCGGGCTCGCTTCGCGACCCGACTCTTGCACTCTAGCCAGTTTACGATGGGGGGCTACGCCCCCCATACCCCCGAG
>JANORL010000040.1:0-12331 GCA_031415295.1 Polyangiaceae bacterium | reverse complement strand
ACGGCCATGAGCAGGACACCAGCAACGATCGCAATATCGGCGACGTTGTATGTGGGCCAGTGATACCCGCCGCGCGTTGGACCCGTAAAACGCTCGATGAAGTTGTCGAGCCACGTGCCTTCACGCGTGTACATGTCGATGAAGTCGATCACGTGCCGGTATCGAATGCGGTCGACCAAATTGCCGAGTGCTCCACCCAGCACGAGGGGCAAACCCCAACGTAATGCCGTCTGATCAGGGGCGAGCTTGCGGTAGAGCGAGACGATGAACCCGATCGCGACTATCGACACGACGATGAAAAACGGGATCCGCACCATCGGACTCTCGTTTTGCAAGAGCCCCCAAGCTCCACCGGGGTTGTGTGCGAGCACGAGTCCTAAGCAACCTTCGATGAGTTCTTTGCGATCGAAGGGCTCCGACAGGTTTGTCACGGCCCATTGTTTCGTTCCCAAATCCGCCACGAGGGTTATGGCAGCAAGACCGACCAGGAACGCGTAAGGCGGTCGATACGCACGCGACACTGGCGTTTGTGCATCCGTTGGGGCCGGAGGCGGCGCATCCGTCGGGGCCAGAGGCGGCGCTTCTTCGGCTTTCGGCGCTTCTTCGTTTTTCGGCGTTTCTTCGTTGGCTTGTGGCCCTGCCCCGTCGGTCGTTTCGGCTTCGCTCATAAGTTCATCGAAGGGGCGTTTTCGCGTTCGACCCCGCAGATCCCCACGTTGCTCGGTTTCGCCGCTATCGCACGCTGCGGCTGGTGTCTACTCTTTTGGCACCGCTTCCAAAACACTGCCAGGTGCTTCGGCAACTGGACCTTCCATCACGGAAGCAGCGGTTGTCACGGGCAGATCCGTTGCAGAAGCCGATGTTGGAGCTGTCGTGGCTTCGTGGCGCGCATGGGTTTTGCGCCCGGAGAACGTATCGAGCGCCATCAAGAGCACGCCGGCGACGATGGCGATGTCTGCGACGTTGAACGTCGGCCAATGCATCTCACGGCCCTTGTAGGTCATGTACGCATCGATGAAGTCGATGACTGAACCGTACCGTATGCGATCGACGAGGTTACCGATGGCTCCGCCAAGTGCCAGGGGCAAACCCCAACGCATCGCCCACTGCTCAGGATGAAGGCGCCGATAGACAGAAATGATGAAAACGATGGCTGCGGACGACACGAACAGGAAAAACGGACGACGCAAATTCTCCGGCAAGCTGCGCAAAAAGCTCCACGCGCCGCCTGGATTGAGCGTGTAGATGAAGTCGCAATGATCGGCGATCAGCGTGATGTGTCGCGGTTTGGATTTGTCTATGCCGCTCAACATCGCCTTGGCCCAACCCTTGGAAACTAGGTCTGCCGCGGCTGAAATGATCGTCACGACCACCAAGAACGGAATCGACGGCCGGTACCCATCGGGCGCACCAGAGGCCATCTCATTTTCGTCGGGACGATCCGTTCCGGCACTCATGGGAGGCCCATGTCTACGCGATGAATCCAGATGACGCAAAGTGGTCCCGCTCGGCCCTCGCGAGTAGCGCATAGCGGTACATCCGTTTAGTATCGCGCGCATGCCGCGGCCCCCTTGGAAACAGCCCGTCGGAGTCGACGCCGTCATTTCGCAGTGGATCGCATCCGGTGAAGTCCGATCGTGCCTCAGCGCCGATCACGAACTGCCCGCATCCGAAGGCAAGTATCGAAGCATCCCTGCCGATTTGCCCGAACCTTTGCGCCGTGCACTTCATTCCCGCGGCATCAACGAACTCTACTCGCATCAAGCCGAAGCTCTCGAAGCAGCCAAACGTGGCAAACACGTCGTCGTCTCGACACCTACGGCCAGCGGCAAAAGCCTCTGCTTCCACTTGCCCGTGCTCCAAGCGTTGATGGCTGATCCCGATGCCAGCGCCATCTACCTCTACCCCACCAAAGCATTGTCACGCGATCAAGAAGCCGGCGTGCAAAGACTCGTCCGCGACGCAGGACTCACGATCCCCGCCATTGTGTACGACGGCGATACACCCGGTGATGCAAGACGCGCCGCGCGTGAACGTTGTCCGATTGTCATGACGAATCCGGACATGTTGCACTCGGGAATTCTCCCGCATCATGCACATTGGGCTCGCACGTTTCAGCGGCTTCGTTACGTGGTCATCGACGAACTACACACCTATCGCGGCGTGTTCGGATCCCACGTCGCGCATGTACTTGCGCGCCTCAAACGTGCGGCGCAGTTTCACGGGGCAAACCCCATTTTTCTTTGCGCAACAGCCACCATCGGCAACCCCGGCGAACATGCCGCCAAATTACTCGATGTTCGTCCCGAAGAACTCGTCGTTATCGACGAATCCGGAGCGCCCCGCGGCGCGCGTCGACTCTTCGTGTACAACCCGCCGGTGGTCAACGCCGAACTCGGCGTTCGAGCCAGCACTCTGAAGAGCGCCGTACGTCTCGCCGTGGATCTCGTTCGCGCCAAGGTCCCCACGATCGTTTTTGGTCAATCCCGCAACTCGGTGGAGATCATGCTCAAGTACCTGCGTGATCGCGTGGGTGACGAAGTTGGGCCAGACGCCATCATGGGGTATCGCGGCGGCTACCTTCCCGAAGCTCGAAGACGCGTCGAACGAGGCTTGCGCGACGGCGAAATCCTCTGTGTGGTTGCGACAAACGCGCTGGAACTCGGCATCGACATCGGTGAACTCGATGCTGTCGTTTGTGCAGGTTATCCCGGCAGCATCGCGGCGACGTGGCAAAGGTTTGGCCGGGCTGGTCGTCGAGGTAGCACGAGTATCGCCGTCATGATCGCCAACAGCTCGGCCCTCGATCAGTACCTCGCGCAAAACCCCGACTATCTTTTGCACGGCGACATCGAACAAGCGCGCATCGATCCCGAGAACACCGAAGTTCTGATTCAACACTTGAAGTGTGCAGCGTTCGAGCTGCCGTTCATGCGTGGCGAGGGGTATCGCGAGATGATTCCGGGCGACACGGACGAGGCGCTTCAGTTCCTCGCCAAACACGGCGTCGTTCACGAATCAAAAGACAAGTTTCACTGGGCCACCGATGCGTACCCGGCCAATCACGTGAGTCTGCGGTCGGTTGGCTGGGACAATTTCGTCATCGTCGATCGCGTCGAAGGCAAAGTTCTCGCGGAACTCGATTGGCGATCCACCCACACGATGCTGCATGAGCAGGCGATTTATCAACACGACGGCGAACAGTACCAAGTGGAAAAGCTCGACTACGAGAACCACAAGGCGTTCGTTGCGAAGGTCGAACCGGACTACTTTACGACGGCCATGACAAACCGCAAGGTAACGGTCATCGAGGAGAATTCGCGCGCGCCGCTCGGAAGGACAAACACGGGGTTTGGCGAAGTCAGCATTGTCGAGAAGATCGTCGGCTACAAGAAGATCAAGTTCCACACGCACGAGAACGCCGGTTACGGCGACGTGCGTTTGCCGGACATGCAGATGCATACGACGAGCTTTTGGCTCACCGTTCCCGAGACGATTTGTCTCGAGATGGGGCTGGGCCGCGCCGCGGCGATCGAAGGCATGCGCGGGATCGGCCGAGCGCTGGAAACTGTCGCGACGTTGGCCCTCATGTGCGACCCGCGGGACATCGGACAAACCCTCGGCGATGGTGGTGACGAAGAGCTTCCACCGACCGCGTCAGGCGGTGCGCACGTCGGGTTTGACCCGACCATCTTCTTGTTCGACAACGTTCCGGGCGGCGTGGGTTTGGCCGAACGTATCTACGAACGCGCACACGAACTGCTCTCGCGCACACGGCAACTCGTCAAGAATTGCTCCTGCAAAGCAGGTTGCCCCATGTGCGTCGGGGCGACGAGTGTCGATCCGATCCGCAAGAAGGCCGCTCTCGGACTGCTCGATTCAATTTTCGACGCCTGATGCGTCGTCGTCATCGTCGGGCTCATCGGCCACGCGTGAACGATTCGTGATGAGTGGCGGATAGAGACTTGTGAGAAAGTTCTCCGACACGAGGCTCGAAACGCGGACGTCCATCTCTTCGAGATGCGCACGCGTTTCTGCGATGGCCATCTCCAGATTCGCTTTCAGCGTCCGCTGCTTCGGCATGGCTTCCCGTAGAAAGACTGTCTCGGCGGCCGTGATCTGTAGCGTTTGCGCAGCGACTCGATCCGAATGCGATGTTCGAACGGCGTCGTCTACCAGACGTGCTGCACGAAGCGCTCCACGGTGCTTCACGCGTTCGCGTTCGAGAAAATCGCGGTACGCCTTGACGTTGGACGAGAGGTTCTGGATCTGTTTGTCCAGCCGAACTAGTTCCTTTTTGAGCGCCGTTCTGTGCTCGTGCAGCATGTCGCTGTGTTCAACGTGAGCAGCAAGTGTTGCATAAACTTCACGCGACCAACGCAAGTGACGCAGGCCAGAAGCATTTCGCGCGAGTTTTTCCACGGCCCTCGTCCTCATCAGCAGGGTTTGCCTTTTCGTTTACCTTTCAACTTTTCACGCATCTTCGGACAAACATCCTTGATCGACTTGACGCGTTCTTTATACGCGCCGCGCATCTTCTCGAACTCGTCGGCGTTTGTCTTCTTCAGGTCCTTCTTCTCGTCCCAATCGTCTTTGACGTTGAAGAACCGATAACCTTCGTCGTCCCCTTCGGCGATGAGCTTCAAGTCACCACGGATGAACGCCCGTCGCCGATCGTTGTCGCTCGTGCGAGGCAAGTCGACGATGACGTCGCGCGGTTCGGGATCCTTGCCATAGAGCTCGCTCACGAGGCTCGTGCCAGGCATGTCGGCATCTTTTGGAACACCAAAGATATCCAAGATCGTCGGTGCGAGGTCGATGCCGCTGCGTGGTGTATCGATTTGTCGCGGCGTGATCCCAGGCGCGCGGATTATCAACGGTACATGCGTGAGCATGTTCCAAAGCTCGAAACCGTGCCGATACATGTGGTGTTCGCCAAACGCTTCGCCGTGATCGGCCGAGATGATGATCGCTGTGCGTTTGCCCCATTCTTGCGAATCGACGAAGGAAAACAGTTCGCCGATGTGTTTGTCCGTGAACGTCATTTCGGCGTCGTACTTGTCGCGCGTCGACTTGCCGTACGGCCCGATGCCTTCATGCGGCATGTATTCGTCGTGGGGATCGAGCAGGTGAAACCACGCGAAGAATCGGCCACCCGTGTTTGCTTTGTCCGACAGGATCTTCTTCGCCAACTCGACGTGTTGTGGGCTCGTGATGTTCTTGTCGGTGTGGTTGTCTTTGATGAGCCCCGGAACGATATCGTACACGTCAAACCCTTGGCGAAACCCCGCCTTTTGGTCGAAGTAGAAGTGCGCGTGTGCGGTGAGTGTACGAATGCCGGCCTTCTGCAACAGCTCGGGGAACATCAACACACTGTCGGGATAGTTGCCGAAGAAGTACCCGCTGCGTTCGAGTTCACTCGGGTAACGTCCCGCGAGAAATCCGCCGAGGCTCATCGCCGTGTACGACGAGATGGCGTAGTAGCGCGAGTACGAAACGGCAGTTTTCGCGAAAGCGGTGAGCACCGGAGTGATGTTGTCGCGTTTGTAGCCAAGCCACGGCATATCGGCGCGCATGCTGTCGACCGTGACGACGAGGATGTTTAGATCCTTGGGCGCGCCTGCGGGAGCTGCTGCTGCGGGGGGAGATGCAACGAGCGCGGAGGCCATCACGGAAGCTGATGGAGGCGGCGCGATTTCGACCGTTGGTACCGGCTGGGTCGTGGTTGTTGCGGGAGAACCAGCGGGCTTGGGCGGAACGGATTCACCGCCAGATGTACACGCAGGCGATATCGCGAGCAGCGAGGCGACGAGGATCAAGCGTTCTGTCGAAGGACGGATCGAAGGCGGCAGCAGCATAACGCCGCCGTTCTAGCGCATTTATGGTGTAAGGCCGCAAAAACGACGCCGTTTCGTGCTGTGGGGGCGTATCCTTTCGGCTTTCGAGGGCATGATGATTGGACAGCTTCGTTCGCGGTTGGGCTTGGTGGGAGGTTTTCTCCTCGTCGCAGCGGCAATGCCGCTCATGGGTTGCGCTCGCGGACCCGACGTCGAGAGTGCGTTGTCGTTGCAGCGCGTCGTGATTTATCGCAACGGCGTCGGCTATTACGAACGCCGTGGTCACGTCGAGGAACCCGAGGTTACTTTCAAAGTTCGTACGGAACGTATTGGTGACTTTCTCGCCACGCTCGCCGTGATGGAGCAAGGCGGAAGCAGTGTGCGGAGTGCTTCGTTTCCTGTCGATATCGACAAGAAAACAGGCCAGGACGAAGAGGACGAGGACGAGGACGAGGCGGTGCAGCCGGCCGAAGCGAGTTACGGCTTCCCGATGCCGCCGCCCAAGCCGAAGAAGAAAAAGAAGAAGGCGAAGGACGATCGCGAAACAGTGCGTCTGACGCTCGATGGAAACGATCACGACCTCGTGATCGGGTACGTTGCGGAAACGCCCGTGTGGCGACCTTCGTATCGCCTCGTCATTGGCAAACCGGGTGCGTCAGGGACCGAGCCGACGGCTGATTTGCAAGCTTGGGGCATCGTGCAGAACCAATCTGGCGAAGATTGGAAAGGCGTGAAACTCACGCTCGTTGCCGGGGCTCCGTTGGCGTTTCAAGCGACCCTGGACAAACCCGTCATTCCTCAGCGGCATATCGTGTCGGATGAAGGTTAAGTCATCGGTTCGCTTCCCCATACCGAGACAACGCTGTATTCGATGGCACAACCACCACCGCCACCGCCGCCGCCCATGGCCTATGGCGGCGAAGACGAGCGTGGCCCGACGCTCGATGGTTTGCTCGCCGAAGCGGACATGAACGGCGACGCAGACTCGCCGATGGAAGAAATGGCCGCCGCAGGTGCAATGAAGCGGCCGATGTCGTCGACCAGGACGAAGGGCGCGGACCGAGGCCGACGTACCGCAGGCACGTACGGAACGGGCGGCATGCCATCAGGAGCAATGCCGTCGCCGGTTTATCGTTCCGAACCCGGCGTGATTCCTTCCGGACCTCGCAACGTCAACGCGCTTGCTGCCGTCGCCGTCGAAGGTGGCACCACGCGTTACGATCTCCCCTTCCCCGTCGACATTCCGAACAAGAGCGCAACGATGGTTTTGCTGCTCTCGCAACGCGTACCGGGCGAAGCCAACTTCCTGTTCGCGCCGGACGGTGGCGTCAGCGCATCGTTCTCGCATCCGTTCCGCGTCGCGCGCTTTACGAACAACACGAAAGGCATGCTCGAAAAGGGACCCATCGCCGTCTTCGATGATGGCGCGTTCCTTGGCCAAGGCATGGTCGATCCGTTGCCTCCAGGCGCCATCGCGACGGTACCGTTTGCCCTGGAACGAGGCATCGCGGTCTCGACGGATCGCTCACAAGACGAACTCAGCGCGCGCCTTGCGAAAATCGAAGGCGGGCAGATCTACATCGAGCGCGACTACGTCTTTCACACGAAATACACCATCAGTAACGGCACGGACTTCGACGCTCGTACGCTTGTGAAGCATCCGCGCAATCCAGGAACGCGCCTCGAGAACCCGCCCAAAGGAACCGAAGACAACATCGGTACGGGCTCGGCTCTTGTTCCGTTCGTCACGCCGAAACGCGGAACGAACAAGCTCGATGTCGAAGAGCGACGTAGTTTTTCGCGACACGTCGACGTCTTGTCGGTCCTCGCCGACGACGCGGTCAAAGCGTACATGACCGATCCACGCGCCGACAAACTCATCGTCGCCGATCTCAAGAAAGCTTGGGATGCTCGTGGCCGTCTACGTAGCGCCGTCGACGAGCGTGACAAGCTGTCCGTCGAACAAGCGAACCTCGAACGCGAGAGCGAACAACTGCGGCGTAACCTGAAAGCGATCGAGAAGATCAAGGACGACCCGCGCGATACCGTTTCACGTCAAAACACTGAGAAGATGCGTCAGGACTTCACGGATCGTTTGGGCAAAGCGTCCATCCGCCTCGGCGACATCACCAAGCGTTTGACGATCATCGAGATTGAAGTCAGCGAACAATCCATTCGCGTCCGCGACATCATCGGCGGCATCAAGCTCGACAAACCACTCCCCATCCCGTGAGCGCGGGTCGAGGTTGGGGCGATTCGTGCATCGCCCCAACCCTTCCGTGTCGCTTTCAGCTCTTGGATGCTTTTCCGGTGGGTGCCGGTCTGGAGCTTCCCGGGTGCGCGAGCCTCTCCGAATTCATCATCCAATCTGCACCATCGGCATTCCACACACGCGCTGTAAGGTCATCGGAACCCGAAACGAATCGCGTACGATTGTGACTCCAAGTAGCGGCATTGATTGACGCTGTATGTCCACGAAAAACCAATGGTTCACCCGTGTCGGTGTTCCAAGGACGCACAGGTAAAACCGTTCCGGGTCGGAACCGCCGACATCGTGATAAGAAAGCATGTACGCACAGAGCGGTTCCAACCACAGATTTGACGATTACCAGAGATGCGAGGTGCCCTGCGGCATGAGCGCTGCTGAAGCAGAAACGTGGACGAAGGTTTGACCGCGCTGCTCGATGCGCTGGACGAACCGGATTGAAGGTTTACTTCCGACCGTCCAAACGCACGTAGGCTCAACATCCGACAATCCGAATGGTTTTTCCTTCGTGCTCGACGTCGCGCACAAAGATCTTCCGGTCCCATCGCAGCTTGCGTTTATCGAAAAGCACGAGCCACCCTTCGCCAAGACCCGCTTGGTCCAGGTAACGCACCATTTGGTTTATTGCGATCCCTTCGGTCCGCGGACCACGCCGTATTTTTAATTCGATCAGGTGACGATCATTTTTCCAGAAGACCAACAAATCCAATGACCCACGACCAAGACCATATTCGCGTTCAATGCGCCCACCACCATTGACGATTCGTTGCAAAAAGGCCATCAGCATCAAATGCGGCCCCGCTTCTCGATACAAGAATCCTTCGGCTGCCAAGTGCCCGTCCTCGCGCCAGAATTCCTGCCAATCCACCATCAGTTTGCCCATATCGAGCGTCCCGTCTTTCCGGACGTACCACATCGGTTCGTTGGCAATCTGCATCTGCTGATCAAAAGACAACGCCCGCGGAATCACTTCGCGATATATCGGATTGGCTATTTCAAAACGCCCGCCAATGCGACGAATGAGTCCAAGTCCGAGCACATACAAGAAGTCTTCGTGCAGCGTATCCTGCCCGGTACGGTCTCCCGTCAGCATCGGAATAATGATTTTGCGCACCCGTTCTTCACGCAAACGAGCCATCAATGAATCAATATGCGTGCGCCGTTCGAGAATGATGGTTTCTTTCGCCGCATCCACATGCGCCGCGGTAATGGCAATGTGGCGATCCTTTACGTCACGACGAACGATTTGATCCGCTATCGCATTGGTCAGCCAGGGATGACCGCCACTGAGCTCCACGATTCTCGCGACAGCTTCCGGCTCGAATCGTTGACCCGTCGCTGTCGTGTGTTGCATCAGCAGCTCTTCGACCTCGGCCGGTGTAAATGGCACCAGCGTCATGGACTCGGCGGTAACGTTAAACGGGGAACTCGTGCCGAGCCAAAGGACCGTCGAACGTTCCTCTTGGGCCAACGCGTAATCGCGGACCTGACGCTGTCCGATAAGCGCGATGCTCGCAGGAAATGGAGTCTCTCGACGATCGAGGTACCCGTCGCGAAGCTGCGTCAAGAACGAAACCATCGCGGCACCAACGAGGCAGTCGGCTTCGTCGAAAAGAATGACCCAGGGGCGATCTCCTTGGCGCGCGAGAAAAGCAAGGTACTTGCCGACGGCGCTACTGGGATCTCGCAAAAGCTCCTCGACATCGGGTCGCATGACATCTGGGTGGTCGCGACGACAGATATGGTCGAGTTTGCCGAGCAATGTCCGAAACGCCTTGGCCTGGTCGGGTTGCTCCCGCGCCGTTTCAATATCAACCCATAACGCGCGCCATGCGCCGGTCTTGTTGAGGTGCGTCTTGATCCACATGCCGCTTGTGGTTTTGCCCGTTTGCCGGCCTGCCGTGAACGTGAAATACTTGTGCTGCTCAATGAGTTTCATCACCTCCCCAAGTCGTCGTTCGGGCGGGAGCATGTAGTGCTCATCGGGGAAACACGGGCCTGCGGTGTTGAACGCCGGAATCATGCGGCCGACTTTACCGCAAAGCGTGCGGCATGCAAAACGATTTTTGGCGCCTCACCCCCACAGGCGATAACTTAGACATCCATCGCCCTCAATTCTCTATTCCGGCGGGGTTTGGGGCTGCACGCCCCATCGGGAACTGGGTAGAGGGAAAGTGCCGAAAGCGCGCAGCGCTTGTCGGCACTTTTCCTGACTAAGGTTGAGCGCGAAGCGCTCAACCGGTAGACAAAACAGAGTAAAATCGTTTACGGATTCTTCGGCGTTTTCTTCGCCACCGGTCGATCCGGAATGATTGTATGGATCTCCGCTTCGCTCATTCCATCGATTTTGAACAAACGCTTCAAGTTGGCCAGCTCGAATTGCGCCATGCGTCCCAGCGCCGTGCGTACACGTTCCAGCAATCCGACGTTTGCCGCAGGCCCCGCCGCGGCATCGATATCCGCCTTTAATGCCGCCGCCGCTTCACGAATACGTAACGCATACCCTTGGCATTGCGCCTCGGTGAGTTTCGGGTGCAGCTTCCGATCATAAAGTTTGGCGAGAAGCTCCATTCGAGTGGGTTGCCCTGCCGTATCGTTTTCCGTGTAATACCCAGCTCCGCCTGGATACATGAGAGCCAAATACCGATCATTGGCTGGCCTTCCCACATCGTTCCACGTTTCATCGTAGATGCGATTGAGCACCCCATCTGCTTCGTCGTTTCCAACATTGAGGGCCGCTTGCAAAGGACCCAGGACCTCGCGAGCAATCTGCAATTCTTGCTCGGTCGCTTTGACCATGGCCATCACGGGAGCAATGCAGCTCTCCGCACGTTCTTGAATGGTCCCTCCCCGCGCCCGCGACTCATCCAGCGATTTGCCCGTGTCCTTAAGAATCTCGTCGACCGCCGCTCGTGCTTGAACCACGTCTCCCATCGAAAATCACCTCCGATGTGCCAGGCAGTATTTCCGAACGACATGAACGGACAAATTTTTGTGTACGATTTCGTTTTTGCCTGGGTTTGAAGTCTTTTTCAAGCGCAGCGAACACCTACGGGAGACGTCAGGTCGCTCCTCTGCACAGACTTGGCGATTACCGAAGACCGTAGGTGCCTTCCGCCATGAGCGGAAGCGGTTACCGTCTCCCGTAGGTGCCTCCCGCGCACAGGAATGCCGAATCACAGAGACCGAACTGGGCCATGCCTCGCGGATTGGGCACCACCAGCATCGGTAGATGGCCTGCACCGACCCCGGAAGCCACGTGCAGAGAACGGAACATGGCCGACGCGTGGGGACAAGGCGACTACGCGAGTCCGAATGTGGCGATCCTCATCAGACATGGGACATGCGGGAGGCGGGAGTTGGCCACATGCGAAGAGGAATGCCTTGTGAGTGAGATCGAAGGTGGGGGATCTGTTAGAAAAGGGCTTTTGGTGAGCCCGACGATGAAACCACCGGCGCGAAGCACTGCTGCGTCACCCAGTGACGAAGCGCTTCACCAAATGACGAAAGCATCGTTGGCGCTCTCACTGCGAATCCGAGCGCGCCGTGGTTTGCGGCCTGTTTTCATCAAGCTTTGCCTGCAACTCGAGCCTCGCCTCCGGTGGCATGTAGATTGCTACTTCGTATGTTGCTCCATTTGAATGTTGGGTTCCTTTTCATGGGGATCCATCTATTGGCATAACATCACGAGCGCGATCAATGACCCACCGTTATGTTAGAGTCGATCACTACGTGATTTACGACAGCGAAACCCAAGCCCATGGCGGTATTAAAGTTTGTCACGAACACTCCAAACACATCGGTCCTGGCCCCGAATTGCAACCAGTTTGGACGAGTGATGGATCATCCGTTTAGCAAACATCGGCATAATTTGTCGAAAGGACTGTCACGGACCGCCTGATCGGATCCAATTTGGGGTCGGCGGATCGGATCCGCGAAACATGAACGCACCTACATGTTCGAGCGACAGAACCACGATTACGGGGAGCTGGACAGTGTGTCCGAGCCATCAAAATTCGGATCCGACTGGGTGACCCGCGTGTTTGCCGAACAAGAAGAGACCGTGCTGATCAGTGGCCCGACGGGAGCCGGTAAATCGCGCATGGCCCGATGGTGCCACGAGCAATCGTCACGAAAGGGAAATCGATTCGAAACCCTGGACCTCATGAGCACGCCCGACGAATTGCAGATGGCGGAATTGTTTGGTTGGAAGCGCGGCGCATTCACG
>JANORL010000039.1:0-12124 GCA_031415295.1 Polyangiaceae bacterium | reverse complement strand
TGTGAACACCGACTTGCTTCAATATTTGCGCCGTGGCTTCGAGAATGTCATCGATGGCTTCCTTGCTACGTTCTTCTCGGGGATGGCGACGATCGGGCGACACGTTGCGCGACATGGATCGAACATAGCGGGACTCGGTTCGAGAGTCGACGACGATGTTATGACCGCGCTGCTTTTACGAACCGCCGAACGCGTTCGACGTCCACGGGTTCTTCAATACGCTCATTTTCCTTGATGCTCGACCCGACGATAACTCCGTCGGCGACTGAGAGAAATAGGCCGACGTTTTCTTCCGTTGCGCCACTGCCAATGAGGACCGGGCAATCTTTGGCCATTGATTTTGCCGCGCGAATCTTTTCGATGTCTGGCGCATCACCCGTCATCTTACCCGAGACGATAAGCCCATCCGCGCCAGAAAAACGCGTCCATTCAATATGGGTGGGCAAATCGATACCGGGAAAACGCACGGAATGCTTTTTGTCGACGTCAGCAATGATTTTAATATGCTCAGCTCCAAGTTCTTTCCGTCTTCGCAGCAAATCCGCAGCACATCCTTCGTCCCACGAACCCGCTTCCCACACGCCGGCGCCTGTGAACATACATACGCGAATGAAAGACGCTCCGGCTGCTATTGCAATGCCGAGCAGAGCCACACCGCCATTATGCACGAGATTGATGCCCAGGGGCAATGCGACGGCGTCACGCACGGCACGGGCAACGACAGCGTGCGCCGCGATGCTTTCCGGTGCAATGTGTGGTCCAGCGCGAAAAGGAACGTCCCACATATTTTCGACAATCAATCCGTCGACGCCACCTTCTGCGAGTGCGCGGGCATCCGATATGGCGTGTTCGATGATCGTGTCCATTCCATAACCCGAATAGCCAGGAGCGCCCGGTAGAGGCCAGCAATGCACCATGCCGATTACGGGTTTCGTTTGACCTCGAAAGATGTCCCCAAGGTCTCGCAATCGAAGTGCGTCGAGTCTTGTTTTCCAGGCAGGCGTCATGGATTCGTTCTTTGGGCCAGGAATGCAAAAACGTCAAGCGCTTTGCTCACTCCTTGCGTGTCGAGTGCGGCGAATACTTCTTCGAGCGTGGGAGATGCGTCGGCCGCTCCGCTGCGGCTCGAGACGAGTGCCCCCACGACATTGCCAACTTGTGCAGCGGCTTCTGCAGAACCACCTCGTAGCAATACAAATAGGAATGCTGCGACAAACCCATCTCCAGCGCCGGTCGTATCGATAGCGTGGACGGGTAACGGTGGTACGCTGATACGCGACAACCCTTGGGCGATTTGTGATCCGGCCGCACCGAGCTTGGCAACGACGAGTGGTGTGCCGGCGTGCGTAAGCGCCGAAAGCGTCCGGCTGACGAGGTCGGTATCGTTTCCGGTAAAACCTAACGAAGTCCCTAACAAACCAAGTTCTCGGGTATTGGCAAAAATGGCGGACAACCGTGGCGCGAGTGTCATGATTTCCAACGGACGTTTACGCAACAGCGGCAGACAAAGATCGATCGAGGTCGTTATGCCGCGTCGATATGCTTCGTCGAGCAAAACCAGGGTGGTATTACGCTGATCTCCGTCCAGCAAAGCGTGACCAGAAACGTGTAAAAACCGTACGTCTTGAAAAACGTGATTCATATTGGGCAATTCGAGGGCCACATTGGCCCCGCGATAGCTGAAAAATGTTCGTTCGCCATTGGGTGAAATAGCGGCGAAACAAAGTCCCGTCGCTAGTTTCGAGTCGTGTTGTAAGAACGCCAAATCCACGCCCGATTCCATTGCGGCGCGTACGGCAATCTTCGCCGCGGCGTCATTGCCCACGCGCGAGAGCAGACGCGCCGAACCGCCCAATCGTGCGTACGCGACCGCGACGTTTGCCGCCGTTCCGCCGCTATAAAAACCGAGCGCGGTGATGGCCGTGTCGTCGCCTTCGAACGGAAAACATTCGAGCGTCGCGCAGAGATCAGCGTTCGTATCACCAACGAGAAGGCAAACCATGGACGTCGCAACCTATCACGAATTGAGGTTCGTGGGGTATTGCAAGGCGCGAAAAAAACCGCGCCCTTCGCGGTCAAAAATCTACGCGCACGCCTGCCGACAACAGTCCCACCGTCATTTCGATGCGAGGAGCTGACGGCGCCGTATCCGACTTCTTCTGCGGTGCCGGAATCGTCGCCGGATTGTCGAACAGGAACATTCCAGCGCTGGTCAGAAGCACCAGAGCCGACGCGCCGCCGGTAATCGACGTGGCCGCTGCCAACGCATTACGCGACAAGAGGGCGTCATTGTACGTCGCGATGTCTGCGGAGGACATGGTTCCCGCTTGTCTTTGCGTATCGAGGTTCGCTGCTACGGTATTCTTGTTCGACGTCAAACCGCCAAGTAACCCCGTTGCCGCGGCTCCCATGAATCCAATCGCGAACGTGGACCAAGCGGCGATTCGCTGGTTCGTCATGGCCAAATCGGCCCGGACAACCGCGTCTTTGGCCTGGCCGATCGTAATGCTTTTCGCATAAGAAATTCGTCCCGCATGCGTGATGGTAACAAAATGCTCTCCGGCAGCCACGTCGAGTGGACGTTCCAATGGCAACACCGCCCGCAGTTGACCATCGAGCGACAAACTTGCGCCGCTCAGTCCTTGCACGGACAATCGCCCAGGTTTGGGGCGCAAGAGGACGTGTCGGGCCACGAGTTCACCTTCGACCGCATCGATTTGAAATTCTTCTTCGAAATACCCCTCGGCTTTCGCGTTGACCCTGTGCGGGCCTGATTTTATTTCGACGACGGCGGGAACGTGGACGAATGCGCCGCCATCGATGGAAACTTCCGCCGCGGTGGGTTTGGCCGAAATGAGCACGCGCGTTTTTCGTGGCACATCGGGTGCCGGTTCTTCCGCTTCGTCAAGCAACGCATCGGGCGCAGGCGCACTTTCTGGTGGCGTATGTCCAGGAACGGGTATCGGAATAGGTGCGAGCTTTCCCGCAGAGGGTTTGCCCGGGGCGATGATCGGCGGAGTTGGCGATGGTGGAGGCGCTACGATTGCCGCGATTTTCTTTTTACGCAAACGCGCTTCGAGCGGGACGAGGTCGGCGAGCGCATTGACGGCTTCTTCTCGGCGCTGCCCTGAAGTGTCCTCGCGTATGTAGTCGCGGTACAACCGCACGGCGCGGCGCAATGCATCAGGCGACGAATCGACCAGATATTGCCGGCGATATGCTTGAGCCGCCGAAAATTGAAGCGCAGGACTTTTCAACAATGCATGCGCCTTCAAAAACGCTTCGGCAGCGACCAGATATTGACCTGCATCGTAGGCTTCCGCGCCAGCATCGAAAAGATTGCCAGCGGCTTCGCGATCATCCGCAAGTCCATTCGATGCAGCAGCGGAAAACGCCATAACGAACACGAAGCCAACCAGTGTTTGTCTGCGTAGCTTTTTCATTCGTGCACCGGAAGTCCTCGCAGGACCGTGAAGTAATCGCTACTCGGCATGAAGACGAGATCCGTGACGCCGTCACCGTCGATATCTCCTGCTTCGAGCATCATGCGGTCGGAGTCCGCCAATATGTCGACGTTGATGGGACGGCCATCCTTCGTGAGCGTGATGTCTCCAATGGCTTTGAGTTTGCGCGCCGCGCCTTTCCCATCGATTTCATACTGTTTTAATGACCCCGGCGACGGAATCATTGAATCGAGCGGGGTGGCGATGATGAGTTCGAGATTTTCGTCGCCGTCGAGGTTGATTTGCACGGGTGCGTAGTTCCCACAAGAGGCATAATTGACGCACGATGGCCCTGGGAGCAGCTCCACTTCTGAAAAGCTGCCATCCGCCGCGCCAAACAATCCGACGAGTGCACCGGTCGTGGCTATGGCGAGCACGTCCATTTGGCCGTCATGGTCGATATCTGCGACAAGTGGCCGCAAGTTGTCTTTGTCCGGAGGGTTTTTCTTGGTGATTTTAGACGAAAATGCGTGTGTCAACGTGAGAGTCCGGGTTTGTTCGAATCCCGTTGAGCTTGCAGCATAAAGAACGGCAACATTTTTGCCAAGCAGCATCAGGATTGGTTTCTCTGGGGATACTTGGGGAACAGTGGCGAGCAAACAAGCGTCGTCGCAAGGTATGTCCGAAGATGCGCCCATTGACGAAGCTTTTAACAAGCCATTCTTTTCATCGGGTTGAACCAACCACAGGTTGGGTTCGGTGGATGCGGAATCCGTCAATACCGCGAATGCCAAATCGCTTCCCGAAGCAAATGCTCCGGCTGCGTGTGCTACGATGTCGAGTGAATCGAGCGACTGGCTACCTGTGGCGTCGGACTTCAAATAGAAAGGTCCCGAGATTGCTCGCTCATTTCCGACTTCGACGAATCCCATGGCGGAAGACGCACTGCCATCGATGGTTCGAGTCATTGCGATGAAGGAGCCAGAACCTTGGTCGCCCAAGTGAACAGCAGAAAGGCTCGTCGCATCATCGAATCTGCCACTCGCCAGTGGTGCATTGGGGGCCGCCAACGCATTCCCATAAACAATCGACAACGATGTCGTATTGTCCCCCCGGCTGTTCGTTGCTTGGTCGAAAAATGCCACGTCGTTCACGCCATCGCCGTCGAAATCGCCCGCGCCCAAATTGTGCGGCGGGCACGTCGTGTCGAGAAACGTCACATTAAAGGCCCCTCCACTTTGACGGTGAATAGCGAGGTCTACTCCTTGTCCTTCCGAAACAACCACATCCTGATCGCCATCATTGTCGATATCGACGACGATTGCTTCGCACCCGCCGGTCACGGATCCACACGTGGGCGAGGTGAATGTATCTGCATGTGGTGGACAAGGAGGCCCATAAAATTCGACTCCCGCATGCATGGAGTCCATCTCGACGGCAATGAAGATTCTGTCTTCTCCAGCAGCCGTCGTTTCCGCCATGTTGGTGGTGGTAATCGTGCTCGTTTTTTGATTGGGCATGACCATTGGCGCCAGTGGAGGCTCCGTCGAATGAAATCGACCATCACCGAGTCCATATGCGACGTGCGCTTTGAAATCCGCGCCATTCACCACAATGTCCGTGATCATATCGCCATTTACATCTGCCGCGATGAGTCGAGTGTTCTCATTACGCACAGTCGTATCCATTAACGTGATCTTCGGATTCGGCAGCGGCGCGAATTGATAGCCTCCATTGGGTGTGCAGAGCTGATATAACTCGATGACGGTGCTGCCTTTTTTCGTCACCACGAGTTCTTGACATGGCGGTGGAGGCATCATGGGGGGCATGACGGGCGGCACGAAAACGTCGGCAGTGATAATCGATGCAATTTCGTCGATTTTGATCGGAAGTGCGTCAGGAAAAATCGAAGGCGGTTTCGTTGCATCGAAAATGATGGCTACGTCGGTTTTGTCTGCGGACCGTTGTTCGAGCAGGACGAGCGCTTCGGTATTCAAGAGCGTTGCGGAAATCACACGCATCGCTGCAGCTGGTTTTTCAATGCGCGGAAAAAGCACGGGGGAAAGTACGGACGTTTCGCTGGTGAAATGCAATGACAAACCATCCCCAAACTGGCTGGGATTGGCGGATAGGAGCGATAACTTTCCCGAATCGTCGCTTGGGGTCAAGTCCGTCAAAATGGGGAGGGGCGTAGGAATGATACGTGCGGGATCCGGGCGATTGGTGCGCAGTGTTTGCTCCGAATCGACGCACGATTGCGACTTGTCACTCGCGAATCCCATCGCGATCATCGAACGCTTGGCGGTGACAATGACTTCGGCACATCCGTCGGCACCGACGTCGCCGACAAGCAAATCGCGCGCCGTTTCTGTCGTATACGTGCGCATCGAGGCAAACGTGTTGGAAGATCGGCGACACACGAAATCCGACCCGCATTGATACCCGAGACTTGTGGGACACCCTGTGGAATTGGTTTCGCATGTAAAACGACACGCATTCGTCGAACCTGAGGCTCCACACCCATCCTTGTCATCATCACAATCTTCACCGGCATCCGTTTCGACGACGAGGTTGCCACAGGTATCGGCATTCAAAAGTTCTAAATCGGAGCAGCCTGCCGAACCTACAAGCAACGTCAACATTGCGAAGTATCGGTCGTAAGTCATTTTTTGGTTCCCCCGAGCTCTTTGGGTTTCAACAAATCCTTATTGAGCTTGGTTTTTGTCGTCGCCGTCGTTGTCGCTTTGCCTGAAGGCACCAATGGCGGCTTCTTCGTCGATGCTGACGCGGAAGCCAAGGGCGCTACCATATGGGTTAGCAGCGTAATGGGGCCGAGTTGTTTATCCGCCTCGGCAGTTACCCACATCGTTTGCGATTCGTAACCTTTGCGTTCGATACGGACCGCATGTTCCTTCTTTTCGCGCGGCAAGAGAATCGCATCACCAGCGCTGCCCAAATCGCGACCGTCCACGAGAATACGAGCGTCCGCTGGAGTGACTGTCGCCTTGAGGGTAATCGTTGCCCGTTCCGGCGCGAGCACTTTGGCGGTTTGGCTTGGTACCGCTTCCGTCGTCGTCGATGGTATCGTTGGGGCAGAACGTCGCAGGTAAAGAGCTCCGGACCCAAGCATGACCACGATACCGCTGGCCACGATGAGGGTATTCTTTCTAGACAAACCACCGACACGCGACGACCTTGGCGAAGTCGAGCCGACGACCGCTTTTGTCAGCTCGTGTGCTCCCACGATTTTGACTTCAGGCATGCGGTCAACGACCGCGCCGGTCAGAGGCGTACTTGCTAACGTAGCGGGCACTTGCGAGTGAATGGGCGGACCGGACGCGATTTCGGTGTTTCCGGAATCTGGCGGCAATGGGCCCGTCATGGCCTCCGTGATTTGACCTTCAGTCAATGATTTGCGCGTGGCCGGGATGGAATCATTCAATCGTGCCGTTTCATCGGGCGTGTGGAAAGGCTCGGCTGGGACTGTGCGCGTATTGTCGTTTGGCGCAGTCTGTTGCGCATCCACGCCGGCAGCGCGTACGGTATCCGCTGTCCCCATCGCCGTGATTGGCGGAATGGATGGTTTGCTCGTGCGGCTCATGCGAATTGCATCCGCCAGGGCATTGATCGCCAATCCGGCTGATTGCGGTCGGCCGGCGGGGCGCTTCGCCAGCATCTCGAGTACGGGGGCATCGAGCTCTGGGGGCAAATTCGGGCAAATACTCGACATGGTCGGAGGCTGTTCCATCGTGTGTTTGAACAACAAATCCACCGTTGAATCAGCCTCGAATACGGGTTTACCCGTCAGCAATTCGTGCGCGACGCATCCCAAAGCGTAAATGTCCGTTCGGTGGTCGATTTTCTTGCCTCGGCATTGCTCTGGCGACATATACCTCGGTGTGCCAATGGCTACGCCCGTTGCCGTTTGTTGCGATGCCTCTTCTTTGGCGAGTTTGGCCACGCCGAAATCGAGAAGTTTTGGGAAATATTGATTGTCCTTGATCCGAACCAAAAAGACATTGTCGGGTTTTAGATCACGATGCGTGACGCCCGCTTGGTGGGCAGCATCGAGACCATCCGCAATCCCGCGAAGAATGGGCAATGCTTCCATCGGTAAAAGGCGTTTTTTCAGATGGAGCAGTTGTCCGAGCGTCATACCTTCGCAAAACTCCATGACGAAGTAATGCTGGGTTCCATTAAAAACACCAAACGAAAACACATCGATGATATTGCGATGGCCAATCTTATTGACGGCTCGTGCCTCGTCGATGAAACGCGAAACGATTTCTGGCTCCGACGACATCCGCTTGTGCAGTAGCTTGATCGCTACTTTTTTGCCAATGAGTGGCTGCAAACCGGCGTACACTGCGCCGAAGGATCCTTCTCCGAGCTTTCTTTCGACGCGATATTCTCCGATCATCGTTCCCGGTTCGAGCGGTGGGTCCGCATTCGCAAATGCTTCTTCGGGAAGCAGTGTACTCGTGTCGACGGGGCATTGGACGGTGCCCTCCGGGTACGCCGTGCGACACGTCGGACATGTCAAGCTCATTCGTCGTCTCCCACGTTCAGCAATAAGCGCGCCATTGCTTCATTCCTGGCTTGTTTATGCGGATTCTCCATATGCACTGCGAATTTGGCACTCGGCCGCTGCGGTTTTGGCAGCAAGATGCGCGATGCGCATGGCGACTCGTACGACCTGGCAAGAGAACATCACGCCCCGCCGCCCGATGCAAGACCCTTGACGAAGGGCACACTTATGCGCGAGTCTTCTGCTGTCGTCAACGGGAAGGGAGACGAGCGTAAGGCGATTCTATCCCGTGGCGCGTGCTTTGCTGAGGAGGATGACGTGCAAGGTGAACATTCAGCAGACGTGGTACCGGTTCCCTTTGCGTTGGGCGTCGTTCCGTGGCGGCAGCATGGCGTGTTACGGATCACCGTTGTTGTAAAAGCGACGTTCTTGGCAAAGGTGTCGCCCATGATTCCAGCGACGGCTCCGCAACCGTATCGCATTTCGGATGTGCATCACAAAAATCAGCCGATGGCTCGCGTCATTGCTGCATCGGATCGAGTGCCAAGAAAACCACGTGTCGATGTCACGATTCTCGGGAATGCACACGCGCCTCGCACATCGTCCGTTCCCGAAATGACCGTGCGGGTCGCATTAAAGCATGGTGACGAATTGCTTTTCGCCAAAAACGCGCATGTCGTAGGCGCGCGGGTGACAAAAGATAGTGCTCCGGTGCCTTTCGTTCGTATGCCAATTGTCTATGAGCGGGCATTGGGTGGAATTGCTACGGCGGAGAATCCCATTGGATGTGGCGAAGAAAATGCCGATGATGACGATCGGCCCAACATTCTGGATCCCCGAGACCCTTCGCGACCTGTTGGGTTTGGCCCCATTAGTTCAGCGTGGCCCGTACGCAAAAAGAAACTCGGGGACACTGCTTTGCGGGATGTCGAATCGCCACTCATGGTGCTGCCGCCGGAATTCGATTTTTCGTATTTTCAATCGGCGCCGTACGATCAACAAATCGACGAACTACCCCCGGATGCTCATTTAATCCTCGAGGGATTCGACCCAGAACGCGAGCGTGTCGAAATCACGCTTCCTGGGGCGCGGGCGATGGGCGCCATTTACGGCCTCGACCCCGTTGATGCGGATATCGGGACGCCTATTGAATTTCGCGCAGATACTTTGCACATCGACGTCGATTCTTGGACGACGACGGTGACATTTCGTGGTCATATCGAAATTCACGATGAATCACGGCTCGATCAAGTGGTCGTGGCGACAGGCGTCGGTATTGGTGGAATTGATCCCGTCATTCCTTCGCTCCGTCCACCTGCGGATCGTATCAAGCCTGCCGCTGAAGTCTCTCCTGCGGCGGTCGAAAATATGGGCGGGACACTCATGTTTGGTCATGAACTCTCTGGTCCAGGTCCAGGATTGCCGTTTGCTCCGACGAACGCCGTTTCTTCCGCCAAACAGAAAAGACGCAGCAGTGAAACGCTCGTTTTACCATTATCGGCATGGTCAAAAGGTCCCACCCGACATTTGTCGACGGAAACCTTGGCGTTGCCCCCAGGTTCTCCGGCGTTGCATTCGCCTCCCATTGCACCAGGGCCGCTGCTCATTTCACCGCCACCGCTGATGCCGGTCCTGGTGCCGGTTGAACGCGACATTCGTTCCGTCGCAGCGCTGCCAGCTATGTTGCAAAACGTGGGAGATGCGGACGAACCATCACGTCGTCCGGAAGAAGTTGTCGACATTGATCGATATGGGTTCGTTTCGGCACTACTTGCGGAACGAGGCGCCAAACTGGAGAACATTCTGCGTACCCACGACATCAATGCCGCGATTTGGCGCAAAACGGATCGATTCTGGCGTCAAGAATTGCGTCGCGAAATGGCCGAAGGAATACCGGACAAACTTCCGAAGTTCGAGGAAGCTTTCGTACGCGGCTGGGAGAGCGTGCATCCGGGCCGGTTTGGGGTCGAGCATTACGCGCGGCTGACGATTGCCGAAAAAGAAGCCCGCATCGTTCGTGAATTACGAATCCAAGGCGTCGACCCATCGTTCGGTATGCGTCTACGTCGGGTTTGGCGGCGTCGGATCCTCCAGGACGAAACCTTGAAGCGAGCATTCGACATGGCCATTGAACAAAAGGCCAGCGCATGAATACCATTGATGGCGTTCCCGTCGATTTGCAGGCGTTCATCACGACGCTCCGTGGGCTCACACAAACGCTGAATTCCTTGCCCAAAGCGGAGCCCACCGTCGACATTGTCTCGGTGGAACGAGAAGATGGTCGTTATGCTGTCATTCTCGCCAAACGCACGTATAAAATCGAGCGCGGGCGATGCGTTCTTGCACCAACCGAGGAACAAAATCCCATTTGTTTTCAAGAGATTCCGTATGCCGATCTCGAGCCGCCCATGGTTTCCTCCATCATTGCGGCGGACGAATCGATGGCGTTCAAACCAGCGACGGATCTCATCATTCAAGGTTCGGCCTACGCGTACGACAGCAACACACGCAAAACGACAGCGGCGGTACGGTTTGGCAATGTCGAGCGAAATATCATCGTCCACGGGCCGCGCCATGGTGACTTCGATATCATGGGAAGGCCGTGTTTTTCTGAAGCGGAACCATTCGAAGATGTTCCTTTGCGGTGGGATCGCGCTTATGGCGGCTTCGATATGATTGCCTTCAAGCGACGTGGTGTTCCGTGGATTCGCCGGGAGAATCCCAAAGCTGATTTTCACCCCTTGGCGACGACGCCTTACCACTATCCGCGAAATCCGTGTGGTTCTGGATATTTGATCGAACAGGACGCCGAAAGTTTTTATGGTTTGCGTATTCCGCAACTCGAACATCCGCTTTCGCGTTTGACCCCCGAACGTATTGCCGTCAAATCCGTGGATGGTTGGATGCGAGGTCCTTTGCCGGCTTCGTGGGACTTTCAGCCGCTCGAGTTTTTCCCGCGTTGTGCGTACCTTGGTTTGCCGCCCAGTTACGAAAAGGAAACGTGTCCACCTGCTGAAATCGAGTTAGGATATGCGCCGAAGGATCTCTTGTCGATCCTGCCGCTCATGAAAGCGGTGCGCGCCAGTGATGTACGTCTCGAAATGGCGCAGGTGGCTGCACCCGGCATGTCTTTTTCGCACATCAATCCGGACGAAACGTTTGAATTGCGCAACATGCGGAAGGGAAAACCCGTGTTTCACCTCGATTTGCCTGGGGAGGTGCCGCGCATTCTTTTTGAACTAGGCCCGAAGGACGTGATCGAGCCTGAACCGCGGCTGAATCATGTCGTTTTGCGTCTGGATCTCGACGAAGTGGAGCTATTGTGGAGTGCACGTTTTCGCATTCCCAATGACACGACGGAAGATACGCTTCTGAATGCGCGGCGTGCGATTACCTGGTCGCGTCCGCGAGAAAGGGCCTGAGCCATGTCGAAGAAGTGGGCTTGCCGCACGTATTACAACCCCAATCCGTTCATTTCGTTTAGTTGGCACGATACGATCATGATGGTGCCGGTACCTCCATTCGTGGTCCCCACCAAAGCATTTCATTTGAATTTTAGTGTCGTACAGGGCTTGTGGATTGGTTCGTTCTTGTCGAATGGTCGTGGAAAAAAGGTTGTCGGAGACGATCTATTGTTCATGGGTCGGACGAGCGACGCGGGGCTATTCATTCCGCATATTTCGTTTCCGCCGACGTGGATGAATATCATGACCACGTTGTTCGGCAGTTCCATGATTCTTTTTGGTACGAGTTCCGTGACGCTCGCGTGCAAAAACGCCATTTGGGGCAACGATGATTGTGATTTGGCCGCAACACCATTTGGCCCCGTCCCATTTTCGCTGAATCTTGCGTGCCATGATCCGTATTCGGCTCCCACGGACATCGTCGTCGTGTGGGGATCCGTGTATACCGGGATGAGTTTGGCAGACCTGCTGGCGGCATTGATCGATTTTGCAATCAACTTGGCATGCGAGCTCGGGATGAAATTCATTGCCGAGCCTCTGGCAAAAAAGGCCGGCTCGGGAATGAAGAAGCTCGGAGGAAAGATTGGCGCTGGATTCAAAAATGCATTTCCCAGTACTGCGGCGGCTAATGCAGCCAAACGATGAACGGCCAAAAGTGCAAGCAAGAATATCTTCAGCAGCATGGGTAC
>JANORL010000038.1:0-1881 GCA_031415295.1 Polyangiaceae bacterium | reverse complement strand
TTCTGCGCGCGCTTCATTTTGCCGTCTACAAGCCATTACAAACGGCCGATGGGGTATGGCATTGCGCTTTTTCATTTACTTCCGAGGACGATAAACTACCTCCAGTGCGATATGGCACGGGAGCAGACTTTATCGAGGCATTCCTTGACGCGCTCGCGTTGGCCCGAGCGACGTACGAAACGATGGTACCCAAAGGATGGGACACGTCGAACTCGGAAACACTGTTCGATTGTTATGGCTTTCCGTACAAAATCGGCCGAGCATTCTTTACGGATCCTGGGAAGCCCTACCCAGGCATGCCGAACTTCTTCCCAGAATCCTGATGGCGGACAATCGATGGCACGAGCCGACGTATCATGAAATGGTGCGTTTTGCGCGTGCGCTGCACGAAGTGGTGGAGCGGTTGGTCCAAGCGCTGGAAACGCTGGGACAAACGAGCGCGGCTGCGGAGATGCCGCTCCTGCCGGGTAAAACGATGGCGGACTATCTGCGGACGTTGGTTTGGTGGAGCGCCCACGACGACAAGGTTGCGCGCTTTTTGCCGGTAATCCGTCGCGATCCACCTCGACTCGGCTGCCAGCGTCATGTGGTTGATGTAGGGAATCCAAGTTCCGGATGGCCATCCATGGTGAATTGCCCCGGATAGATCTGCTGGAGGTCCAACATAACGTGCACGAGGGCGAGCTGCAACGCCTGTATGGCGTCCGCGCCAAACGCACGTGATGACCGTACAGCTTTTCCTTCAATCACAATTTCGAAGGGACCAACCCACGTTCCCGAATTCCACTCTTCCTCTTCGGGTGGCGGCGGGTCAAAGTACGGTCGGCCCAATCGAACGATCGCTTTACAGGACGGTGCGTCAGGCTTCTCGCGATATTCGAGTTCGCGCACGCCTATGCAATCAAACGTCGTTGTTGTCGTTGTGGGCATGGTTGCTGCCTATTTATTGTGGTTGCATCGTTTACGACACCGTCCGTGTTCCTCCGAGGCGAATCCGCGGCATAACATCTTTTGCATTTTCGTCCTGTACTTCCTGCCGTCGTTGCACTTTTCCGATTCCAACTCGTAGATACGGTAACAGTTTGCGTCGCATACGCTACACACTTCCGCGGCGATTTGCGAGCGTTGCAGAGCCGCTTGCTGGGTAGATGCAAACGCCCCCGACAAACCGCCAAATGACCCGAACAGAACCAACCCGGCAAACCCTGACAAAAGCTTCCGTTTCATGAAGTTCCTCCTCACGAATGACGTGGCGCTCGTACCGCTCGTTAAAAGGCTAACACCGTTGGAGAGACAATTCCAAGAGGAAATGAAACGCCGACCCGGACGACTTGTTTCATGACCTTGAAGGGATGGTGCTTCGCCGGGACATACTTGGTCAATTCCGCGATGGCGTGACGTTACCCATTCGAGGCATTGGTGCGGTGGCAGAAGCCGTGCTTTCGGCGAGACTCTGGAACCACATGGACAACATGCCGCGGGTGGTGCCCATCATTCGATAAATTGCGGTACCGGTAAAACCTGTTCCTGCGCCGTCGAAGTCATTACCATCGGTGAATGCGCGGCCTTTGGGATCCGATACGCGCATGACCCCCAAAAACCCACACCCAGCAGTGCCCCGAAAAACCCCTTCGGATTCCCGGAACAATCATTCGAATTAACTTGCCATCGTCGTCGGTTTGTGCGAAACGCGTCGGCGTCATGTCCGAACCGACGCCCCCGACAGACCCGAATGCGCTCCTATTCCCGGTATTTGTGTACGGCGAGCACGCTACATGTCGTCGCAAAATGAAGGCCGAAGCCAAGAAATGGGCCAAGTGCTACGTGGAAGGCCGCGAGTTTCCCGAACCGAAGCTCATCCCCATTACCCCCGGTTCCATT
>JANORL010000037.1:0-2338 GCA_031415295.1 Polyangiaceae bacterium | reverse complement strand
CAAAGTCATCGAAGGCGACGAAGCATTGAAGCTATACCCATCACCGTGGAGCTCGATGCCGACAGACCGCTCGATCGGGGACCTGGGCGAGCAAGTCTACGTCGACGGCAAAGCCCAAACTTATCGCGAGCTGCTCGGGGCCGCGGCCAAGACGTCAATCATTGTCTATGCGCATAGCAAGATTCACGAATGTATGCTGCGGAAAGACATTGCAGCAGGCTTGCGAGCAGCGGGACACGCACAAATCGCTGAAAGCGAAGAAGAGTGGAATAACGATTCAGAAACAGACGGTAATGAAGGTACACCGAGCAACGGCTCTGCATTGCCTCGAATTCCATCGGGACCAAGCCTGCAGGAGCTACGCGCCGCGCGCGGAAAGCAGTTCGGGCGGATCATTGCCAGCATCGATCCGGCAGATGGTATGCGCCTTTGGCGCTTTGTTGCTGGCCTTGCCGTTCGAATGCTCAGCGACGTCGACCATCTCGACAACATTCGGATCCGTCACGATTTGCCGGCCATTCCTGACGACAAAGACTATGACGCCGATCAAGATCTCAATGGCGTCATTGAATGGGTAACCAGTGAGGATCGCACGCCGACTGACCTGGCACAAGTCATTGTTGAATGCATCATCACCACCAATTTAGATTCAGAGTTGTTCGAGTTGGGCAGCAGGTATGCCGACTTGAAAACGAGGGAAAGCAATGACGTTGCTCAAACCGAAGCCGAGCCCGTAGAGATAGAACTCGAAGGCGTCGTCGAAGCAGAAGGCGATCCTGAAACTGATGCGCCGCTCGCGAAATGCGAAGCGTGTCAAGACGAAGAAGGCCCCGCCGAACCAGGTTGCCTCGTGTGGGCGAACGAAGAAAAGACGCTATGCGTGTCGTGCGCGACTGCAGTCGAGGCGATTCTCTCGTTCATGGCTCGCGCGTTCCGTAATGTCGTAACACTCGACGAACTCCGCGGCGAAGAGGTCGCCTACCAACCGGCGCTCAGTTCCATCATGTCGTACCTCGAAGTCGAGCGGCGAATCGAGAACATCGAAGACGAGTGTTGGAAACTCAGCTCGAGCGAACTGCTTTCTCGAAAGAAAGCTGCTTCAAAAGCGAAGAAGAAGGGGTAATGGAAGCGCTCGAGGGCAAGACGCTAGGTCAGGTTTTGCTCGCGATTCGCACGAGTCGCGAGCTTACGCTTTTTGCCCTCGCGCAGCGCACAGGATTCTCGACTGTTTACCATTCATTGCTCGAACGGAACAAACGCCCAGGTACGTTCGAGGTTTTATCCACATATAAAAGACTCGGACTCGACGCGACAGAAGTGCGCGCAATCAAGCGGCATTGTGGCCTTCCATTGCTTCGCAAATCGTGCGCCAACGGCGGTTGTGACCACGATGGACATATGCTTCCTGGGGCTGGCGTGAATGGTCGTGACGAGTCGTGCGTCCATTGCACGAGTTGCCTCGATGTATTTTTGGCGCAATGGATAGACACGGACGAAAGCCATTGCCCAGCCTCGTGCTCGAAGCGCACCGTCGCGCCGTGGCACGTCCGATACAACATGGACCAAGGGTACCGGGAATCAGGCAGTGTGTTATGCGATTGAACCTAAAGCGTTGGCGCGGCGCAGTGTTCGCCTATCGCGTAATGAGGAGCGGCGCTCAGGTATGCATCCTTTGGCGCCGCTCCATTGATTTTGCGTGGGTGATTCGGGGACGATTGCGTCGAGATGTGCCGCGCACTGAATTCATGCGCCGCGGCGACGCATTACGAGCGATTCGAGCGGCGTTGGCATGCCGTGGAGTTGCGCCGTGACGCTATTCGTTTCGCCGGCGCCACCTCGCGATGTGCCCGTGTCCCCATGCGCGCTCGATTGGGTATCCGGCGTTCATAAGCGCCGACAGTTCCTTCCCGAGCGGGTTCGTGTGCGTGTGTCGTCCTCGAGCGCCATCGATGGCGGGTCTGGCGAGCTCGAGCAGCTCGAGCGTTGTCAAGCCCTCGGGATGTTGAGCGAGCGAGGGAAGGACAGCCGCGGCAAGAGCTTCGAGCGGCGTCGTGAGAGAAGCGACGGAGGGCTTGCGCGCAGCGCGCTGCTCGAGTTGACGCACCCGCGCATCGATGCCGAGCACGTGGACGACTTCGCTCCGGATGGCACGAACTTCGTCCAGCATCGCGCGCGTCTCTGCGCGGCTTTTCTCGATGTCGTGGGCGAGGGCGGGCGAGATCGACGAAGCGTTTGTCCGCTCTCGCCGGCACGCGAGAAAGAAGTCAACGAGCGCCGTGCGCACCTGCCACGCCCGATCCGTCTCGCTCGCGGTCGCGACGAGCAAGCACGCGCGCTC
>JANORL010000036.1:0-1936 GCA_031415295.1 Polyangiaceae bacterium | reverse complement strand
GCAACACTCGAACGCGACATACGAAACGCGCGGTTGTAAAGCTCGGGAGCCATCGAAACGAGGGCTCGGCGAAGTTCGTCGATCGTCGAAACGTGAAAAGGATTCGGGGCGAAGGGCTGATTGCACAAGGTTGAAACGGCGAGCATGGGACGCGACCTCCTGACGGGACCGTGTTTGAGCAAAGCCGATGCCAACGCTTTCTGGGAATGAAATCGCGGGAAGCAAAGGGATCCGTGTCTCTGTGGCCAAGCACGATCGTGTCAAATCGGCAACCGACTGTGTCTGGGAGAGACGGGATCAAAAATTCTTCCTTGACATGGTGTAAAGTAGACACTAAGCTTCGTGTCAGATGAACACGAACGAGCGAGACGCTCGAAACGACACCTTCACCTACCGGTACGCGCGGCCGGCGCTGGCAGTGGACTGCGTGGTATTTGGTCTTGACGATGACGACTTGAAGGTCTTGCTCATTCGACGAGGGATGGACCCTTATGTGGGGCGTTGGGCCCTTCCTGGTGGGTTTGTCCATATGGACGAGACGGTGGAGGAAGCAGCGCGGCGCGAGTTGCGTGAGGAAGCGGGTATTGATCGAGCGGTACTCGAACAGCTTCATGTTTTTAGCGGGATCGATCGCGACCCTCGTGAACGTGTCGTATCCGTGGCGCATTACGCGCTCGTCAAGCTGTCCGAGCATGCGGTGCGTGCAGCGACGGACGCTCGAGAGGCGGCTTGGTTTGGCGTGGACGACTTGCCGAAACTTGCTTTCGATCATGATATGATCGTGGAAATGGCCATTGGCAAGTTACGCACGAGGGTGACGCAGACGCCGATTGGAATTGAATTGTTGCCGAAAAAATTCACGTTGACGCAACTTCAGCGGGTGTACGAAAAGGTGCTCGATAGAGAAATCGACAAACGCAATTTTCGTAAAAAAGTGCTGGCGACGGAGCTACTCATTGAAACGGACGAAGTGGAGCAAGACGTTGCGCATCGCGCGGCACGGCTCTTTCGATTCGATGAAAAAGCGTACCGAAAGCTGGAAAAAGAAGGTTTTGTTTTCGACTTGATTTGAGGTGTTGCCATGCTTTTCGACGAAATGTTCGAAATGGCTGCGGGTAGTGTGACCGGGCGAATGCATACGGTCGTAGGCAAAGCGAATCAAGATGCGTATGCATTTCGAGCGGCTTCGTTTGGCTTATGTGGCGTCGTGTGCGACGGATGTGGCAGTGGAATACGTAGCGAAGTCGGGGCTTCGTTAGGAGCGCGCATCATTTCGGAACAGGTGCTGGCGGAAATGCAATCTGGTCATTCGATTCGCGACGTCGCTACGTGGGAGCGTATTCGCGTGCGTACACTCGAAGCCTTTGGCGGCTTGCTCGGTGCCATGGGCGAACCCGTGGCGCGGATCGTGGCGGAATATTTTCTTTTTACGGTGGTTGGCGTGGCAATTTCCAACGATGGCGTCGTCATTTTTGGAATCGGCGATGGTTTGTGGGCGATGAATGGTGAAATCGTAAAAATCCCTCCTTTTGCAGGCAATGCTCCTCCGTATCTTGGTTATGGTCTTCTGGGCGAAGGCCCGTCGCTCGTCATTCATCGCGAATGTTCATTGAATGATTTCGAATCGGCGCTCATCGGAACGGACGGCGCGGTCGATTATGAAGCGGCATCTGGCGCTGCCTATCCCGGCAGCCGCGGTGAAACAGTGCGTCCATTGCCAACATTTTGGCAAGAAAACAAATACTTTCAAAACGAAGACGCAATTCGACGAACTTTGTCTCTCGTGAATCGCGAAGTGAATCGGCCGGTTTGGAACGAAAAACGTATCGCAAAAGAATCCGGCCTTCTGGAAGATGACACAACGGTTCTGGTGGTGCGTAAAACCTGTCTCAAAAAACTGACTCCTTGTTTGGATTGACCGCATCGCGGTCGATCC
>JANORL010000035.1:0-2999 GCA_031415295.1 Polyangiaceae bacterium | reverse complement strand
CGTTCCTTCCGTAAGGGACATAATCCCATTCTTCGTTGGTGAATTTCGCCGATGACGTATGGCTCATGTCTGCGACGATTTTTAATCAGATCTGACGAAACAATCGTACTTTGTGCATATTTCTGTTCATTTTCGAGCTTGCAAAAAACCACAATGAATGAAAGCATCCTCCCGCTATGGTTCACATGATCATAAAAAGAGTCTTGCTCATCGACGACGATCCCTGTGTTCGCCGGATCGGGTCGATGTCGCTCCGCAAACTGGGGGGCTTCGAAGTGCTGCTCGCCAGCTCGGGCGCCGAAGGACTCGTCGTGGCAGACCAGCAACGTCCCGACTTGATCCTGCTCGATATCCTCATGCCCGGCATCGATGGTATCGTTGCCATTGGGGAACTCAAAAAATCGCCAATCGCACGAGCAATTCCAGTAATTATACTCACAGGGATACGCGATTTTAAAAGCAGGCCGCAATGGAACGGCCTGGGGGCCATCGGTGTCATTACCAAGCCGCTTGATCCGTTGCGCCTTCCGTCCCAGGCGCGCGAGTTAGTCGAGGCGTCACGAGCGCACTGAAGTATGCCACCCACATGATTGGATGTTCTCGTCTCCGCTTACGATACGTACTCGAACGAATGATTCATTCGCACGTCGTACCATGTTCAAAGCATTTGCCAAAATTGCACTGACAGCGAATGGATTGTCCACTCGGTAAATTCGTCTCCCACCCATGGGTCGAACAATCAGAAAATGAGCAACGCGTAGTAATCGTACCGCCACCGGGTAAATCTGTCGACCACCCATCTTTCAGGCAATTCGAAAACGAACATCGCGTCGTTGCTAACGAGCCATCCGGGAACGTCGTCGTCCAGCCGTCTTTGCTACAATCCGAAAATGAACATCGCGTCGTCGCTTGCGAACCGTCTGGAAATCGAGCGGTCCAACCGTCCTTGAAACAATTCGAGAATGAACACGAAACGTCGACATCACCATCGGCAATACGAGTGGTCCAACCATCTTTCAAACAATTGTTAAATCGACATCGTCCCGATGCGAATACCGCTCCCGCCACATATCGATCAGCCTTCGCCTGCTCCTCGCGCGCCTTGGCAGCGGCTACCGCTGCCGCAAGAGCTCGTTCCTTTTCCGCATGTAAATAGGCCGTGACATCACGCCGAGCATTCGGCCAAACAAGCTTTTTCGCGTCACCTCTCGCACTATCGAGGCACGTGCCCGTAAATTCAATGACGCCATCTTCGGCAACCAGATGCCGCACGCGCGCACACGCGGCAAGAACCGCGCGATCCGTTGTTTCACCAGGAGGCAATGCGGCAAGCAAATCGAAAGATTCGAGCGACGGCGCTTGTTGAATGGCTAATTCGAGGTATTGCGCCGCTTCGGATTGCAGTTTGGCGATGTCCACCCTACCCGCCCGCGCCATTTCGGTGCGGCTTGCTTCGGTGACTCGATCGGCAAAACTTCGCGCATTTTTGCCGACGTCTTTCGTTGTCGCAATTTCATGCCGCAATCGTTCGATGTCGTCGAAAATCGGCTTATCTCGCGCTTCCGTTTCTTTGACGCGTTTGAGCTTTTCTTCTTCCGCCGCCACGAGTCTCGCCGCAAGCCGCTCCTCCTGCTCGGCACGCGAATACGACGACGATTCTGACTGTAATGGGTTTTCGTCGGGATTCGGAGACGTTAGCGCACCCAAGGATAGTGAACATCCGGGAGCCCATACGAGCAAAGCGACGGCATAAAAAGGATTGCGAACTCTGATCAATCCCGAATCGTTGCCTTTCCACCGCGACATCATTTTGCTCCGTTTTTCACTTCGCCGGATTGCCCGAACAAAGCCATTCGCAACCGCAAACATCGAGACGATGACCCTTGTCGTTGCAAGCATCTTGAAACGCAGCACTCGCCGAAGGTGGCGTACAATCATTGGATGCTTTTCCGCAAGGCTTGGCATTACCTTCTACGTCATAAAGCATTTTTTCTGCAGGCTGCGGTTTGCCCATGCACACCATCTCGCAACCACAATGCATCATCCGAAAACCCGCCAACGTACAACGAGTCTGCAAATCGACATTCATCGCCGGCGCAGCACACTCTTTCGATGGCGCCTCGCACATCTTCGCTTGCCCCGAAGCGTCATACACCTTGGATTCACGCGCTGTCGGCGACACTTTCGCCCCGTCACTGGATGGCGCGGAAGATACCGATGCACCACAACCCACCAGCGTGACCACCAGGAACAGCCCAGCTTTTCCCATACAACTAGGAAAGCGCGGCTGAACCTCAGCGTCAAGGGGCGATCGTCGACCAGACGATGCGTTCGAAGCGATTCCGTGTTACTCTGGACATTCTTCGGGCAACTTCATTGCTTCCACATGAAACAATCTCTTCCCTCCATGGTCGTCCACGGCGAGTCCATAACCCTCAAAAGGCAACCTTATTATTGCGAGGAAAACGCGTGGCATCTGTGCCAAGAGCCATTCATCGGCGACGAAAAACGTCACGTCGTTTTTATCTCGAACCTCGAATGCGCCGTTCCCATGTGGAACCAAAGCGCGGGCCGTGGAAAGCCGGTCGAGTGGGATTATCACGTTGTCGTTCTGACTGAAAATCCAGCCCAAATTTGGGACGTCGATTCGCTACTAGGGATTCCAATTCAGCTTTTTGATTACCTCGCGGGAAGTTTTCACCCCGAAATGCCGGAATGTTATCAGCCCTGTTTTCGCGTCGTGCCATCCGATGTGTTTATAGACGTATTCGCATCCGATAGGTCGCACATGAAACGCACGAATGGCTCGTATCGCAAGCCGCCGCCAAGCTGGCCAATCATTGGAAAACCGGGAACCGCGTCGAATTTGATGCAATTCACTGACATGAGAGAAACGTTTGTCGGGGACGTTCTTTCCTTGGATGAATTGCGACGGCGATTTGGGTCGCAGGACGAAGCGTCCTAGAACGCCGTTCAGTTTGAATCCGAGCCTGGATTTG
>JANORL010000034.1:0-2452 GCA_031415295.1 Polyangiaceae bacterium | reverse complement strand
TTGCGCGGTCGCAAGTCAATCTCGCGCTCAGGCACGGTCGCAATACGCACCGTCTGCTCGCCATCCGTATGCGCAACGTAACGCCCCGCCAGCGACGTCACGACCAGCCGCCGACCCTTCTGCTCCGCAATCTCCATCTTCATCGTCGACGCACCCGAGTGCGTCGGGACGTACTCGACCGCGACATCCTTGTACCCGTCAAACGTAAACGCATCGCCCACATCGACGTCTTGCGGTACCAGCTGACTCTCGACCTAAATTCCATCAAATGATCGAAACGTTTCGATCATTTGATCGAATGCAGATTTTCGATGCAAACGCTTGTCCCGTCTTGTGGTTCGTCGATACGATCGCGGCACCGTCATGCCTCATCTCATCGTTCGTGTATCCGGGGGAGTTTCGTATTCCGTTCCGCTCGAAGGGCCGCTTCGTGCAGGCCGTGAGAGCGACAATGACCTGGTGATTCCCGACGTTCGCGTGTCGCGACATCACGTGGAAATCCTGCCCGAGGACGACACGTTTGTCGTGAAAGACCTCGACTCCACACACGGAATGCTCGTCAACACGACGAAGACCAAGCGGCGTCGGTTGGTCGATGCCGATGTCATTCAAGTCGGCAGTGCGCTGCTCACGTACCGCGCGGACGACGATCCGGGGACGACACTGCAGATGCAGCGCACGGATCCTTCGATGTCGCCGCCTTCCGAGCGATTCGAACGGCGTTTGCAATTGCTTTGCACGATTGGCGCGACGGTCGGATCGACACGCGACAGCGATGCGTTCGTGCATGAAATGGTCGTGGCGCTGCGTGACTTGCTGGGGTGCGAGCGGGCCATTGTGGGGCTCGGCGATTCAGTCCACGGTGGCATCCGCAAGATCGCGCGCAGCGAAGATCCCGGCGACGACGTGGTGGTGAGCCGGAAGATTCTCGACACGGTGCTCGGGCAGCGCGAACGCGTTGTTTTCGTGCACGATTCGAACGTAAAAGCGCCGGCCACGATGGTTCGGGAGCGAATCATGGCCGTGGCGTGCGTGCCGATTGTTGCGGGTACACAACTTTGCGGATTTCTTTACGTGGACGATCGACGAATCGGGCATCGATTCACCAAGGACGACGTGCAATTTCTCGTGGCACTCGCGCATTTGGCCGGCGGTGTGCTCGATGGTGTCGAGCGGCTGCGGCAAGCCGATACGCGCGAAGATGCGCTACGACAGTGCAACATCATCGGGGACAGTCAGGTGATGCAGAAGCTGCGTCGAGACATCGACAAATTCGGCCCGACAAAGGCGAGTGTGCTGGTGCTCGGCGAAAGCGGTACGGGCAAAGAGCTGGTGGCGCGAGCGCTGCATGCGGTGTCGCCACGCAAGGCGAAGTTGCTCGTGGCGGTCAATTGCGCGGCGATTTCTGCGAATTTGGTCGAGAGCGAGCTGTTCGGCTACGTGAAAGGAGCGTTCTCCGGGGCGATGAAGGACAAACCAGGTAAGTTTGTCTTGGCGGATGGCGGGACGTTGTTTCTGGACGAGATCGGGGACTTGAGCCTGGATGCGCAAGCGAAGCTGTTGCGGGTGTTGCAAGAGGGCGAAGTCGATCCGGTGGGTGGGACGTTGCCGGTGAAGGTCGACGTGCGGATCGTGGCGGCAACGCACAAGGACTTGCCCAAGGAGATTGCGGCGGGTCGATTCCGCGAGGACCTTTATTATCGATTGAACAAGGTGCCGCTGAAGGTGCCCGCGCTTCGGGATCGCGAGGGGGACGTAGAGCTGTTGGCACGAAGTTTGTTACCACGTTTGCCGTCGGGCGCTGGAAATCCGTTTTTGGGGATCACCCCGGAGGCGGTGGAGGTATTGCGATCCTATTCGTGGCCGGGCAACGTTCGGGAGTTATTGAACGTGCTCGAGAGTGCGGTGATTGGCTCCGAGTCGTCGACGATTGACGTGGACGATTTGGGGGATTCGATGCCAGTGGTGAAAAAGGACGTGCAAGCGCCCCCGGACAGCCTGGCTGGGAAGTTCGCATCGCTCGGTGCATTGGAGAAGCAATACATCATCGAAGCGCTCGTCGAGACCGAGGGGAACATGTCGGAAGCGGCACGGCTCCTTGGGATATCGTGGATCATGTTGAAACGGCGAATGAAACGTTACGGGCTGACGAAGAAGCCTGGGGCGTGAGGAGAGTGGGATGAAAACGATGCAATGGTCGAAGTGGGTTGTGGTGGTGGCGATTGCCGTAATTGCGCCGGGATGCGCATCGGAGGAGATGTGTGCTGCCGACAATACGTCTGCAACCGAGAGCACGAACGACGCTGGTCCAGAGCCCATTGATGAGCAAGAAGGCGGTGCGGAAGAAGGCGCGCCAGACGACTGTGACGCGAGTGTCGATGATGCGCCGACCGAAAACGCGGATGGTGACAAGAAAGATCCGCAGTTCAGCGTTATGCAATTTATGTGTTGG
>JANORL010000033.1:0-1846 GCA_031415295.1 Polyangiaceae bacterium | reverse complement strand
CTCAGACGCAGCGGACCATCAGCGAGCTTCCTCCAGATGGCTTGAAGCCTCAGGAACAACTCGTAGCGATCAGTGCTCGCGTCCACACGCTCGTCGACAACGCGTATCGACTTTGGAACGCCGAGGTTCTTCCTGCGCTTCAACGCGCTGGTATTCGTATCGTTCGTCCGGAAGAACTCGATGTGACCGAACTCGCGGCCCAGGATGAACACTTTCGCACCAACATTTTTCCGATTCTAACTCCGCTTGCGATCGACCCCGGGCATCCGTTTCCGCATCTACGCAACAAGAGCATCAACCTTGGGATCATGTTCAGTCGAGAACACGACGGGGACGAACCTGGCTTCGGGGTCATTCAAGTCCCCCCGATGCTCAGTCGCCTCATCCGCGTAAAACTCGACGGTTGCGCGCGTGCGTTTATTTTGCTCGAAGACTTGATCGCGCGGCATGTGAAGGAGTTTTTCCCGGTCGCACGGTTGCGTGGCACGTATCCCTTCCGCGTCACGCGCAACTGGGACCTCGAGATCGACGAAGAGGAAGGCGAAGACCTTCTCGAAACGATCCAAGCCGAACTTCGTCGTCGCGATCGAGGCAACGCTGTGCGTGTCGAGATCGGTGGTGGTGGTGGTGCCGGGGCGAGTGTTCAGCGTTTGTGCAAAGCCGTTGGCGTTGATCCGACGCTTGATGTGTACCGAGTCTCTGGACCGCTGCACATAGCGGACCTGTTGGCGATCGTGGGCGAGGACGCACGTCGCGAGAACCGCGACGAACTTTTTTCCTCGCATATTCCCAGTGTTTTTCGTGATGCGGAGGATATCTTCGCCGTCATTCGCGAACGCGACGTGTTGTTGCATCATCCGTACGATTCGTTTGATCCGGTGGTCGAGTTTGTCACGCGTGCGGCCGAGGATCCGAATGTTTTGGCCATCAAACAAACGTTGTACCGCACGGGTGGCGATTCCCCGATCGTCAAAGCGCTCGCGCGTGCCGCGGAAAACGGGAAGCAAGTCACGGCGATCGTCGAGTTAAAAGCTCGTTTCGACGAAGCATCCAACATTCGTTGGGCTCGGACACTCGAGCAAAGTGGCGTGCAAGTCATCTACGGATTGTTGGGGCTCAAAACACACGTCAAGGCGTTGCTCGTGGTACGTCGCGAGAAGGACAAACTCCGGCGTTACGTGCATTTGTCGACGGGCAACTACAACCCGCAAACAGCGCGTCTTTACACGGACATTGGACTTTTCACGGCCAACCGAGAAATCGGCGAAGACACGACATCGATCTTCAACTTGCTTACGGGTTACAGCGCGCCTCCGCGATGGAATCGCCTGATCGTTGCGCCGCTCGGTTTACACGAAGCGATCCTTGGACTCATCTCGCGCGAAGCGGATCATGCGCGTGCGGGCAGGAAAGCCGAGATTGTGGCGCAGATGAACGCGATCGTGGACCTCGACGTCATCAATGCGCTCTACGCGGCGAGTCAAGCAGGCGTGGAGATTCGTCTTTATGTGCGTGGCGTATGTTGTTTGCGCCCAGGGATTCCAGGTTTGTCCGAGCGGATCACGGTTCGTGCGTTAATCGATCGGTTCCTCGAGCACAAGCGCGTGTTCCGGTTAGCGAACGGTGGGACGGAGGAGTACTACTTTTCGAGCGCGGACTGGATGCCGAGGAATTTTCAGCGTCGCGTTGAAGTCTTGGTTCCGTTGCTTGATCCTGCGGCGAAAGCGCGTGTCGAGGACATGCTGAACGTACACGCGAGCGACACTGCCAAGACGTGGGTGCTCGAAGCGGATGGTCGCTACACGAAGCTTGCGGCGCCTGCGGGAGCGACTCCGCTACGAGCGCA
>JANORL010000032.1:0-11836 GCA_031415295.1 Polyangiaceae bacterium | reverse complement strand
GCTTCGCGCGACACCGAGATTCTCACGCGCGCGTCGAAAAGCGAAATCGTCCACAATGACGCTCGGCATTTCGTCGCGGCCGATCACCGTGGTCTGGGACAGCTTGACCGTGCTGTTTTTTCCCTGATTCACCGTAATGGTCTGTTGACCGTCGACGAAATGCCGAGCGTCATTGTGGACGATTTCGCTTTTCGACGCGCGCGTGAGAATCTCGGTGTCGCGCGAAGCATGAATATGCAATACCTCGGCGCCCTTTTTGTCCTCGAAATGAATCTCGTTAAACGATCCGCCACCGGGTGTCGTCGCCGTTTTATACACCGTTCGCGTCTTGTTCTCGGGCAAGCCATACGGTGGAACATGCTCGCCGTCGAAGATTCGGCCAAGCCCAAGAGGCATATCGGCGGAGCCTCGTTGGCCAATGGTCGCGAGCACCCAGCCCGTTCGCGGAATCATCATGCTCGCCGGAGCAAGGCGCTGCGCAACGCGGACCCACGTACCCGAGGTGGCATTAAAAGCGCCACTGCGATCCCAATGCAACTGCGCGCGAACCTGGGCAGATTCATTGGGGAATACCTCGTCGCCCGAAGACGCAGTGACCAATGCGTGTGACAAACCATGATGAGATCGGCGCGCTTTGGGTGGTTCGGGTTGGGGTGAGCTGGATCCGCCCGAGGCCGAGAAACTAAAGCTGAACGAATTGAAGCGAGCTCCGCCGTCGCGTGCCCCGCCTGGGCTGTCCGCGCTCTTGACGGCCTCTGCACTGACCGAAACGGACGATATCACCATTTCACTACCGTCATCGAGAGGCAACGACATACCCGGAGCGCAACGCACGGAACGAATGACACCCGTGATTCGTTGGCCATCCGCGCGTCCTTGCGCCTGTTTCATGAGGCTGCCGCCAACGGATTTCAGACCCGGCACTTCGAGGACATGCTCGTACGATTCGTAATCGCCTTGCCCCGCTTTTTCCGATACATCGAGCGCAGGTTTTTCCCAGCGAAATCCGCGCGCAGTATGCGACGTGGAACCAGCTTGGTTGCCCGACCCTAACTCGACAATGCCTTCGTCGACCCCGCCAATGAACGACTCCGTCAAAACCGGAATGGGCGCACCCTCGATAGGATCCGCTGCGGAAAACCCGTCGGCTAAAACGAGCGAGCCTCCGCGCGCGTGATCGAACCAATACATGAGCCCCGCATCCGCAAGCGTACGCGTGATAAAATCCCAATCGCTTTCGTCTCGCTGCACGCGATACGGAATGGTCCCGCCGTTCGGAAAGGCAAACCGTGTCGATCCGGCATGCGCACCGAGAACTGTTTGCAAAATATCGATAATCGTCGTCGATTGAAATGTCCGCGAACCTCGACCCAACGTGAGGTCGAAGATCTTCGGCCGAAGCACGACACGCATTTCCCCGTGCTCGTTGTCGTACGCTTTGCCGCGTGCCCGCTCGATAAATCCTTTAATGCTACGCGAGCCCCCGTTGACGTCTACCAGCACGAGCGTCCCTTCCGCACCGATCACCACCGACGCACTCGGCAAAGGCAATGGCGCCGAACACCCGATTTCATAGGTGAAGAGCGTCGATACGCCCTCCGATCCTTCAATGGCGAACACCTCGAATGTCGATCCCGAAACCTCAAATGTCGCGTGACTCGCTGCATTTCGCATGATATCCCCCGCCCTTTAGTCCCGCGTCACGTTGTCCGGCGCGCCCTTGATCTGAATGCGATCCTTCGATGTCGCCTTGAGCGAACCCTCGATGCTGATTTTGCTCGGGGTCATTTCGATCGACAGATCTCCCTTTTCCAGACGCACGCGCTTCAAGGCCTCGATTTGAATGGTTTGTCCGCGAATCTCGAACTTCTCTTTCGCTTTCATCTCGGCATTGCCCGCGATCGTCACATTCGAAACCTCGGCCGAGTGCGCCACGTCTTTGCCTGCTTTCTTCAGGACCATTCCACCGACGAGGCGTATAAAATTCCCCGAACTCGTATTCGCGACATCGCCATTGTTGCCAATGAGAACACGCAGACCGCCAATGACTTCGGCCAGCATTTTCTTCGCATTGTCGGATATCCCTTCGCCCGCGAGGGCGATCATCGCACCACCCACCGTTTTCTTCAGAGTTCCGCCGACCATACGCGATATTTGCCCCGAAAGCAGGTTTTCGAGCGACGGCGGTTTCACCGCCTTTTTTAATGCTCCCGTTGCCGATTCTTTTAGCGATGCTGGCGTGGGAATCGATTTCTTCAAACTCGAGCCAAGCGACTCCTTCGCTGCTGCGGGATCTTTCAACGCTTGTTGTCCAAGTTCCTTCAGATCCGGCTTTTTCGGTGCTTTAGGCAGTGCCTTTTTCAGCTCATCGACCGGATTGGGCGGTTTCGGGGGCGTAATGCCTCCCGCGATCGTCATGCGTAATGCCCCCACGATCTCCTCTTCGTTCCGACTCACGTTGAGCCCAATCGCCCCGCCAGCGTTCACGGTTTCATTGCGGTCGATCTTTTCGGTGCGGTTTTTCTCGACTGTAGACTCCTCGTTTACACCAATGCGGACCTTATGATCATCCCCCACGTGCATCGTCTGATGTTTGTCCACGCGTCGCGATGTATTGTCCTCGATCGTGTATCGTTCGTCGTGGCCTACCCATTCTCGTTTGTCGTGCTCGACGACGATGAGCTGCTGGTATTGCGCCCGCATGTAAATCTTCTGCGCACCAGCCGAATCGTCGATCCGAATCTCGTTGTATCCGTTTTTCCCAGGATAACTCTCGGTGCGAATACACAACACGTTTTGATTCGCCGGTTGCCCATAAATAGGAATCATCTGTCCATTGATCATACGAGCGATGACAATAGGACGCTCGGGATCCGAATGCAGATACTGAACCGCCACCTCCCAACCAATACGCGCCAGGGTCATCGAGCTCGACGTCTCTTGCAAAACGCGTAACCACCGAGAATCCTCGTCCGTTCCTTTTGATTCGCGATCCCAATGGAACTGCACTTTGCAGCGCCCGTAGACGTCCGTATGAATCTCTTCGCCAACGGGCCCGCGAACCATTGCCGTATCATACCCACCGATTTCCGGCTTCGGCGTTTGAATTTTGGGGCGAAACGGCGTCGCGAGTGGAATGGCTTCGAATCGATTTTGCAACGTCGCACTCTCGTCGCTCGCGTGATGATATTCGTGCGTGACCGAGACGAGGAAATAGTCACCCGAAAAAGAACATCCATCGGTGTGCGCAACGGATATCGAGCGACCTGAGCGGAGCGTTATAAACGAAGTCTCCCCGCCAATGAATCGTTTCCGGGCCTCGAAAGATTCGAGGCGTAAACGCGCCAAAGTTTTCCCTTGATCGGGCATGCGGTAGCCCGTGGGGTAATCGTAGTTTTCGAGATAGGTGTCGCGTGCGCCATCGACCGATTGAATGAGATCGAGGTTTGGCGTTTTCCAATGATAATCGTTGACCGTGGCGCGTCCAGTTCCCACGCGGGTGCCGCGGCTCAATGAAAGAAGCGCTTCGTCTCCGTGAGACAAGGCGCCTCGCGCAGTGATGAGCGACAATGAACCAGACGTACCGAATGGCTCGGCCGCCGACGATTGATCCCCCATGACGATCGTGCCATCGTCTTCGACGGCGTAATAGATGCCTTCACGTTCGAGCAAACGAGAAACGAAATCGTAATCGGTTTCTTCGTATTGCACGACAAACGGTAATGGCCAGGGTTCGCGAATGAGTTCGAACCGAAAAGGCACTCGCCCGCCAAGTACCGCCGAAACAATTTCCCGTGCCGATTGATCGCGAAATTTACGCGTATTTTTCGACAGACGAAGGAACCATAATGTCGCGCGTAAATCGAGCTCGAATGCGAGTAGGCCTTCCCGATGTCCAAGAAACTTCGAAGAACGCACGCGCAGCGATATCTCGCGTACTGTCCGATTGCCTTCTGTGAACACCACACGAGCGTTGCCATCGACCATAGCACCGCAACCTGGGTCGGAGGGAACCCGCAATTCGACCGCTCCCCATGTTGGCGTGCTGAGTTCTTCCCGGATGATTGCTCGACGTACCGGAAAATCACCCGATGACGATTCGAGCCTCAATGCGCGCATATCGAACGTGCCCATCAACCACCCTCCAGAAGGCTCGGCGCGCCCTCGTGAAACTTGATTTCATTCGGCAACGAATTCGGCGTCGTGACTCGAATGGCCGACAGTGCCTCCCATTTTCGCGGAAGCCGCTGCCGAGCAATAAACAATAACTCGACGACCCGCGTATCTGTGTCGACGAACACTCGCACAAGGGTCGTTTCCAACGCCAATTGATCCTGGCGCTCGATTTCGGTCGTGACGATAACCCTGTATTCGGGAATTTGCAGACGAAGGGTCTCTTCACCATAAATGCCAGCCAATTCAATGACGAGCGGCGTCAAGAGCGGCCGTGGCGACCGCTGCTCGGGCAGCGCGGCGGAATGGAATCGAGCATCGCGATCACGCGGAGGAATCGGCGATCGATTTTCGCTCCACGCCGCATCGTGCGTACCGACAAACGATCGCCGCGGCTCCCATCCACAATCAATGGGCGTGAAACAAGCGCTCGTTTTGTCAAATGCGGCGAGATCCGCGGGCTCCAAACGAAACGCTTCTTTGCCCACCAAAACGTCAGGGGTTTTGGAGAATCCGCGACCGATCGGGTTTTTCGGATCGTATTCGTCGCCATCTCGCCCGCCAAAAACGTAATCGAATCGAAGCGGCGTCGGCACGAGAGCCGCTGCGGGGCCTGGTCGAATGCCGAGCGGCGATTTCATCCACACGCGCGGCCCATAGACCCGAATGGATTTTTTCATCGGGCCCACCGAAAACGAGACGACACGGTTTGTCGCGGATGTACGCCCTGGTTGGCACGTACCGACGAGAAGGATGTCGGTCCCTGGCCGATCGAGCTGGAAATCGTGAGGGAAACGTAAACCGCCAGCCTCGTCGGTCACGTCGTAGTGCCGAAGTGGTTTTGCGGTCAAGAGGAGTTTGCCCGTGAGATCGAAGCGAAATGACAGCTTGGAGGCAACGATGAGTAGGTCGTGCCCATCGTCAGCCATTCGATCGACTGCATCGACCACCGTCGAGGTCGAGTTCTTGATGAGGTGGGAAAAACTCATGATCGCCTCGTTGGTGCGGGCCATCCAGCATTTTTCGCGAGATCGAGCCAACTCTGTTGCGGAGCGAGCCAGCCTTCGAGGTCAATGGGAATCGGCCGCGCGCCGAGGATCCGCGCCTCTTGCGCCAGGATCCGCCGCGTGCGCACGCGTGTTCCGGGATTATGCAGTTCGTCGAGGATTACCGAAGGTGAAAACGTCTGGCCCAGACGAACTCGGCTCGCGCCTTTGGGAACGACGAACGCGAGCACATCGCTCAACCACTTTTCACGCGCACGAGCGCGGCCTTCCGGCGTGGGTTCGTCCTCCTCGAGCAGGCCTGTGATCCGCTCGAGCGCCGCTACAAAAGTGCCAGGCACCTTTGTCTCCACCTTCAGGCGCCGCTGAATCTCTTCACGAAGAAACTCCAGCGCCTCTGGCGTGCCCAACGTCGCGAGCGCTCGAAACGCGTCGTCTGACACGCCCGTGAGCGCGATGAGCTGTTGGCTGTCTCGCGTTTGTCCCAGCGCTGCAAGCGTTTCGGCCGCAAACACAGCTTGCTCCGTCTCGACCTCGGAAGCGTATTCTCGCGTGCCACGCCGAACCACGTCGCGTAGGTGTGGCGCGCCAATCTCGGGCGCGAGCATCGTCAACACACATGCGATAAACGCTGAGCCGTCGTCCTTTGCCAAAAGCGGCCGTAACGTGCGGACGGCGCTTTGGATATCCACGGTGAGAGACACCGCTGTCGCTGCACGTGTCGCCACATCGAGATTGGGGTGCTCCACGAGTTCCAGCAAACGCCCCTCGATGGGTTTGCCCAGGCGAACCAGGATATCGAGGGCAACACACAAGATCTCTGGGCGATCATCCTCATCGAGCAGGGACACCGCGATGGTTGCGCGATCGGGATTCGAGCCAAGACAAACTGCATCGACAAGGCCTTCGTGCATCCCGTCGGGCGCTTCGAGCAGTGTCTCGCGCAAAGCGTCCATGGCCCGTTCGCCATTGGTGCACGCAAGCAGAAACGTTGGGACAAACCAGCGATAAGGTTCGGCCACGGGCGACGTTTCCGCGCGCGAACGCGCGGCGCGCACGATGTCCAGGCTGATGGCTCCGCGGCTCAACGCGACGCCAGCATCGAGCATGTGCAGCAGTCGCTCTTCGAAGCCGGCTCCAATGGTCCAGGGTTCGTCAAGGTCAGGGGCACGTAAAAGCGCGAGCGAGGCCAGTTCATCGAGTACGTCGCGGGAGAGTGCGTGGAGCTGAATCAGAGCGCCCGGTTCGACGAAATCCGGCGCCCAGCGCTCCGAGAGGGACGCCGCGCCATATCCTGGAATCCGATGCAGCGCAGGAACACCGCCCGTCGATGCGCGAAGAACAGCGTTTGTCGTGGCGGTGTTCTCCTCGGATGTGGTCGTCGATCGCTTGGTTTGCGCCAGCCGCACGATGTACGGTTCGACCTCGACAAGATACTCCACGATCTTCGCAATCTCCGAACCGTCCGAAGCGATCGTTTGCGCGGCGGTCAGCACTTCGTCAAACGCCCGCGTCCAACCTTCGGTTCGAGCGCGCTCCACGAACGACGCGAGCGCCAATCGCAAAGACGCGCTTGCATCAGCCGCGAGGGCGCCTTGTCGCACGCGGCGCGCCTGAAGCAAATCTCGCACGACGCCGATGCGTTCCCGCACCACACGTTCGTCGTAACTCATCACGAAATCGTTCATGCGTTGCTCTTTCGAGCGGAGGCTCGTTTCGCAGCTCGCCATTCGAGTTCGGTCAGCCCGTGTTCCGCGAGGATCTGCTGAATCGGTCGATCACCTTTCCAAATGGCTCGTTGAATGGTGCGCAAGCGAGTTTCTGTCGCATCCGCCTCGGGTGCACTCTTTGTTTCTTGAATGGGCTCGTAGGCGGGCATCGAGGGCACCACGCTCGAAGTCGTCGTAGGTTTGTCCGGTGCGAGTTGCCCCCATGCTCCGAGGATCGCGGGCCCTCGCGCCTCGATCGGCGGCTGCGCAATCGACGGCTGCCCGATTGACGGTTGATAAACTGGCGCATGATAAACTGGTGGTTCGGCGTGCGGCTGCGCCTGTTCTATTGGCTTCCCGGCAAACGGCAACACGGGCGCAACACGGGCGAGGAGGGCGCCTGCCGTCGGGACGATTGTATCGCCATCATCGTTTGAAGAATCGACCGGTTCTCGGGCCAGGTTTGTCGAAGGAGGCGCAGGAAAAACGGGAGGTGTCGTAGCTTTTGCAAATGGTAAAACCACGGCTGGATCCCTCCGAGTGACGTGACTAGGGACAATGGTTTCACCCTCATCATTCGGGTCCGGACGATTGACAGGTTCTTGGGCCACGCTGACGGAAGGTGATGCTGAAGAAGCTGTAGAAAATGGTGCCTTCGTAGGTTTGGCGAACGGCAAAGCAACGACCGGCCGGTGGCGAGCTGGCACGATGATGGCTGTTTCATCGATTTCGTCGCTGATGGCGGGAGGCGGCGTCGTGAGTTCTGGCAGGTCTGGATCTGTGACGACGACATGCCCAGGGCGGTCGGGACGATCCATCACGACGTGCCCACGCCAAACGAGCATCGCGAGCCCTCGATTCGTGTCGATGACGAGTGTATCGCACCGCAGCTTGAGAGGCTCTGGGCCAGCGCCCTGATCGACGGTCGCCAAAGGCGTGACGACTGGAAGACGCGTGGACAATCGCGCGAAAACCGGATGCAAATTCTCCAGGTAAAGCACTTCATCGGCGAAAGGCGCGGCCCGTTGTTGATCAACGGGTGCCGCATTCATGTATGCAAAGTCGATGTCGTTGGGCAGCGGACGCTCGTACCAGCGCAACGGATCCCAGCCGACTGCGTGTTGATTCAGGCATCCAAGGCGCGATGGCCATAATGGTGAAATGGGCGCATAACCGACGGGAGCAACCGATATGCCGGGGCGTGGCACTTCGAAGCCAGGCGGATAAAGGTTTGGCGCGAGCGTCCAGTCCGCCGATACGTTGCGTCCTGTCGCGCCAAACGGCCTTCCGACAGGATTGTCCGTGTTTTGCCCTCCGACTGCACGTTCCCAAACAAGCGGCATACGCGCAAAAGGTGCCGATTCACCAACTCTGCCATCCGTGCTCGCGTACCGATCACCCACCACCACAATCGATTTGTTGATCTCGCCTACGACAAGCCGCGTGACGAGCGAGTTCACGGGGCGTCCTTCGGGTGCAAAAGCATCGCCTATGACGAGCACCTCGGGGCGTTTTTTGAAAGGCAAAAGATCGGTCGACCGCAGCAGACTCCCCGTATCGGTCCATTCATCCGCTTCGGTGACGGGCTCTTGCGTATGGGCAAACAGCGATAGAGCGGGCCGCAGCTCGAACGTCGCTTTGCAGACCACGGTGAAAGCGAAACCGCCATGCCCAGGTCGCCAAATGACCTTGGCAACGGGAATCTTGGCTTGTGAATAAAGGTGCATGTGCCGCTTTCTCGATGAATTCGCCAGCAAAAGCACCCATATCAGATCACCGCTTGCCTACCAAAGACAAAGCTTGCTGCTGCAAAAATTGCAACATGAACCGTCGGTAGAGTCGAGCTCTCGAGCTACTGCGTCCGCCAAATGATGTGATAACCGAACTGACTTTCGACGACTTCGCTGACTTGTCCCACACCGATGTTCTCCAGTGCATTTTGGAACTCTGGCACCATAGCGCCTCGTGGAAATGTTCCCAAATCACCTCCACGCTGGGCGGCTCCGGGTTCGTCACTGTATATCGCAACGATATCCTCGAATTTTGCCCCAGCACGCACTCGCTTGAGCGCCTCCTGCGCTCGCGCCAAAGCTTCCCCCTTCGTACGGGTAATGCCTGCAGGCGCGCGCATCGAGCCGAGATACATGACGACAAGGTGCTTTGCGCCAAACCGCTGGTTCTGATTCACCGACAAACTCGAAGGTGGCGCCGAGGATCCTGACGATCCCGAAGGAGCTGGCAGCAACAAAGGCGGCGGCGACGTTGCCGAAAGAGGTACGGGTTGTCGGGCATCCGCGAGCAACATGTCGGCTGATATCGGTTTGTGCGGGCCCAGCGCGTCGTCGATGCGTCGCTTGAAAGTAAAAAACGGTTGCGCGCCGCTCACGAAATAATCATTGATTACGAAAGCCGGTGTCCCCGTGATCTTCAGACGCTCGGTCAGTTCCAAATCCGCTTGCACCGCCTTCCAATGTGTACGAGCATCGATTGCCGCAGACAACTGAGCCACATCGAGCCCCACTTCTGCCGCCACGCTTTCGATCGTCGCCCGATCGAACCCACCCGGCGATGATTGCGCTTCGAACAAACGTTTTGAAAACGCCCAGAAACCGGCGTCCCCTTTTTGCCGAAAAGCTTCCACCGATGCTTCGGCAGCCATTTGCGCGAATCGATGGAACGGGAGCGGTTTATGGCGCCATACGACGCGAACCTTGCCTGGATACGTCGCGACGACTTGCTCGATTGTGTCTTGCGCCCTTTTGCAATAGGGACATTCGAAATCCGCGAACATTTGAATGGTGACCGGAGCCCCAATCGGTGCACCTTTCCCAGGATTGTCACGCGTTGGTGCCGGAGCGAGCATTCTTTGGATCGGCACCGCCCCCTTGCCGTCTTTGATGGCCGTCTCGTACACGTTCTCCGCAAGCATTCCCGCAGCAACCTGCTTCTCGGCTTTGACGAATTCTGCGTCGATCAACGCTTCGAACTTTTCTGCTGGTTGCGCACCCACTAGCCGACGACCATTGATGAAAAAATGTGGCGTACCCGATGCTTGCAGATCGTCCGCTAGAAACTGATCGCGCTCGATGCGCCCAGCATGCGTATGACCATCCATGGCTTTTTTAATGCGTTTTGGATCCAAACCCAACGTTTTTGCCAAGTCGAGCAGATCCGCTTCTTCCAGTTTGATCCCAGTGCCGAACAACGCCTCATGCGCCTTCCAAAACCCGTCTGCCCCCTTTTGCGCCCCGGCTTCGATGGCGAATTGTGCCGCCGGTTCAGCCCGAGGGTGCATGGGCAGCGGATTGTGTTTGAACACGAAACGCAGTTTGTCGCCGTATTTGCGTTCGAGTGACGCGACGGTGGGCATGACGCGAATGCAAAATGGGCACTGATACTCGCCAAACATGACCATCGTGACGAGAGCTGTTTTTTTGCCCCGCACGGGCGATCCATCAACGGGCACTTTCCATACGGTCAGATCGGGCGCTGGCGGTGTCGACGGTGGCGACGGAGGCATTACCTGCTGCTCTTCGCGGTTCCGATCGGACAACTGAGCATAGATTCGTTTTTCGGATACGCCTGCACGGCGAAGCTTGTCGGCTTGCCGTATTTGCACATCGATCGCCTTCTCGAATGCTGCAAAAGGCTGCGCGCCGGAAATGAGAACGCCATTGATGATCGAAGCTGGCGTGCCTACCACGCCAACTTCTTTTCCAAGGGCCAAATCATTGTCCACATTGGCGGCAAACCTTTCCTGGTCGTATGCAACCGTGAATGCCCTGGGATCAACGCCGCACGCCGTTGCCCAAACGATAAAAGATTCCCTATCGAGGCTCCGCTGATTCTGGAAAAGGAGCGTATGAAAATTCCAAAATGCTTTGACGCCACCAAGTCGCAGCACCGTTTCCGCGGCGACGTGCGCGGCATAGGCATTCTTGTGAAACGACAGTGGATTGTGTTTCCAGACGACGCGAAGTTGTTCCGGTCCATATTGCTGTTGCAAAAGGGCCAACGTCCCCATGAGCTTGGAGCAAAATGGGCATTCGTAATCGGCCCAAATGACCATCGTGACGGGCGCCAATGGATTGCCCCACGCGGGATCGTCAGGCGTCACGGGCACTTTCGTGCCATGGTCGGGAAACTTCGTCGACGGTACGTCGGCTGCTTCTTGCGTAATGAGGTTTGTCGGAACCTTGGGCTGTTCGCTTATCGCAACGGGACTGGGCGTTGCGCTAGGCGCGCATGCGGCGAGCAAAAGCAGAATCATGAACCAGAGGACAATAGCGCGTTGTCGGCGTGCAATGTTCATCGGGAATGCCCTTTAGCACTTCGACGAACCCTGCACAAGAAAAATTTCGAGTTTGTCTCGCACTCTGTCCTGCACTCGTGCTTAGTCGCCGCATGCGCGCCTCGTTCAACACCGCTGGCCCTTGTTATGCATATGAACACTACATGCTTCCGCCTGAGCGAAGGCTCGCAGACATCATGGAACGCATCGACGAGCATTAATACTTATTCATCAATCCGAACGCTCGTCGAATATTGGGAGCAGGATCCGTGCGCTCCGCCGGAGCCGACAGATGTGTCATGGCGGGGTACGTTTCCAAGGTGTCTGCAAAAGGTGTTTTTGCAGCGTTGCGTTCACGAACGTCTTGCAACCGCGTAAATACTTGTGCAATCATGGCGACCATGTCGACTCGCCTTCGTTCCATGACGTTTGCGCTTCCTTTCGCGTTCGCTGCGCTTTCGGCTGCCCCGTCGGTTGATGCCTTCTGCGGTTTTTACGTCGCTGGAGCCGATGAAAAACTCTTCAACAATGCGACGACCGTCGTGCTCATGCGCCAGGGTACTCGGACGGTGCTGTCGATGCAGAACAACTACCAAGGCCCGCCGGAAAACTTTGCGATGGTGGTTCCCGTGCCGGTCGTCTTGCAAAAAGAAAACGTC
>JANORL010000031.1:0-1621 GCA_031415295.1 Polyangiaceae bacterium | reverse complement strand
CGTTCCTTCGACTGCGTCACGCATTTCCGGATAATGTGAATATGTACCTTGTATGTCCACTTCCGCTGCGATTTTTTGCACAATGAGTTCCGCAAGGCGTGACCCGTCGCGATCGAAAAGTGCCGATTGTGCAGCCGCGGGAATACGGACGACCGCTGCGCCCACAGGCATTCCACTGGAAACGAGCGGCGCAAATCGACAACAACGATCGTCGATACCCGCCAGAACAACTTCGGCCACGGTCTCCGATCGTAATGGCAAATCGAGAAAGGTTTGCCCCGTGGTAAATGTGCCAAGCCCCATCACCACGAGTTGCCGCCAATCAATCGCCAAAGGCAACACCTGCCATAACAAATTGCGCACAACGCGGCGATCTTCAACGGGAGCTTCTTTCTTTGCCAATTCCGCATCCACGTGATTCAATATTTTCGCGACGTCCGTCGCTTTTCGCCCCGTCACAAGCGCGGCAGCCAAAACACGTGGTCCATCCCCCGCTGCGTAAATCAATTCGAGTCGTTTGGCCAAAAGTGTCACGACATCATGCCGTTTTTCCAGGATGTACGTCACGCTTTCCACGACGCGCTGCACGCGATTCGCGAGTTTCTCGTCCTCGGCATTTAATCCGAGCGCCTTGCGAAATGCTGAATGGTCCAGAAAAACGCCGACCGGCGTTGCTTCAAGGCGTTTGCCATTCCAATTGTGCGGCACCGCGCGCACCACGCCGACAACTTGACCCGCAATGACCACGCCACCACCAGAAAGGCCGTTAAACTTTTCGGGGGCCGCGTCGACATCCAGCTCAAGCCGCTGTTCGCCTTTTTTATACGAACACGCTTTTCCGCGTACTTTTTCAAGACGTTCGCTTGACGCTTCCTCCCGCACCATCGGATACCCCTGCGCTTCCCATTCCGTGCCTGATCGAATGTCGTTCACGGTCAAGACGACCAAGGGATGCGCTGTTGTGCGTTGGTCCAATTTCGCATCGAGGACCGCAACGTCGATTTCATTCGTCCCCGGCCATGTGACCGTTGCTGGCACAAAGTCCGCAGAGCCTTCCACGCGCACCGCAAGCCCAGGTTTTTCCTGGCCATCGTCATCGAAAACGACGTGGCGCGCAGTCAAAATGCAACCGCGCCCCACGATCGTCCCCGACCCCAACCACGTCGGAGCCGTTTGTCCCATCGATACAACAAGCGTCACGTTTTCCCGCGACCAAACCATGAATTACCTGCTGATCCGCGTTTCCGTACCTGGTTTCGCGCCCTTCTGAATGGGCTTCAGTTTCAACTTGATCGTTTGCGTCGTCTCCGTCGTGTATTCGCCTTTCGCCCCGACTTCCAACACCCAAAACTTCGCTTTCGTATCCGTGCCTACGCCTTTCGTTACGCCGCACTGCAATTCGACTTCGATTCCCTCGACAATAAATTGCAACTCTTCGCCGCTTGCCGTTTGCGCCAGCGAACCAAGCTCCTCACGTAATTGATCCACCACCTGACGCAGTTCGATTCCATTTTCCATCCCTGCATGATCCGTTGAGCGACACTTCGATCGCAACACCTTCGTGCTCAACCATGCCGCCCATCATGGTGCGCGTGCGACGCATCGCGTTGTCGCTCGTTGC
>JANORL010000030.1:0-27691 GCA_031415295.1 Polyangiaceae bacterium | reverse complement strand
ACTCGGGCTTATGCGGCGTACGAGGGATACGCCAATGGCGGCGTGCTTGGTTCGGCCGTTGACGCGTACAACGTCGGCAATCCGCTGAACCAGGTTGGCGAAATGGGCGCACGGCTGTATCTCGCAATCGATAGCGAGAATCCAGAGAAGATCGGCGCTGCGTCGCTTCCGGTGGCGATGGCGATCGTGGGAATGGTGGCGGGGAAAGCGATGGGGGGACCGATATCTCCCGCACGAGGTTATTCCGTTGCCTTCGAAACACAGATACCAAAAGCATCTGCAGGGTCCCGTGGTGCACACTTCAAAGCAGCCAACGAGTCGCTGCTTGCCGAGATGAACGCTAGTTCATGGCTCGCATCGGCTATCGAAGGATTGGATATCAAAGTGCCAGTAAGCAATACAGGAACGGCGCTTCCCCGATCGCCGCAGAACTGGACGTGGCATCACGTCCCAGACAAACCTGGCGTGATGCAGTTGGTACCAACAGTTCAGCACCAAGGCAAACCCTGGCAGCCGCTACTGCACCCTGCCGGCATTGGTGGGTTTAAGGTATGGGGCGCGGAGTTCTAGAGGAGTAAGTTAACATGAGGCTCATGGAATTGGTTAAGCAGCTAGATACGCTCGATTTGGATGCAATTATTTGCGTGCAAAGGCCATGGTCGCCGGAAGCAGAGTGCATCATCACGCGACCAGCCGCGGACTTTGGAGTCCCACCAGACGTGAAGGAATCAGGATTTGCATACTTTCTAGAGGTAAATGTCGTGCAAGATGTGCTGCGCGTTTTTGGCGACAATGCGCCCACGGAAGACGAGAGAATGCATGTCCTAATCTATTATGCAGAAAATGATGCGTACCCCGAATGGGTTTATGAGCGATGATGACGACGCGAGAGCCCCCGCACAAACGTTGATCCTTCTCCGATTCCGTGGATCAGTGGCATAAGAAGGCACTCGCAGCCATATCGAGCGTGGATCAACTTCGCCCCCTCGCGGATGCGCAAGCCCAATTGCTCGGAGTCGCAGGACTTCCGTGGTTCGACTTGATTTGAATGACGGCAGTAACAATCAACATCCAACGTCGAATAGCCCCTCGGCGGACGTGATTGATATGGTAGATGAGGCCATGTGCGAGCTCGCCGCTCAGTTCAATAGCGAATACGAAGGGTGGGAGGCAGAAAAACCGCTCCCCCCAAACGCCACCAACGTCATCCATCTTCTAATCGTCGACACACGCTCGTCACCAACGACCCTTTTCTTTCATCCCCGACAGCCGAGTTCGTTTCCAACAGCCCTTCATGCACGTCTCGTCATGCCGAGTTCGTTTCCAACAGCCTTTTGTGCACACCGCGTCATGCCGTGGTCGTCACTAACTCGACTTTCATGCACGTCTCGTCATGCCGCGGTCGTCACCAACAGCCTTTTGTGCAAGCCGCGTCATGCCGTGGTCGTCACCAACAGCCCTTCATGCAGACCTCGTCGTTCGGGGATCACTTTTCACGCCCCTCAGTGCTCACCGCAGTAACATTTTTGTTGTCCGCAACGTAGTCTTTCGTTTACGCTGCTTTCCATGGATAGTCCTCGCGACGATACTGCTGATGAACACTACCTCGCGCATGGCGCTTTTTCGATTGCCGCCATACGTGCTGACACCGAAACCAATGGGATGGAGGCTGCTTTTGCGACGGTGCATGTCGAACTGAAGGCCAAGTGCCGCAACATCGACGACCTGGAAGAAACGCTGCAAGAACGCGAAGCGGTCATTGTCGTGCGTGATCACACTGCCGATAAGATCGTGCGTTCCTTGGACCTGCGCTTGCTCGATATGGTCGACAAGAATCGCGACGACCCGCGGTATCGTCGTTACTTCCCGAATGGTCTACGGGCCGTGACCGAAGCTGACGCGCGCAAAGTCGAACCGAAACTCGTCCGCGAGATAATCAAAACGCTCGACGAAGATCAAAACAAACCTGGTTTTAGCAGTCTGCACGCCGAATTCCGAAACAAATTGCAAGCTGCCGTCGATGCCGTGGAAGCAGCCGACACCGCGTGTTCACAGATCGAAGACCAATTGGCCTTTTTGAAGGAAAAGGTATTGGCAGAAATAAAACTGAAATGGCTCGAGGAACGTAAGATCCTCCATGCGGAACTCACCAAGAAGTTTCCGCACGACGCCGCACGCGTGGAATCGTATTTCCGCCGGTTTGCGAAGCCACGCCAAAAGAAAACCACGTAGCCCGCCTCTTCCGCCTCTTCCCGCTTTAGTCGCTACCCCGCGCCAGGCGCTCGCAAAGGACTGCGGGACGTTCAATCCAACGCGCATGTGGCCCTGTCGCGCCTCACCCCAGGCCCCGTAGGCGTTAAGATATGATACGAATTGTGGGCGCGGCATGAGCGACGTGATTCTTTCCCAAGAAGAAGACAGTGGTGAATCGTCTTACGTTATTGAAATGATTGGAGAAAGCGACGAGAACTACACGCTGGATGAAACGCTTGGCGACATTGAAATCACGCCCGAGAAATCCCGCGCGGCGCGCAAGCGGGCCCGGTAAAACATGGTTCGAGGTGATTTTTTCTCGAGGTGGAGCTTCCTTTTCGGGTATCCTTGCGCGCATGTGCCGCAACATCCGAGTTTTGCACCATTTCGAGCCTCCAACGACCGACGACGAAATTCACGAAGCTGCGCTGCAATACGTGCGCAAAGTGAGTGGCATCCAGGCACCATCGAAAACGGATCAAGCAGCGTTTGCCCATGCGGTCGACACGATTGCTACGGCAACGAAAGAATTGCTCGGGTCGCTCGGAATGCGCGGCGACGCGCGGACACGTGAAGGCGAACGCGAGAAAGCGAAAGAACGCTGGGTGAAACGCGAAACGCGTATCCGAGGTTGAGCGACGTTTCATTGAAACGCTTGTTTGGAGTCGTGCCAAACGCTGTCGAGCGTTTTTGCGTTTTTCCGAAATGCCTGCTTGACGCGCGTGTTCGACTATCGTTAAGCTGCCGCTCTTGACGATGGAACCTCATACGATTATCGACGAACGTTTCGAGATCCTTTCGCTCGCACGAACGGGGGGCATGGGTTCCGTTTATAAAGCGATCGATCGATCGTCGGGGCGGCAGGTTGCGCTGAAGTTACTGCACGACACGTCGGATGATTACGCGCGCTTTCGTCATGAAGCGCGGATCCTCGCGTCGCTCGCGCATCCGCATGTGGTCCCGTTTGTCGCGTACGGAACTCGGGCCGAGGGGCAGCCGTACATTGCGATGGAATGGATTGAGGGCGAAAGTCTTACCGAACGCCTCGCTCGCGAGTCGTTGACGATGTCGGAAACCCTTTTACTGGCTCGTGGTGTCACGTCGGCGCTCGTGCTTTCACATGCGCAAGGAATCGTGCATCGCGATTTGAAGCCGAGCAATTTGATGTTGCCGGATTGCGACGTTTCGGCAGTCAAAATCGTCGACTTTGGTACGGCTCGGTTGGCCGAGTTTCACACGACGATTACGCGTTCCGGCGCCATTTTGGGCACTCCGGGCTACATGGCGCCGGAGCAGGCCCGTGGTGACGAAGAGGTGGGGACAGCGGCCGATATTTTTTCGCTGGGTTGCATTCTTTTCGAATGTCTGGCGGGAAGACCGGCATTCGAAGGCCAGCGCCCCATTGCTTTATTGGCCAAACTTTTGCTCGAAGATGCCCCTTCTTTGCTTGAGGTTCGTCCTGGATTACCGGACGTGTTGGCGTCACTCGTGCAGCGAATGCTTTCCAAAGAGCCTTCGGAACGCCCGGTTGATGGTGCGGCATTGGCCAATGAGTTGGACCAGCTCGACGAGCGCGAATTGTCCCGAAAACGGCTCACGATGCGACCTCCATCGCCCACGGACACGGCACGCCTGCATTCGCTCACGAATGCGGAGCAGCGGCTCATTGCCATCGTGGCGGTGGGCGTGGCGTTATCGGTATCGGCGGTCATTGCGCCCGCAGGACCAAAGTTTGAATTGCAAAGTTCCGTGCGTCGAGCCATTGAATCACGAGGGGCACGAGTAGAAGCATTGGCGGATGGTACGGTGCTCGTGGTGCTCGCGTCGCGCGGTAGTCCGAGTGATCAAGCGGCGGAAGCGGCGCGTGCGGCATTGCAAATCCGATTGTATTTGCCGCATTCGCCTATTGCTCTTGCCATGGGTCGTGGCGAAGCGGATCGTCGATTACCTCTGGGCGAAGCCCTCGAACGCGTGGTGGCATTGCTTGGTGAATGCAGTACGGCCACGCATGTCAAGCCTCAACCCATTTTGATCGATGATTTGGCGCGGGCATTAATCGAAGAACGTTTCGACGTTCGCGAGGACGGCGAAAATCATGTTTTGCGTAGTGAATGGACCGGCGGGGACGAACCGCGCCTCTTGCTGCGAAAACCCACGCCTTTTGTGGGACGAGATCGAGTCATCACGAATCTTTTGGGTTCCATCGACGATGCCCTCGACGAACCGCGTTCGACGGCACTGCTCGTCACGGCGGGCGCGGGAATGGGCAAATCGCGGTTGCGCCAGGAGCTCATGCTCGCCATTCGTGCTCAACAACGCGACTTTACGATGATGGTTGGACGTGGGGACGTCATTGCCGTAGGTTCACCGTTTTCCACGATTGGCTCGGCATTACGTGGAGCTTTTGGTATCGAAGGTGGCGAACCGCCCGAAATACAGCGGCAAAAACTGGTGCGTGCCGTCGGGGTTTTCGTGACGGACAACGATACGCGTGATGTGGCGGAATTTCTCGGCGAAGTGTTGGGAACGCCGTTCCCGGACGAACAAAGTCCTCGATTGCGAGCGGCGCGTCAGGATGCTCAAGCCATGGCGGCGCGAATCGAAGCGGCTTTCATTCGTTATTTGCTCGGAACGTTGACACAAAAACCATTGTTACTTATTTTTGATGATTTGCATTGGGGTGATGCGGCGTCCGTGCGTATCGTCGATGCGGCATTACGTACATTGGCTGAACAACCGTTCGTCGTATTGGCTTTTGCGCGTCCGGAAGTTCATGACCGTTTTCCTCGACTTTGGTCGGGACGGCAAGCACAGGAAATTCTTTTGCAACCGCTTGCCCGTCGCGCGTGCGCGGAATTGGCTCTGTCGGCGCTTGGTGACCTCGTAACGCCGCAAAAATTGCAAGCCATCGTCGAGCGGTCCGAAGGAAATGCGTTTTACTTGGAAGAGCTGATTCGCACCGTTGCCGAATTACCACAAGGTAGTGGTTTGCCCAAAACTGTGCTGGGCATGATCGAATCTCGTCTTGCGCGTCTGCACCCTGACGCGCGCCGCACATTACGCGCAGCAAGCGTGTTTGGTTCTTCCTGCTGGCGTAATGGCGTATTCGCATTGTTGGGCGAAGAAGAAGATGATGCGCACGGCAGTGCTTTCGACATGTTGCTGGAAGGCGAATTGCTCGTCCGTAGTAATACGCGTCGATTTGCCAATGAAGAAGAATATACGTTTCGCCACGAACTGATTCGCGAAGCTTCTTATGCTATGCTCACCGAACGTGATCGGCGGCTTGGGCATCGTTTGGCAGGTGCGTGGCTCGAAAAAATGGGCGAAATCGATCCAGCTATTCTAGCCGAACATTTCGAGCAAGGGGGCGAAGGCGAACGCGCGACGCATTATTACTTGCAGGCAGCGGAACAAGCTTTGCGTGCTGGGGATTATGCGGCAACGTTATCCATGGCCGCCGAAGGCATCAAAGCCGCGGGGCATGGCGAAATCCCGTCCGGTTTGTGGGCTTTGCAAGCGGAAGCGGCCTATTGGGGCGGCAATTGCGAACTCGCCTTGTCTTCGGCTCTCGAAGCACTCGGACGGGAGCCTCCGGGTACGAGCGTGTATTGTCGAGCGCTTCTCGGCGCCATTGGAGGTGCATTGCTTTTGCAACGGCCAATGGCTTTACGCGACGCCACCGCGCACCTTTACCAAGTCGAGCCGACGCGGGAAAACGTCGTCATGCTCGCGCAGGCATTTTTGCAACTCGTCAATGCATTCGTCGTTTCCGGAGGCCGTAATGCCGCCGAACCATTTCTCACGCGAATGCAAGAAACGTGTGGCCCGTTCATGAACGAAGAATCCGCCGTTGCCGGCTGCATTGAACACGCACGTGGAATGTTCGCCCGCTGGGGTGAGCAGAATCCTTTCGCCGCACTCACCGCTGATCGAGCTGCCAAGCGTCATTTCGAACAAGTTGGTTACCAGCCGCTCGAATGGCAATGCACGGCATTTATCGCCATGGATCTGACCGAACTTGGTGCTCTCGACGAAGCGGATCAAAATCTCGCAACGATTCTCGACCGAGCGCCTGCGGAAAACCTTTCTTTGGCGCAGTTGGTGGCCAGAAACCATTTCGCCATTTTGCGCCTCGCCCATCGAGAAGCCGCCGTTGCCGAAGCGTATGCTCGGGAAACCATCGTACATTGCGCGCGTCAAGGCGAAGCGCTTCATGGCAAAGCGGCACTGCTCATTTTGGTCGAAGCGCTACTTGATCGGGGCGAAATCGAAGTTGCTGGCGAGGAACTCGAAAAGGCGCGGGCATCGGGTCCAGGCCCACGCCACCTTGACGGATGGACACGAACGCTCGAAGCCGCAATCCTTTTGCATCAAGGTCAATGGGTCGAAGCGGCGCGCGCTGCCGAAGCGGCATTAGCGACGGCGCGTGTTGCCGGTGTTTTTTGGCCACGACACGCGTTGGCCCAACTCACCCTCATCGAAGCATTGATTGCCGGCGGTGATCGTTCCGAAGCAAGACATGCGTTACGAAATGCGCAACATGTGCTTCTCTTGCGCGCCGAATCCGTCGAAGATCCCATCTATTGTAAGACGTTTTTGGAAGGTGTTCGCGAACACGTGCGGATCCTCGAACTGGCGCAGCAATGGGTGAAATCGCCCGATGGGCCTAATTCCTCCCGCGGCTCGGGTCCGGTATCTTCATGAAAATGCATAACGTAACAAGATGGGCTCGACGAAATTGACGTCAACTGGCGGGCATGATATTGTCGTTGCCGCTTGGCGCCCGTAGGAGCGTGGTTTCGATGTACGCGACGGTATTGTTTTTGCATTCGTGGCTCCGTTGGATCGTCGTGGGGTTGGGCATTTTCGCATTGGTTTCCGCTTGGCGAGCTCGAGCGTCTGGACGCGAATTCACTCGAACCGATGATCGCCGCGGGCTCTTGTTTGTCACGGCGCTCGATTTGCAGGTCCTGTTGGGCCTGACAATGTACTTTTTTCTAAGCCCCATCACGCGCGCGGCGTTCCAAGATCCAGGCGCTGCCATGCGCTCGTCCGTTTTGCGGTTTTTCCTCATTGAACATGTTGTGTCGATGACGCTGGCTTTGGTTGCAGCCCATGTGGGTCGCATACGCACACGCCGCGTGACGACGAGCCCGGAAAAACACCAACGTGCATCGTCTGGCGTATTGATTGCACTTCTGTGCATTCTGGTGGGAATTCCTTGGCCGTTTCTCCCGTACGCGCGACCGCTCGCGCGAATGCCGGCAGCCGCGGAAAATACCGACACGGGCAATACCGTTGCCGCACAAACGAAAGAAGTTTTTATCTCGCGTTGCGGGCCTTGTCATGGCCTCACGGGTCGGGGCGATGGTCCAGCAGCGGTGAATTTGCTGCCGAAACCGCGCGATTTTCATGACCCGGCGTGGCAACGAAGCGTCTCGGATCAGGACATCGAAAACATCATTCGGCGCGGAGGCCTGAGCGTTGGAAAGAGTATGCTCATGCCGGCAAATCCGGATTTCGACGACGATCGTATTCGCCAATTGCGACTTTACGTGCGTTCGCTCGGGGATTGAGGGCCAAACCTCGCTCCCCGAACGATGACCGCTTATTCATTCACCGCGGTCGACCACCACCCATTCGTTGCTCGGACAAATCGACCAATTCGCCATCCATCGTCGCTTGTCCGCAATCGGGGCCAAACACCACCGTATGCGTTTCGCCGCCAACTTCACGCGTCGCCGTTCCGCTCAATGGAAAACGGCACGAGGTTGGATCCACGCGCACGACATCGACCAGCGTTACTGTGCCGGTTCGGCCATCCGCAAATTCGACATTCATTGTCCCATTGAGCGTCCGCGTCGGGACCGCGGCCGCGTCGTCGATCGCCACGTTGCTCGAACCGGTGATATGCATGCTGCGTTGTACGGCTCCATCGGCGTCGACCATTTGCCGCGTCACATCGATCGTGGTCGATCGTTGATAGCTTGTCGCGCCAAACGCATGCGTAGACGACGATGACGCCGAACCTTCGATCGATGCCGTTCCAAAACGCGTCTGGCGTTCAATCGCAAACGTCGACATATGCTCGAACGTCGCTTCGGTTCCAGCGGCGCAATTGGCCTCGGGGTCGACAACAACCGAGTTTGTCACGTCAACCTGACCGGACGTGGATCCCACCGGATGCCCCGCGGCTTCCGCACTCACTGGTTGACAAGCTGTCCACTCGAAATGGGCGGATTGCGGAATTGTAAAACCACAAACGTTCTCAGTCGTGATTTCTGGAGACGCGTCACAACGCATACCGAGGTGTTTTTCAGGCTCGTTCGAGCCGGCAAGGCCTCCCATTCCTGGCCTGCCCATGGCGTGGGCAGCATCGGTGCCATCACCCAAAGCTTCAACAGCGGCAATCGTAGGGTCTTCTTCACCTTGCGCGCCGCATCCGGTCAAGCCGAAAGCAACGAGCGAAACACTCATGAGGGTCAACGCGGGCAACGAAAAGCGAATCGATGTAGAAAGCATGTTGGGTTCTCCTTGTGCAAGTGGTATGTGTCGCGTTACGAAGTGTCTCTGCTGCGAAGCGTCGTTGCTACGAAGCTGCGAAACAGCGGAGGTCGACTTCGTTTCCTTGACGAAGCACAAGATGGAGCACGAACCTTAAGAATATCTTACGATGTCGCGTGTACCTTGGCCTTCGAGTGAAGTAGCAAGAATTCAGCGCCGGAATGGAGAACGTCGAGCATGGCGACACGGATCTTACTCATCGAAGACGATGACGCGCTTGGTTCACAAATCGTTTCGCACCTTTCTCGAGGCGGATACGAACCAACTTGGTGGACCGAGGGGCGACGTATCGAGCCGGCCGAGGCCCGGATGTTTGGTCTCGTCATCCTTGATCTGATGTTGCCGGGAACGTACGGCATGGACATCCTGGCGGATTTGCGTTCGAAGGCATCCGAGGTGCCGGTGCTCGTTCTGAGCGCGCGTAACGACACGCACGATAAAGTGCGCGCTTTGAAACTTGGCGCCGACGATTTCATGACCAAACCGTTTTGGCCCGATGAACTCTTGGCCCGCGTACGAGCGCGACTTCGTCGCCCCACGATGCAAACGAGCGACACGCTGAAGTTGGGATCGTTGTCTATTGACACGACAAACCGCAACGTCTTCATCAACGAGGTGCCTGTTCTGCTCACACGCGTCGAATTCGACATTTTGCTCGCCCTTGCGCTTCGCCCCGGCGCGGCCGTTACCCGTAGGGCATTGGTAGATTCCGTGCTCGATCCCGAACGTGATGGTACCGAACGAACGCTCGACGTGCACGTATCGCGACTCCGCAAGAAGCTCGGCCAAGACAAACTCGTCGAAACTGTGTGGGGAATTGGGTATCGACTACGTCCCGAGGTGCTGACGTGAAACTCCGAGCGCGCGTAGGTCTCGCTTCGGCGGGCGTTGTGCTGGTTCTCGTTATGGCGGGTGCGTCCATCAATCGGCGATTGTTGGAACAAGCGGAGGAAGATAAGCTGATCGAATACGTTGCCGATAAGATGCGCATGGGCGGATTCGAACGGTGCCAGGTTTCTCCAGAAGCGTTTACGGAGCGATTGTCTGTCGACGGAGTGTTTCAATCGGGAGGGCCATTCGGTGGACGGCCGCCGGGATTATTTGGGCCGCCCGGTTTCGGTAATGGGCCTCCGCGTGGGGCGGGTGCGTCGCATCTCGACGTGTATGCTTACGGTTTTGATGGGAAAAGCAAAAATCCCGCCGCTCCGCCACTTGATGAATTGCTCCACGGTCGGGTTTCTCGGGGGCAAGTCTTGGCGACCAAACGAGAGCGAAACGATTCAGGAATGCTGGTTTCAGCGCTTTTGGTAATGCCAGATGGATCCCGCGATTGCGCGTTGGTTCTGGCACGTTTGTCGCGACCATCGATCCCTGGAATGCTTCAGGGTCTTCCGATACCTCCACTACGCATATGGTTTTTCCCGGCGCTCGTGGTCGTGCTCGGAGTAATCATAACGCTCGGGCCCGTCGTCCGACGCATTCGGCAACTCACGCGACAAGTGCGGCAGAGCGCTCATGCAGGATATCTTCCAGGGGTGACCATTGGCGGTAACGATGAACTGACAGAATTGGCTCAGGCATTCGATGAAGCCGGGAAAACCATTCGCACGCAAATGGAACAACAGGAAAAGCGGGAACGAACATTGCGTGTTTTTTTGGAAAATACGACACATGACGTGATGATTCCCTTGACGGTGTTATCGGGCCAGCTCGAAGAGATGCACCGGAGAATCGAAGCGGGAGATCCGATATCAAAAACATCGGTTTCTGGCGCGATGCACGAAGCGCATTACATGGCGTCGCTCGTCCATAACCTTGCTGTTGCTGCAAAACTCGATGCAGGACAACCGGACGTGGCCCATGAGAAAGTCGATTTGGTGACGCTCGTCGAACGTGTTGCGGCACGACACGAGTCGATTGCGAAACGCCTCGATGTATCGCTCGACCATGCTGTACCCAGCGATTCCGTTGTCGTTTTGGGTGACGTCACGCTGATCGAGCAAGCCGTGAGTAATCTCGTCCATAATGCTGTTCGTTACAATCACCGCGATGGGCACGTGGCTGTATTGCTTGAACGCGTGGGCGGGACACGATTTTCGTTACGGGTCATCGACGACGGGCCGGGCATTGCTGAAAAAGACATGGCGCGTCTGTTCGAACGTAACACGCGCGGCGAACAGGCGCGATCGCGAGCGCCTGATGGGCGAGGATTAGGGCTCGACATTACGCGCCGTGTCGCAGAATTACACGGGTACGAGCTGCGTTTTTCGCGTTCTACGTACGGCGGGCTTGAAGTGGAATTGGCAGGAGCGGTCCCGCCGTAACCCAAGTGCCGGTTTTTCAAAAGTGCCAGGCACCTTTGGAACCACCTTTGGAACGGTTTTTCAAAAGTGCCAGGCACCTTTGGAACGGTGCGTGACAATTTGCTGGAATGACCGATGGCGTGAGCGATCATTTTGGCGGCGGAATGTTCACTTGGCAGTCCTTCGCGGGCGTCAGCCATTTGATCGCATTGAGCCAAAACAGTTCGAGCTGGTATTCGGGGTGGCCGGTCCACTCGCTATTGTACGTGAGCCATTCATCGCCCCAAACGAGCACGTGACCACTGGCGATTTCTTGGGCTTTCAAAACATCGTAACCTTGTTCGGAGGCCAGCGTGAGGCCCATACCTTGAACGGGATAACCATTGTCGACGCCAATGCGAGTTACTCCATTGGTCACCGGATGTGTGACCCAATTCGTGACCGGTATGGTCATACCATTCGAGCCCGGTAGGATCTGCATTGCGCCATAACTCATCGCAAAAGCGCCGAGCAGCGTATTCACATTCGTGATTTCGGTTGGGTCGGCGTATCCAATCAGCGTCATGAATCCACCACCGGCCTTCACCCATTCGCTCAATGCCATGACTTCGGCGGCCGAATACGTTCGATTCACCTTGCTCAAGTCTTGCGCCACGATGACTTGATATTGGTCGAGCAAGGCTTTTGTGAGTTCCTGATCGTTCAGATCTACGGCCCCGTTGTTGCTGCGGCTGTCGAGCCATTGTGCAAATACGTCACCCGCGCCCCATTGCCCGGCCAAACCGAGCGTTGCAATGCGCAAACAATCGCACACGCCATCGTTTCCAACGTCGATGTTGTCGATGATCCCATCGTTGTCGTTGTCGATGCCGTCGCAAACTTCGGGTCCACCACCACCACCACCACTTCCGCTACCGTTGCCTCCACTACCGACAAACCCACCACCGACATCACCATTTCCACCTTGCCCCCCGGTGGCTCCTCCTTGCCCCGTGCTGGTCGATGCCGCGGCGCCATTGCCGCCAGCGCCTTGGTTGTCCGTTTGTTCGCAGCTGGAAAGCGTAACGAGCATGAGCGATACGAATGAAAGCAGTGACGATCGTCGCATGACCGAAGGTGTACATCATTTGCCCCGATGACACCATACCCAAACGGAGCCTGCGCGGATGACGCTTGCGCTTTGACACATGGATCACGGAATGGACTTGGAGCGCGTCGCGCACGGTCTGGTGCAACGGGCTGCTAAAACCGCATTCGATTCATTCCCCCATCCAATGCACCCGCAATAAACTTTCTTCCGCGGGAACACCCACACGCAACGGAAATCCATAATGGCCGGTGCCCCGATGCACGTAGAGTCGATTGCGCCCCATTGCCCACAAGCCATGATCCGGCACTTGCGTGAATGTACTCACGAACGTATGCGGTAAACCGAAAACCAATAGGCCCAATTGACCACCGTGGGTATGCCCGCCGAAAACAAGGTCCGCTTGGCCATCGGGAACGTGCCGAAAAGCTCCTGGATCGTGCAACAACACAATCCGTTTTTGGGTCGCAACACGCGGGTGTCGATCAAAAACACGTTTCATGCGTTGTTCGCGATCGCGAAAATGAAAATCCATTCCGAGAATTTGCACCGATCCTGCGGGCGTTTCTACAGTGCGTTCTTCGTCGATGAGCAACGTCGCACCGATGTCGTGCATGGCCCCCGCGACGGTCTCGGGCGCTTCGTGATCGTGGTTGCCTCGGCACGCAAATACGCGCCCCGAAAGGGCCGCCAAAGGTTCGAGCGCTCGGGCCAATGATGCCCGCGCGTCGTGCGATTCCATCGTCAAAAAGTCCCCCGTGAGAAGCACAAGATCCGGATCCAACGCTGCTGCGCGTTCGGCAATCGAACGTAACCGATTTTCCGACATAAATGGGCCAAGGTGCGGATCGGTGATTTGCACGATACGCAAGGGACGCTCTTGCCGACCCGAACCAAGCGAATACCGTTGCAATGTCGGAGCTTGCTCACCGTCGAGCGTGATATCGGTTTCTTCGAATCGTATGCGTAAGCTTTGAACGACGCCGAAAAGTGCAATCACATACGGGATGAACCACCCGTACGGCGTGAATCCCAACGCCGAAACAATGGCCCACGGCAGCGCGAGAATGGTCGCCGCAGCAAAAAATGAAGCCGGCATGCTGACGAGCGCGCGATACCAAATCGGCCGCATTTTCGGCACGGCCAAAAGCGCAAAATGCAGGTATACAGTCATTTGCAAAAATGCATACAGCGGCAAAACGGGCTCGAATAGGTGCGCCATCGCCACTGAAATCAAGGTGTGAATCGTCAAAAGCACGCCGACGAACGTGGCGTACCAGCGTCCTCGCAGAATGCGGGCAAACACAACGACGACAGCTGCAAGTGCCGCAGAAATCCAGGGGAATAGAGCGAGCATCGGCGTATGAATAACACATGCCGCCACACGTGCGAGGATCTTTGCAAGACTTTACAGTGAACACCGTCCGTTGCTCGGGCGATGGATGGTCGGCTGGTTCGAATCGAGCTCATGGATACGAGCTTGGAGCGTGGCGTTTTCGGCGCGAAATTCGTCGAGAGTCGTTGGGGGGTTCACGGCCAGGGGGATTCTCCTCGGAACAACGTTTTACGACATAAACAGACCTCGCACCGCGTCGCAAGTAGAATCGCCAGAAACGCGCGGAAAGTTACCGCACGTTTTCCCCACGCTTGGTACGATCGGACAAGACACCCGACGTTGCACTCGGCATGAATGTCAAGAAAAACCTCTTGTGCCCAATCTGGTCGTCGTATACGTTTTCCCGGATGACTTCAATGACCACCGATCCCGGACGTCCCGCCGAGCGGCTTGGCTTCACAGCTTTGTCGCTTTTCACGCTGTCACCCATTGTTCTGCATGGTTTGTGGCGTCCACTCGCTCGACAACTGCACGCGGATGGAAACGCCCTCGCCTTGACGTTTGCAGCGCTCGGTGTCGCGGCGGTTAGTTTACTCGTCCATGCCGTGACTTGGAATCGCGGCGGCAAAAGATGGGTTCCCGGCGCTATTGCAAGCGCGGTGGCGCTCCTGCTCGGCGCAGGGCTGGCGCAGGGTCTCGCGGGCGTCGCAGCGGCATCGTTGTCGCTTCTCGTTGTCGCATTGTTCGCTGCCGCGTTCGTGCCTTGGATGATGTCGCGCTTGCCCCACGAGTTGGATGGCCTTGCCAAACGTCGCAGAGTCACCACCGCGCTCGTGATATTGCTCGGCATTGCCACAATCACGCAGACGGCGCGAGTCAGCACATTCATGGGCGATTACACGCGACCCGAAATGTCGCTCCTGCCGGACGTGCCATTTATCGTCAACCATTCGTGCCTTACGGCCTACGTCGAAGCTGCTCGGCTCACGACCAACGGTGAAAAGAACATTTACGACGCGGAAAATTGGCCTGACTTGAGTCATTCGGCACGTTCGGCTACCCTTGCAAAATCTTATGCCCCGTTTGCATTGGACGCTTTCGCGTATCCGCCCCCATTCCTATTGCTGCCCCGTTTCTTTCTTTCACCATGGAACGATTTTCAGACGCAACGCGCGTTATGGTTTGCCTTCAATGGGATCTTGTTGACGTTTGGACTTTGGACGGTGGCCCATTGGATCGGCGGCAAACAGCAGCTACGACCGCTGCTGCTCGCGCCGTTGGTTCTGATCAGTTTACCTGCTATTCTGTCGCTCCAAATTGGCAATGTTCACGCCACCATCATGGTTCTCGCAATGCTCGCCATGGTGGCTTTCGAATCCGATCGCCCGGCGCTCGGCGGAGCAATGCTCGCCTTCGCGATAGCCTCCAAAATTTCCCCCGGATTACTCGTCGTCGTGCTCCTCTTTCAACGCCGTTTTCGTGAAGTGTTATGGACGGCAGGGTTTGGACTCGCCTTTGTTCTTCTCGGCTTGGTCGTGTTCGGCACTGCGTCCTTCGAGGCATTCTTGGTGTACCAAATGCCGCAGCTCAGTTCCGGGAAAGCGCTCAGTTTTCTCGCTCGCGAAGACAGCATCCCCCTCAATATGGGGCCTTTCGGCATCCCGTTCAAACTCGATTTCCTGGGGATCAAGATTGGCGATCCGTGGGTCGTCGCGAAATACATTAATCAGGCGTTTACCATCGCGGTTATTTTTCTGACGGTACTTGCGGCGCGAAGGAACGGCTCCAAGCCCTTGCATGCCGCGATGTGGCTCACCGTGTTGACACTCGGCACGCTCCGCAGCCCTTTTGCACCGGGGTATGTGATATTTCCAGCGATCTGGCTCTTGTCGTTTTGGGCGATCGAAATCCAGAGTGCCAAAGGAACGATTCTGCTCGCCACGGTTTGGCTGCTCTTGATGATCACGCCGCCTATGTCTCCCCAGCAGATGGTGATGTATTCCTTTTTGCAACAAGGCATTCTCCTCGGGCTTTTGTTCTATTCGGTGTTTCGTACACCACGACCGGAAGCTTTGATGGTTACGTCCGACAAAGGCTGAACGATCAGCGTTCGTTGAACGTTTTCAGCCTCTAAAAGCTGAAAAGTCAGCCCAAGAATGCCGATGACGACGCTCGCAGGCTTATCCTTCAGCCCTTCCAGCAGAGATTTCAGGTGCAAAAAGCGAATGAATAATTACGGTTTACATGCAACGGCCGATGAGGAAAACTTGCGCGCGTCAACCGAGCTTCTGTTGCAGCTCGGGACGGCGCCGCGTCTCGTTCATGCGTACCGCTACGACGAGGCCCGACGCGAATGTTAGTAGAGCAACGACCCACATTGCCGCGGGCAAACCAAATGCGTCGGCCGTGATGCCCGCAAGCAGGGCGCCGATAGCATAACCGAGGTCGCGCCATAAGCGGTACACGCCGACAGAAGAAGCTCGCCACGACGGATGCGCTACATCGCCAATGGCTGCAAGCAGTGTCGGGTAAACCATTGCAGTACCGATACCGAGAAGCCCGCCGCCCATCGCGAAAGCGCGAAACGACGACGACACGACAATAACGGCGATACCGATGGCCTGTATCCACATGCCCCCGACAATGAGCCATTTGCGACCCACGCGATCCGACAACGCACCCGTGAAAATCTGAGTCACGCCCCAAGTCGCGGGATAAATCGCCGCCAGCGTACCGATCTGTTCCAGGTTCATTCGTGCGGCAGCAAAAAAAAGGGGAAACAGTCCCCACGCCATTCCGTCATTCAAATTGTTGACAAGACCCGCTTGACTGACGCTGGAAAGGTTTTTGTCGAGTAATGACGTCCGCCAAAAAACCTCGCGTTGCGTCGGCATGGCGTCTGACGGCTGGTCCGCATGAAGCTTCGACTCCGCTGCGACGTGATGTTTCGTTTCGCGCACGACCAATGCAGAAAGCAACAGGCCCACGATAACAAACCCAATGCCCAGGTAAAAAGGTTTAGGTCGCAAACCATAGTGCGCAGCGACAAACCCCGTGGCGAGAGCACTGCCAGCAACGGCAAAATAGCCAGCAAATTCGTTGAGCCCCATGGCAAGTCCACGTTTCGCAGGACCAGCGAGGTCAATCTTCATGATGACCGTCGTCGACCACGTGAGACCTTGGCTTATTCCAAGCAGCGCATTCGCAAAAAGCACCCACGACCAACTTGGTGCCCACATCAAAAGAAACGGCACTGGAGCCGCAACGATCCAACCACCGACGAGTACGTGTTTACGTCCAAATCGGTCCGAAAGTCGCCCCGCAAGGTAATTCGTCAATGCTTTCGTCACACCAAACACGACGATAAACGAGAGCACTGCCGTTTTTGCTGCCAGGTGAAATTCTTGTTCGGCAATGGGTGGCAAAATGGTTCGCTCCATGCCGACCATTGCACCGACGAATGCATTGACGACAACGAGCAATGAGAATTGGCCGAGATTTTCGCGAATGCCAAGGCGAACGTCGGTCATCGCGTAACGTTCTCACGGCCCTGGTTGAAACGAAGTATCTGTTCCATTGCCGCAGGCTTTGGAGGAACGTCGGCGATCGCTTCGATGAATCCGTCGCGTGACATCGAGAGCAGCGGGTTCCAACGTTTTTCGAAAGCAATCGTGCTCGACGGTTTGCCACTCATGCCTGCACCACAAGCGGAGCCGGAGAAATGGCCCGGATAAACCTCAATGCCACCGGGTAGTGTCAGTAGTTTTGCGTGAATGTTATCGTAGAGTTCGCCCGCATTTTCGCGTGCACGACCGGGCAAATCGGGGCGACCAACGGCTCCGACGAACAACGTGTCTCCGGTGAGGACAAACCAAGGATCCGTGCCGCGCCGCAGATCCGTGACGACGATGCAGAGGCTCTCGGGCGTGTGCCCAGGCGTATGGAGGACATGCATGCGGGTATTGCCCATTTCGATATCCTGGCCGTCGCGAAGCGGTACGAATGGAAAAACAACATTCGCAGATTCGTGAAGGCAATAAGCAGATTCGGCCTTTCTCGCGAGCGCAGGACCACCAGAGCGGTGATCGGCGTGTACGTGTGTGTCAATGACGTGCGTAATGCGCATGTCCTTCGATGCAGCAAAAGCAATGTACGCGTCAACATCTTCCTCGTGAGCATCGACGATAGCGCATTGGCCAAGTCCGCCGCAACCAAAGAGGTAGGCGGCGCAGCCTGTCTCGAAATAGTAATAAGGCTTGAAAATCATGATTGCGCTCTTTCCCGATCAACGTCGACGCGCCAACCACGGACGCGCCACTCGACGACCCCTTGCTCCATCCGGTTGGCCGTGAAGCCCTTTTTGCGAAGTAGGTCGACCGCTTCGATAGCCATGACGCAATAGGGGCCGCGGCAATAAGCGACAACGTCGCGGTTCTTCGGCAATTCGCTGATGCGTGCCTTCAACTCGTCAACGGGAATCGATAACGCGCCCGGAATGTGGCCGGCGCGGTATTCCTCGAATGGGCGAACGTCGAGCACGGTGACTCCGCCCTTTCTCACGCGACGCATTAACTCGTTGCCGTCGACTGCTTCCATAACCCCACGTGCCTCGAAATATTCGCGCGTGACTCGATCGACCTCGGCCAGCCGAGACTCCGCAAGTCCACGTAGCGAAAAGACAAACCGACAAACCGAAACGTCCATCAAACGGTATTCGACGTACACGCCCTTCTTTTCAACGTCGACAAGACGCGCCGCACGAAGCACTTGCAAATGTTGGGACGTGTTCGCCACGGAAATGGACGCTTGTTCGGCGAGAGCCTCGACGGTACGCGGGCACTGACAAAGCAGGTCGAGCAGTTCGAGCCGCTTCGGCGCCGAGACGGCTTTGCCGATCCGCGCGAATTGCTCGTAGAGGTTGTCTTTGAACCGGCGATGTTGCGGCGTCGACATGCGGTCAACTATTCAAGCAAGTGCTTGAACAAGTCAAGTTCGAACATGGGAAAACTGCTGAAACAAGAAGTCGCGTCGGACGATACGTGCCTTGCAAAATCAGATCGCTGGACATGCTCGTCGCCCACGAGTACAGTCGTTCCACGTTGATGACTCGCCGAAGAACCGCCATGTCCGCACTGGCCAATGGGGCTCGTCGCGTGTTCGCGTTGCTTCTCGTCGCTTCGGTGATGCTAGGCGTCTTCTTTTCCGGCCGGAGCTACTTCTTCTGCGTAGCGGTCCAAAAGGTCGTCGAAGACGCGTGCGAGGACTGCCCCACGTGCGGGGACGAAAGCGACCAAGGACCTCGCATCGGCGAAGGATGCTGCGAGGAACATCAGATTGGCAAACTGCCGCGCGCAAACATCCGCATCAAATTTCCGCGTGTACTTCCAGCGCAAGTCGCGGTGCTCCCGAACGAAGTGATACCGGCAGGGTTTGTCCGCTTGCGACGACCGCTGTACGCGTCCGCTGCCCCTCGGATCGTCGCTCGTCCAGCGCTTATTCGCGCCGGACCGAGTTCATCGGCTGAACGTTGCATTGCTCTTCAAGTTTTCCACTGTTGATCGAACATCCCTCTCTTTGAGGTGACTTCATCGATCCCTTGTGTTCAGCGCGTGTTTTGTGTATTCGCACAACGCGCTCGGACGCCTGTACGCAGTTGGAAAAGACGAAAAGAAGAGGTTTGTCATGATGCATCGTTACTTGATTGTTTCGCTTCTCGCTTCCCTCGCCCTTGCCGCCCCCGCGTGTTCAAAAGACTCTGGATCCGCCGTAAAACCTGAGCCTGCCGCAACACAGCCAGCCGCCAAGCAAGACAGCGCGCACGCACCAGCCTCGGTGAAGCCGGGATCGCACGAAGACTGGTGCGGAGAACATCAAGTCCCCGAATCGCAATGTGCGCGCTGCAATCCTGAACTCGTCCCGGCATTCAAGGCCACGGGCGATTGGTGTGCCGAACACGCCATTCCCGAGTCGCAATGCTTGAAGTGTAATCCGGGCTTAAAGATCGTTCGTCCTCCCAAGGGCAGTTGAAATGCGTGCGCTTTTTGTCGCTGCACTTGCGGGATTTCTGGGGTTATCGGGGTGTGACCAGACATCGAAGCCGTCTTCCGGGGGCCCGGCGAATTCTGCGCAGCCGGTCTCTGAGAAGCCGGATGGCGAAGCCAAACTCTGCGAGCATGGCGTGCTTGGTGTGGTTTGTCCGAAATGCCATCCGAAACTCGCGGCCGTATTCCAAGCCAAAGGCGATTGGTGCGCCGAACACGGCTTTCCGGAGTCGTTTTGTCCCACATGCCACCCCGAACGCGGGGGACTTCCCGCGGCAAACGTGGGTGGGAAAGGAGACGCCAAGAGTGCTGCTGAAACCGATGCCCCGAAGGACGGGACGAAAGTCCGTTTCAAGACGAAAGAAACCGCGCGGCTCGCCGGAATTCAATCGATCAAGGCCGAAGAACGCCCGAACACGGGCGGTGTGCTCGTTACCGCCCGGATCGTTTACGATGCGACGAGACTCGCGAATATCAATGCGCGTTCACCGGGCATTCTACGCACGTTAAAAGTCGATATTGGTTCGCAGGTCAAAAAGAAAGACCCGCTTGCCGTCATCGAGAGCGCGGAAGTCGGTGCAGATCGCTCCAAGCTGCAAGCCGTGCGGGCGCGCGTCACCATAACGCAGAAAAATTATGAACGTCATGCGGCGCTTCAGAAATCGGGATTCGGTGCTGAGAAAGACACGCTCGCGGCAGAACAAGAACTGGAAACGGCCAAAGCAGAACAAGCGGCTCTGGCTACGGGGTTGTCGATCATTGGAGCGGGCGGCGGATCGGGCGGATCGTATACGCTCACGTCGCCCATTGATGGCGTCGTCACGCAGCGTAATGCGACCGCGGGCCAACGTGTGGGACTCGAGGAAGTGCTTTTCGAGGTCGTGGACACGTCGGCGATGTGGGCGGAACTCGACGTGCCTGAGGGAGAACTGTTGGCAGTTGCAGCAGGACAAACCGTCACGTTAGAATTCGATGGCCTTGCAGGGCGGGTGTTCAGCGGAAAGATCACCTACTTGAGCCCGCAGATCGATCTCGCGACACGTACGGTACGTGCTCGGGTTCCGCTGGAAAACGCCGATGGATCCTTGCGGGGTAATATGTTTGGCCGGGCGAAGATCACCGTCGGCGCCGCTCGTGCGAGCGTCATGGTTCCCGATATGGCAATTCAGCGAGCGAAAGACGTGCAGCTCGTATTTGTTCGACTTGCGGAGGACGAATACGAAACGCGGCGGGTCGAAATAGGCATTCGTGAAGGCAACCTCATCGAGATTCGCAAAGGCGTACGTCCAGGCGAAGACGTGGTGACCACGGGCAGCTTTTTGCTCAAGACCGAGACGTTGAAGGAGAGTATCGGCGCTGGCTGTTGCGACGCCGACTGAGAGCGATGCTGAGTCGAATCATCGTGTGGTCGCTTGGCCATCGCCTCATCGTCATTCTCGCGACGCTGGCTGTCGCAATTCTGGGAGCGATTTCGTTCCGACGCTTGCCCATTGATGCATTTCCCGACACGACGCCGGTGCAAGTGCAGATCAATACCGTGGCCCCAGCGCTTTCGCCGCTCGAAATCGAGCGGCAAATCACGGCGCCTATCGAACAAGCCATTTCGGGACTCCCCGGGCTTGGCGAAGTCCGTTCGATTTCGCGTTTTGGTTTGTCGCAGGTGACGGTTCTTTTCGAGGACGGAACGGATATATATCTCGCGCGGCAGGTCGCTATGGAACGCCTGCAAAGCGTTTCGCTTCCGCCGCAGATCGAGCGGCCAACGCTCGGACCTGTTGCGACGGGACTTGGCGAGGTTTTTCATTACATCGTATCGAGCGAGGGCAAGAGCCTGAGCGAAGTCCGTACCGCACACGATTGGATTGTAAAACCGCAGCTTCGCTCGGTCCGCGGCGTGGCCGAAGTAAATACATGGGGCGGCGACGAACGACAAATCCACGTAGTCGTCGATCCCAAGGATCTCCAGCGCCGTGGTCTCACGCTTGGGCAGCTCGCGGAAGCCATCGAGCACAACAATACCAACGTCGGCGGCGGAAGTCTTGATCGAGCCGGCGAAGCGACGCTCGTACAGGGAATCGCGATTGCTACGCGCCCGAGCGACATCGAAGACATGGTCATCACGGCGCACAAAGGCGTGCCCGTGCGCGTTCGCGACGTGGCAAAGGTCGTCGAGGGGCGCGAAATCCGGCGGGGCTCGGTGACGGCGGATGGAAAGGGTGAAGTGGTTCTTGGTCTCGGTTTTATGCTCATGGGCGAGAACAGCCATGACGTCACGAGTCGATTAAAAGTGCGGCTCGAGGAAATCAAGAAGAGCCTACCGCCGGGGATCGAGGTCGCGACCGTTTACGACCGAACAGAACTCGTCAATCACGTGCTGCATACAGTTAAGACCAACCTTTTTGAAGGTGCAATCCTCGTTGTTTCGGTTCTATTCGTTTTTCTTGGCAACTTGCGTGCAGGGCTCGTGGTCGCTTCGGCCATTCCGCTTTCAATGCTTTTCGCCTCGAGTTTGATGTTGCGTTTTGGTATTGCGGGCAGTCTGATGAGCCTTGGGGCGATCGACTTCGGCCTCATCGTCGATAGCTCGGTGATTATGGTCGAAAACGCCACGCGGCGACTCGCGGAAGACAACGGCGAACGGTCCACCATTGACGTGGTGCGTGACGCTGCGCTCGAAGTGCGTAAACCAACGATGTTTGGCGAACTGATCATCATGATCGTATATTTGCCAATTTTGTTCCTCGAAGGCGTCGAGGGAAAACTCTTCCGGCCGATGGCCTTGACGGTCATCTTTGCGCTTGCGGGCTCGATGTTGCTTTCGCTCACGTTGATGCCTGTGCTGGCGAGTTTGCTTCTTCCGCGCCGAATGGTGGAGCGCGAGAATATCGTGGTCCGTGGGTTTTTGCGCATCTATCGTCCCGCGCTGCATTTCGTGCTCCGTCGTCGCAGGTTTGTCTTGGCGATTGTCGTCGCCATGTTGGGTGGCGCTGTTGCGCTCTCGACGCAACTTGGTTCCGAATTCATCCCGCGGCTGAACGAAGGAGCCATTGTGATCAACACGATTCGTCTGGCGGGCGTTTCCGTGGAGGAATCGACGCGTTATGGCCTTCAAATCGAAAAAACGTTACGCGAGAAGTTTCCCGACGAAATCGCGCGCGTTTGGACTCGCACGGGCACGGCCGAAGTAGCGACGGATCCCATGGGCATCGAGCTGTCAGACGTATTCGTCACGCTCACGCCGCGTGACAAATGGAAGCGGGGCAATACCCAGGACGATCTCGTGCGCGTTATGCAAGGAGAACTCGCGAACTTGCCCGGTATGCGCATGGTGTTCACGCAGCCCATTGAAATGCGGGTCAACGAAATGATTGCCGGAGTGCGCTCGGACGTCGGGGTCAAGCTATTTGGGGAAGATTTCGACCTATTGAAGGAAAAGGCCCGCGAGATCGAAGCGGTCTTGAAAGCCATTCCAGGGGCTGCCGATGTGGTAACGGAGCAAGTCACGGGACAACCATTGCTTCAAATCGAGGTGGATCGCGCGGCGATCGCGCGTCACGGGATCCCGGCGCACGAGGTGCTCGATGTCGTCGGTTTGTTAGGAACGCGCGAAGTCGGGCAAATGCAGGAGGGCGAAAAACGTTTTCCGATTACGCTGCGGCTCGACGATCGATACCGAACCGATGCTGAAGCCGTCGGGCGCATTCTGATCACGGCGGCCAATGGCACGCAAATTCCTCTGGCGAGTGTGGCGTCTTTGCGGCTCATCGAGGGGCCTTCCTCCATCAACCGCGAGTGGGCCAAACGGAGAATCGTGGTGCAGGCGAACGTGCGCGGTCGAGACGTCGGATCGTTCGTGCAAGAGGCTAACACGCGAATCTATCAGAAAGTCGTCTTGCCGTCCGGTTATTACGTGCGTTATGGGGGCCAATTCGAGCACCTCGAGCGTGCGCAGGAGCGGCTGTTCATCGTCGTTCCGCTGGCACTCATGCTGATTTTCGGATTGCTTTATTTCACGTATGGTCGCATTCTGGATGCGGCTCGAGTCTTCACGGGCGTTCCATTTGCCGCCATCGGCGGGATCGTCGCCTTGTGGCTACGCGGTTTGCCATTCAGCATTTCGGCAGGCGTGGGTTTCGTCGCGCTTTCTGGCGTGTCGGTCCTGGCAGACATGGTGCTCGTATCGACTGTGCGGCAGCTTTTGGCCTCGGGATTGCCCCTACGCGATGCGGTCGAACAAGCCGCGGAGCGTAGGCTTCGGCCGGTCCTGATGACGGCTCTTGTCGCGAGTCTCGGGTTCGTGCCAATGGCGCTCAATACCGGAGTTGGTGCGGAGGTGCAACGACCACTGGCAACGGTGGTCATTGGCGGGGTTATTTCATCGACGATTCTGACGCTTTTGGTGCTTCCGGCGCTTTACGTCGTGTTTGGCGCGGGAAAACGGAGCGAGGCACCATGAACTCCGTTGGGAACGAGGTGCACCTTGATTACCTCGAAAAACCGCCTTGTGGCTGTTTTCTTCGTTGTCGTTATGCTCATCGTCGTTGCGTTCTTACCCGCAACATCGTACGCAAGCATAACGCTCTGCCAATTCAACGGTGAACAATCAGTTTATCGATGACCGTCCCTCCCTCCGTCAGCGTAATCGGTCGACCGCTGGGAGCTTGCGCCGTTTCATTCGGATCGAGTCCCAGTCGCGAAGCAAGGGTCGCAAATAGATCCGCTGGCGACAGTTTGTCGGCGACAACTTTGGCCCCATCTTCGTCCGTTTGTCCAAAAACTTGCCCACCGCGAATCCCGCCGCCTGCCAATACCGCGGAAAACGCCGCTGGATGATGATCTCGCCCGTCGTCGCTGCTGGATATCGTCGGCGTACGACCGAATTCACCCATGCACAGCACCAGCGTTTTGTCGAGGAGTTTCCGCTCGGCAAGATCCCGAACCAAACCGCTGATGGCCGGATCGAGCGTGCCGCACAACGACTTTACGCGCCCGAAATTGTCCTTATGCGTATCCCAGCCGTCGAGCGTGACTTCGACATAACGTACACCCACTTCGACCAATCGACGCGCCGTGAGGCAACCGCGGCCAAACGGCGTATTGCCATATGTTGCAATCGACGCCGCCGGTTCGTCTTCGAGATCGAAAGCGCGTAGTTTCGGCGAACGCATCAATCGAAATGCACTGTCGTATACGGCGCGACGTTCGGGAACAAGCGGGCCCGACGTTTTCTTGAAAAACCCGTCCTCGAGCATCGTCAACGCTTCGGTCCGCCGCTTGAATCGTTCTTCGGAAACGCCCATATCGGTATTGTCCGGAGCTTGTCCCGGTGTCGATACGACAAACGGTGCATGCGTCTGTCCAAAAAAACCCGGCGCTCCGCCTGGACCCCCGATACTCACATACGCCGGCAATTCCGGCTCGCGACGACCCAACGATTTGCTGGTCCACGCCCCCAGCGATGGATACGCCGCCGTTGGATTCGGCGAATACCCCGTATGACCAAGCGATTGCGCTCGTTCGTGGCTGCCTTCCTTGCTCGACAACCCTCGCAAAATCGCAATACGCTGCGCTTCACGGGCCAAAAGTGGCAAATGTTCACTGATTTGTACGCCGGCAATACTCGTCGGTATGGCCTTCAAAGGACCCATGACTTTACGCCCCGGCTTGGGATCGAACGTATCGATATGGCTCGGACCTCCGTTCATCCACAAAACAATGATCGATTCGGCTGCCGCCGCTGGTTTTGCGGCTTCCGCATAAGCGTCTCGGGATGAACGACGAAGCGCTGCCGCGCCCATGGCGGCGAGACCCAGTGACAACAGCGTACGGCGGGGAAGGTTGTTGTGATTCATGTTTTTCTCCAAAGAGTCCGTTCGGCCACCGACATCAGTGTTGAAATGCCATTTCACTCGAATTGAGCAACGCCCAGAAAAGATCCTCGTACGCGTGTTCGCGCGGCGTGCGCGCTTTGCTGCTCAGCCGTTGATCCAGTCGCGCAAGTGGGTCGCGTTTGCCTTTGGGTACGGCGGAATCGGAACCGATATTCGCCGGTGCGGCATCCAAAAAGCCTTTCCATTTCGTGATTTCTTCCGGCGTGGCATGCCGAGAAAGCGTTCGTTTATACAGCTCGTCGATTTTCTGGTCATCGCCACCTGGAGCGCGAAGGATATCGAGAAGAATACCTCCTTCGACAGCGCGCGCAGCCACGCGAGATACGACACCATTGGACAACAAAAGCGCATGCGGAATGCCACCCTCGAAATTGTGCGTTCCAGCGTCTTCGTCCACATCAAGCATCAAGACGAATTGTTGTCGCGTTCGCGCCCGAGCCAGCTCCGCTCGTTCACCCAGAACGTCCTCGACAATGGGCAAAAGCCCCGCTGCATTCACAATGATGTCGAACATCACGATAGCCGGTAACGGCCGCATGGCAAACGTCGACCACAAAGGAGCATCTGGACCAGCACTGCGTTGGTAAACATCGGCAAGACAAACCGAACGAACCAGGCCGCGAATGTCGTAGTTTGCCGCCACGAATCCATCGGACAAAGTGTCAAAGAGTTCCGGCAGGACGGGTTTGTTGCCTGGTCGAATGTCGTCCACGGGTTCGACGAATCCCGTTCCCAAAAGCTGGGCCCATATCCGATTGACGAACGCTCGGGCAAACGTGGGATTGTTTTTCGCGGTCATCCAATCTGCAAGTGCTTTTCGGCGATGTTCACCGGCAAGTGATGTACCATCGAGCGCGCGAGGCGGAATGTTGGCAATGGCGCGCACGGTATCGGGGGCTTTGCGACCAAGTTTGGCGCGGGGCGTGTCTTTGACTTCGATGACGCGCATTTCACCTTTTTGGCGAGATTCGACGGGCACGCCCCGAGTTTGCACAAAGGCTGCGGCAAGGCCCTGGAATTGTTCCATTTTCCATGCTTCCGTTTTATGGTCGTGGCATTGGGCGCATTGAATCTGAATTCCTAGAAACGATCGTGAGGTTTTCCCAGTCAAGTTTTCCACGCCGTTTTTGAACTGGAGCAAATAGTTCACATGACCGTGGACCTCTGCATCGTAAGGCTCGGCGACGGGTGCATGCGCGGCAATGGCGCGTTCTTTGAGGCTTCCACCAGGGCTATTCGTGCCGCCTCCGGCGATGATTTCGCGAACAATGGCGTTCCAAGGCGTGCGCTCGACCATTCGTTGTTTGAGCCAGGAACGAAAAGAAGCGCGATCGACTCCATCTTTTGGTGCGGCTTCACCGAGCAACAGATCGGTCCATACGACGGCAAAACGCTCCGCAAAACGCGGGTCATCGAGCATGCGGTCAATAAGTCGCACGCGCTTGTCGGTGTCTGCATTTTTGGCAAACGATTCGATTTCCGCGGTCGTAGGCAATATACCCCAGAGATCGATCGAAACACGGCGAAGAAACGTAGTATCGTCGACAGGCGCGGACGGCGTAATACCTTGTTTTTCCCACGCCGTGCGGAGCAAAACGTCGACCTGCGGACCTCGAACCGCAGGCACGATCGGGCTACTGGCCACGAGACGGCTCGATTTGCCCGACGGTGAACACGAGCAAGATGCCACAAATGCCGCGAGAACGAGTGGTGCCCAAAGGGAAGCACGTAGACGCATGGTCGGCGCAGAAGCAAGCAGCGCGCCAACGGGAAAGCCTTGCCGGGGGATTGGGCTGGTCTTTACTAGGCGCGCCAAGTCCGAACGCAAAAAACTTGCCCCCTTGCGCCGCTGGTGTTTCCATCTGCGACATGAAGCATCGGATCCCCTTGTTCCTGCGTTTTTTGCGCAGCGTGCTGCTCGTTGTATTTTCTGTGCATTTCTTGTGCGTTGTGCCTCTGGTGGTTGTGTCGTCAACCGGTTGCGTGTCGGCCGAGACACCCGAATCGGTGCAGGCAAGCAATCCCAAAGCGCATAAAACCACGATATGCGTTTTACCGAAGTCATTACCACCGGATACGAATTTTTTTGCTACCGACGCCAATCGGAGCGTGTTTGTATCGGATCGCGATCCGGAAGCGTTTCGTGATTTCCTTCCGTTAGCGGAGACCATTTTTCAATTCGACCTGTTTGCTCGGCCATCGAGCGCCCTTTT
>JANORL010000029.1:0-6191 GCA_031415295.1 Polyangiaceae bacterium | reverse complement strand
CCCGCGCGCTTGCGGGCAGCCTCCAGGCGGAGGTGCTCCGGGGTTTCGTTGAACTCGTTCAATTCCCCATACCCGTCCGGACCCGCCGATCCCGGATGGTAATATTGATAGATGACAGGAAGTAGGTCTTCCAACGAAGGTTTCACTTCCATGGATCCACCCTCGCGCCAATCGTCGTGTATTTTTTTGTGAACACCGTTCGCATTTCCTTTAGGTACAAGGGGCAAAATGTGCCTGACGTCCATTCCCCCGGGGGCCGGCGAGGCATCACGTTCGCCCACGCTTTCTCAGCAACGTCGGCTGAAACCTTACGGAATCAACACCCAAGCGCCGCCGTCCCCTGCCATGTTCGACATGGACACCTCGACGTATAACAGTCGATCGGAGCACGACACAACGGTTGTATCTTTCTTGACAACGAAAATGATTCAGTTGTATCTTTCGCATGGTGAACCCCACGTCGCGCGGCCAGCCTGGACGATGGCTGATGCTCATCCACCAGATCCCGCCAAAGCCGAACTACTTGCGGGTCAAAGTCGGCCGTCGTCTTGCGCGTATTGGCGCCGTGCCCCTCAAGAACACGGTCACGATATCGATGTGAAGGATGCGAAGTTCTCGCGCCCCGAGACACCTGGCCTGGCTGCACAAATTGCTGGACTCGCGCTCCTGCATCGCTTCGACATGAAACGGCTGGCCCGAGGCGCAGAGCTTTTCGAAGAACTGCTCACCTATTTTGCCAAGAAACGAGATTGAAGAGATCACTTTAATGGCCAACGAACAAAATTCTGCATTCACGCGCCGAGAAGCGCTGACGACACTCGCGCTTGGTAGCGCCGCGCTCGTCACAGGTTGCGCCGCGACAACACACGTCACGCCGCCTATCGCTCACGCTGCACCAATTTCCGGAAATCGAACCATGACCATTCCCACTGCACTCGCTGGCAATCACACCGTCGTCCCATTGCCTTTCGCGGCAGGCTCTCTCAATGGCCTCTCCGAGCGAATGATTTCGTCGCACCACGAGAACAACTACGGCGGTGCCGTCAAGAACCTCAATCGTGCCGAAAAAGAATTATCGCAGATCACTGCCGAAACGCCACCATTCGTTGTTGCAGCATTACGCGATCGGGAACTGACGTTTCGGAATTCGAAGACGTTGCACGAAGCGTATTTCGCTAATCTCGGCGGCAATGGGCGTCGCTCGGGCGCCATTGAGAGCGTTATCGCCGAAGCTTACGAAACGACGGCTCGCTGGGAGCAACACATGCGCGCAACGGCAATGGGCCTTGGCGGCGGAAGCGGCTGGGCAATTCTGGCGTTCGAGCTCGAAACGGGCGCTTTGCGAACGGTTTCCTCGGGCAACCATACCCAATCGCTCGCGACCAGCATTCCGCTGCTTGTGTTGGACATGTACGAGCATAGCTATCAAATGGACTTTGGCGCAGCCGTCGCCAAGTACCTCGATGCGTTTTTCGCCAATGTAACCTGGGACGAGGTCAATCGGCGCCTCGAACGCGCCCAGCGTGCGAGTGCAGCTCTCCGCGGAGTTGCTGGATGACGATTGGGCCGCGTTCGCCTCGATAGCGAGTTCATGGATCGCGTATCTTTTTCGTGATTGGTTGTGAGAAAGACGCGACGGCACACGTGCGGTTGACGAAGTAAATACATTTTCAAAGGCGTTTGGTCTATGAGCATATCCGACATCTTGATCCTTGGCGCCACAGGCAACGTCGGGGCGGCCATAACGACCGCATTGAGCAACAGAGGGATTGTTACACGTGCAGCGGTACGCAATCCCCATACGTACCCGAAAAACGAATTCGTCCTCCCCGTCTACTTCGATTTCGCGCGACCTGATACATATGCAAATGCTCTGAAGGGCGTACGCAAGGTTTTTCTCATGAGACCTCCCGCGATATCGAACACGAAAGGCGTCATCAATCCATTTGTGGATTTCGCCATTACGACCGGCGTCGAGCACATTGTTTTTTTGTCGTTGCTTGGCGTGGAACACAATCGTTTCGTGCCCCATCGAGCCGTGGAGGATCATCTCTTATCCCGTGGGATTTCCTATACGTTTCTGCGAGCCGGGTTCTTTATGCAAAACCTGGACACGACGCACCGCACGGACATTGCGGAGCACGATGAACTCTTCATTCCTGCAGGTCATGGGAAAACGAGCTTCATTGATGTCCGTGATATCGGAGCCATCGGAGCACTCGCCCTCGCGGAATCGGGCCATGAAAAGAAAGCTTATTCGCTCACGGGCGACGTGGCGCTCGACTATTTCGAGGCTGCACAGATATTTAGCGCAGTATTGGGACGGGAAATTCGATATGTGAATCCATCGCCGTGGAGCTTCATTCGGCAGTGGCGCAAGCGTGATACGCCCTGGAGTTACGTGCTCGTCATGACCGCGCTTTATACAGTGACGCGAATGGGGCGCGCCGCGACAGTCACGAACGAAGTGCAGCGCCTGCTTGGCCGCCCAGCCACAACGTTTCAACAATATGTGGAGGATTATCGTGCGTGCTGGATGCGCGCGGACAGGTAGCAAGGGGCGTGTTGGAGCACCAACCCCGCAGTAGAATCGTCCGCGTTCACAGAATCTACTTCACAGTTGGCCTCGCGACCCGACTAGAGTAAACCCTGCGTCCCATGGACCCCAACTCGGCTCAAGACGAACAACTTCAGCGCCCCGAAACCTCGGCAAACCGCGCAGCGTTGCGACCCACCGAAATCAACGCGCTCCTTGGTCGCGGAACTCGTTTCGAAGGCAAACTGTTTTTCGAAGGCCGCGTTCGCCTCGATGGCGAGTTCAAAGGTGATATCCGCGGCGATGATGTTCTCGTGATTGGTGACGGCGCTTCCGTTTCAGGAGAGATTCTCGTCGGCGCTTGTATTGTCACAGGAGGCGAAGTTTCCGCAAATATCCGGGCGCGAAACGCAATCGAACTGTATGCACCAGCCCGCGTCACAGGTGCATTACACGCGCCAGCCATTTTTATCGACCGTGGTGTTCTTTTCGATGGAACGTGTAAGATGGCTCCGCTCGATGAACTCCCGATTCCGTCCAATGCAGCGCCTCCGCCGCCATCGACGCCTGCACCGCCTACCCCGGCATCCCCGGCACCGCCGACTGGGCGGGAGTGAACGGCGCGTCACGGTTGAACATTCGCGTCAACGGGGGTGACGACAAACCAGCATCAAAACCCGCGTTTTTCTAAACGCTCCATCGCGCATTTGGGCGGCATGGAATCTGCATGAACAAATTCCATCGTTGTTCGCACTTTGGAGATTGCCATGCTTTTTCGCCTTCATCACCTGGTGCTCGCCCTAGTTACCATGTTCACCATTCTTTTCGCGATACCGGTGGCATCGCATGCAGGTGACGATGAAGCCACGCGTCTCGAGCGTCGGGGACGAGCAGAAAGATACACAAAAGCAACGACCGCCCCAAAAAACTCCATTGATACGGGGGGCGCTGCCATTTACGTGAATGCGCCGATCGACGTGGTTCGTCGCATCGTAACGGATTATCGCAATTACGAAAAAACGATCAAAGCATTCAAAAAGAGCAAGCTACTTTCGCGCAACAAGGGCATTAGCGAAGTTTATTTGGAGGTCCCCATTTTGCACGGGGCCGCGACGGTGTGGGTTGTCGCATTGATGGGCACGCCGGTCATCGAGGGGAACGAAGAAAAGATCACGGCGCGTATGCTTCGCGGCAATGTTGATGATTTCCGCGCTGTGTGGCGATTACGAGCGGTCGACGCCGAACACACGATCGTGAAATTGGAACTCCTCGTCGATCCCAGTTTACCTGCGCCCGCGAGCCTCGTGACACCCGAACTCAGCCACGCGTCGGACAATGCCGTCACGAGCGTCCGAAAGAATGCTGAAAAGGCTCATCGCGCGGCAACGCAACAAGTGGTGCAAGCTGCAGCGACGCCAAGCGGCACTTGAGAAACATCTCCAGCTTTTTTGGTTCGACCGCGAAGCGGACGAATCAATGCACGGGTCAAGGCCCATTGCCCTTGGCGAGGAGCCCTCTTAAGACGTTAGAGGGGGCCTGAGTGACACCCAGCGAAACGCTCACCCTCCAAAACGGCTGCGAAAGCAGATGCAACATCACGTCTTTCGCAGTCACGCCAGGACGCAACATCCCGTGCAAGTTGAAACGCGCCGACTGTGGCACGGCAACACGAATGTCGCGCGTGAGCCAAGCATTGGCATGTCGGTCGAACCTACGCCAAATGCAAAACATCCCAGCGCGCCCGCCATACACGTGTGCGAGCGCGTGCTGGGTCATGCTCATAGATGGGTTTGTCTCTGTTGCCGTCCTTCGCTTGTCGGCAGAGTCAAGGAAAAACGTTTGGCTAGGTTGCTGTGCAAAACGATAATGATCGTGAGCACTTGGCAGATGGGACATAGTTCGTCCTATCATGAGACATTTTTACTGGACGAACATGTGCTCTTCGAGAAACGTCGGCCGCGGAGGTTCTCCTCATGGTCGCCCGTTCAACGTTGTGCTTGCTTCTCGGTTCTTTGGCGTTGCCGCTCGCATGTGGAACCGATGAGGGTCCGCTGCCGGCGCCTACAGGTGGTGCACAAGTTGACGACGGTGACTTGCCGACACCGACATTGGTTTGTCCTGCATACGGCGACGCGTATCCCGAAATGGCGCCGCTCGAAACGGCCAAAGCGCAAACCGTGGGCGTTATCGATGGCGCGTTTTCGATATCGCCGACAGGTTCGTCGCAGTATTCGATTTCGTTGACCCTTCCACCATCAAGGCGAACACCTTCATTGGGAATCGTTTACGATAGCCATGCGGGTAGCGGTGTACTTGGAAAAGGTTTTGCTATTTCCGGGCTGTCGTCGATTCATCGTTGCGGTTCCAATCTTTCGCAAGACAATCAATTCCGCAGTGTTCAGCTGGATTCTGCGGACCGCTTCTGCATTGACGGGTCCCGCCTCGTCGAAACGGGCACCGGCAAAGACGCCGTTGGCACGTTTGCCGAATATCGCATGATGCCCGACTCGTTTACAAAGATCCACGGTTATGGCGCGCCCGGCCCCAACGGATTCGTTCCAACGTACTTTGTTGCGTTTTTGGCGAATGGCAATATCGTCAACTATGGCAAGAGTATCAATGCGCGCGTGGTTTGGCGAGGCGCCGTCACTCGCGAATGGAACAAGGAACTCGATATCGATCGGCGGGGCAATACGATTCGCTACAGGTACGCGACGCTGAATGGTGGCGAGAACCGCGACAACACGCGAGAACGTCATTGATACGATTATATACGCCGGATTCATTGAAACGAACGGGGTCGAAACGTTGGGCAATGCAGTCGTCGATTTTGAATACGATACCGATGATCGCCAGGGAAAGCTGTTTTACGAGGGCGAAGAAGTTGGTCGTCGCATGCGGCTCGCGCGTATTGAGATGCGCAAAAGTAACGCGCTTGTACGGTCGTACAAATTCGAGTACGGCGAAGACTTGACGACGAATGAAGCGTTGTTTGTGTTGCAGAAGGAGGGTGCTTGGGCATGATGGCAACGGGAAACCACGCAGTGAGAACGAAAGACGACAACAAATTTGGCCACGAGGAGCGAACGATGGTGAGATTTACACCCATGAAGTCCTGGGCATTGATCGGGGCAATCACGGTATTGTCAAGGATGCGCGTTTGGTACCGGTCGCCGGCGTCCATCGCCTGGCGCCCGGCGCAATTCGAGCTGCACGCTCGTTCTCGAATACTCGGCGTTTGGCGTTCCCTCCTGCGTTGCTTGCGTCCCGTCATTGCCACGTTATTGATTTGTACGATATTGGGACCAACAATCACGGGTTGCGCGACGCGCACGTGGAGCGATTTGCCGTCGCACGTCCATCGCGCGTGGGTATGTACGCGTATGCCCCAAGTCAATCCGCACGCGCGGTATTGGGCGATTCATCATGCCTCGGGAACCATTGTCGACGATACAGATCCCGAAGCGTTCGACGAGCTTTTGCCTTATGCGGACATCGTATTCATTTACGACTCGACGGCTCGGACCGAGAGCGTGCATGTTTTCCCCATTCCGTACAATTTGTTGTCGTGTGACGATCCGAATGCGCTGATTCCCCGCGCGGTCGACAATGGTCCTCGGTTACCCCACGCGAACGAGAATCCCTTACGAAATGC
>JANORL010000028.1:0-2398 GCA_031415295.1 Polyangiaceae bacterium | reverse complement strand
GAGGCAAATTTGGGGGGGTATGGGGGGCTTTGCCCCCCATCGTAAACTGGGTAGAGGGAAACTGGCGAAAGCGCGAAGCGCTTGTCGACAGTTTTCCTGACTAAGGTTGAGCGCGGAGCGCTCAACCGGGCAACAAACCTGACTGTCACCCTCTGCTACGGCGAACAAAGATAGTCGCGGTAATGGTTGTAGTACTTCACGAGTCGTTCGGTCACGTCGGCAAACTCGGAGAAATCAAGCGATTCCGTGGGCAATTCCGCACAAAGAACCACTTCGCCTTGTTCCCCTTTGGCGAACTTGGCGATGCGCATGTCGCGGTTCAAAAGCAACAACCGACGCGGCAGTTCCGCCGACGGATTCACTCCTTGAGGCAACACGGGAAGCAATGACAACACGACCCAATGTTCATTGCATTGGATGTAGTACGGAGGCAACGACGCACTTCCCGCTCGTCGCGGCAAGACACGCAGCATCTCGCCTTCGGACTTCACGTCATACTCGAGCTTTTCGAGCCACGCACGAATCGTCGCTACATCCATCGTCGGCAAGACTAGTACATCGGACGCAAATTTCGTAGCGGCTTACGCGATTTGTTTGTCGTCGGTGTGCAGCGTCAGCTCGAGTGTCATCTGGTCGTGCTCGTCGCGCTGCACATCAACGCGACCACCCATTGCTGCAGCAGCAATGGACGCGCAGTGCAACGAGAGTCCTCGGCCAAACGCCGACTGCACTTGTCGACTACGCGACGGATGCGCCGAAATTTCCGTTGTCTCAGGACGCGCCGTATACCGGACACACACGCCGATTCGGCCTGTCTTCACGATCGAAACGACGATCGATGATCGACTCACCGCACGCTCGATCGCAAACGCTACAAGATTGTCGAGCGCTCGCTCACAAAGCGTAGGGTCACTTTCGACAAACACCTCGCCGGTACAAATCGTTCCATCCAGCACGAGTCTCACTTCGGACGCTTCTGCCTGCGGCCGGAGTCGCTCGACCGCGTTCATCGCCATCGCCATCGTATCCAGTGTCAATCGTCGGGCCGTCTGCGAATGGGCTTGCCCGAGCATGCCGAGGTTGCTGACGAGACGCCGAAGCATGTCGCACAGCATGCGGGCGTCCGACAACGTCTCGCTGACCTCCTTCGACTGGGTTGGACCAAGTATGTTTTCCAGAAAGCGAAGGTTTGTCCCGAGCGCAGCTATGGGATTGTTGAGATCGTGAACCATCACGCCCACAATTTCCTGAAGTGTAACGGCGTTGTCGCTGTTCTCGGACATGGGAACCCTCTCGGAATCGTTTACGAGTATCGGCGCATCACCTGGCCACTACAAGCTCAGTACGGGCGTCTCGCCGTATTGCTCGATGCGTGATGTGAGAAGAGTCATCAACGTCGATCGCCGTTCGTCGAGAAGCATGAGTGTGCGAGGTGAAAGCAGCCACGTATCGAACGTGCCGGGCAAAAAAACCTCGCGCGCGTGAACACGGTCGAGTTTCGTGAGGGCATGGAGCAGCGAACGTGGAAAACGAACGACGGGTTTGAGACGTTGGAGCAATAACGCTTCGGCGTTCGCAAAGTTTTTCGACGGCGAAAACGCACCGTCATTGTCGATCGCCAGTAGTTCGGATCCGGCGTCATCGAGCACCAGATTGCGACGTCTGATGTTGCCCGACAAATAGTCGAGGACGAGCGCTTCGACATAGTCGCGCAGCAGGGATTTGTTTTCGTCGGGTGTAGGTTCGATCGATGCAACAGCGCGCGCCCAAACGTGCGCTTCAACGGCTTCGTCGAGAACGATGTCGTGACGAGGTGTCACCTTCCACGCGGTCGACGCATCACCACGCGAAGGAGCCATCAGCAGCGCGTCGATCGTGCCGTCATTCTGAATGGCCGCGTGCGCGGACATATAACCACGCACGTCGCGGTCATTTGCGTCATTTACGAACAGCGCACCCAGCTCGCCCGTGCTGATCCGTCGCACGACCGTGGGCGGTACGACGTGCATTCCAAGAGCATGCGCGAGCCGTGCAAACGCCAGGGGTCCTCGATGTGCAATCGGATGTTGATCGACCGCGAGCTTCATCGTGACTTGTGCGGAACCTTCGGAAGGTGAACGATCGAGCGTCGCTATGAAAACGCCCGGTCGACTCCAGCTCACGATCGTCAATGCCGATATGGGCGCCGTTCGTAGTTGTCGAAAAACGTCGTTTTCAACGGGCAAAGGCAAAGGCGCAGTCGTCGTCGATGCCGTGCTGCTCGGAAAAACCGTCGCCGATGGCCAAGGTTCGGAAGCCAATGCGCTCGAGCGTGCTTGTTGAAGGGCGTCGAGGTTTGTCGCGTGCGGGTCACGCGAGCATCCCGTTGCGAACACGAGAACGACAAGCGTTGCGAGGG
>JANORL010000027.1:0-3653 GCA_031415295.1 Polyangiaceae bacterium | reverse complement strand
CACGCTTCCCGAAATCTTTTTGCTATTGTCATCAAATATGACAATGTCTCACCGTGCTTCACCTGAAACGCGCATCGCGCCTTCGAGAAAAAGCAGGAAATTTGGGCTCGATCAGGATGTAGCGCTTGATCTAGGCCTAGTCGGCCCCGCGGCAATGAAGCACTGGGAATACGAGGCTCATGGCTCGAGCGCTCTAGCTGCTGCACAAAAAATTGCTGCTCTCGCACACTGGGACCACGCTGAGGATGCTCGATTGGCCCTTGGCTTCTTCGCTCGAGCGCAACTGTTTTTACCAGACGCCGCAATTGTACATACCGAGCCTGGTCCGAATACAGTGCGCGACCAATTCGTTTCCAAGATTGCTGCACATGTACCGAAGCATCTCGATGCAATCATTTTAAGCGTCGCCCGCACTCCAGAACAGCGCGCCATGCTCGAAGCAGACCCGACGTTGCTATTGCCGTTCTGCCCTGGAAATCACCTCCCGTTGTTCGAGTCGCTCCTACGCCGAGGAACGATGGCCCAGCGCGCAGCTATCTTAGAGCGACATGCCGCTTGCGGCATCGCGCCTCCATGGGACATCACCCTGGATCTGGCGCAGAGCCTGCCCGTTCAAATCCACGCGTTGGACGAGGAATTGCAGTCGCAGTGGACCATAAGTCGTCGGCTTCCGTACGAGCAGCGTAGCGGCGACGACGTGGAAACGGCGGCGAAGCAACGCGAAGTCAGCGTTCTTAAGAACGCCGAAGCCGCACTGTACTTTGCCTGCATCCGTGCTGGCCACGAGCTACCCTGGCAGGTGATGCGGCGTAGAATCACCGAATGGCCACATTATCTCGAATCTGCCATTCTCGCTTGGTTTCGTAATGGCAATCCGACTTCAAAGCGATCATTGACAGCGCCCCCTGCGCAATCGGCAGACGCTCCTTGCGAGGAAGCGCTTTTGATTATCACTTCGGCTCTCGGAGAGTGCGAAGGATGGCTGCTTGATGCGTGTTTTGTGGCAGCGAATTCCGCCGATTCCAAGCGTCTTGCCGGCACGCTACGCTATTGGCTCGACCCGGAGGATAGAGTTGGTCCGTGGCCGTTGTTCAGTGGTATTGCTGCACGTGTTGGCTGGAACATTCGTCATGTATCGGAGATCTATGATTCCGAGCAATCCCCATGGAGCGACGAAGTCGTTCGAATGGTCCGACGGTTGGAATCGGCAGCCCGGATTGTCACTCTTGCCGTCGAGGCACTTGCTCAAGGCGGCAGGCTGAATGGCATCGTAGAGCGTTGCTGGAAGACATGGACGCCTGGTTCCCCAGAACGCAGCGCCCTCCTCGGCATTCTGCTTCAAAAGCGGGTACTGATGTCGTGTATCGGCGTACGCGAGATTCTCGCATACGCCGCACCGACTGGCACCGAACTACCATTCGAACTTCGGATTCGCCAGGACAATTTCGGCATGCCCATTCTTCCCGAGCACGAGGCCCAATGGCGAGAACTCGCGCGCAGAGGGGCCGGCCGTGAACGCTTTCTGGCACTATCTTGGTGTGCTGAACGGGATGGCATTGCACTCGTGGACCTACTGGTCGACACCGCGAGAGGTGCCGATCCGGAACTCTCGACGCTGATTGGCATGCAGCTCGCACGACCCTCCGTTTCCACGGCGATCCGCGAAACATTCGCGCCCCTCGACGATGACGTAGCAGCTTTTCCGCTCGCCTACCGCGCTCGGATTGATGCACCAGGGTGGCGCAAAGAATTACTTACCGCAATGAAGGATGTTCCTGAAAGTGCGCAATTCCCTGATGATCTGATCGAGCTTGTACGTAACTATAACGTGCGCGAAGCGCTACCTCTCTTGCGCGAACGATTTCTCCGAACGCGCCAATCAGACCTCGCACGTGTGGTTGCATCACTTTCGGATCCACATGACGCCGAAACCTTTCGGGCACTCGTCGTTGCGGATGAACCCCACCGCATGCCCGATGCCATGTTCGAGCTCTTCACCCTCGAGGAGCTTCCACTGCTCCTTGGATCGAAATGGTTGAGTTCCAATAGGGTTCGCGAATGCATCGCTGGCTTTGGCGTCTTGGCTCATCCCTATATCCTCAATGCGCTCGAGCAAAGTCGAGCGTCTCTTACAAATGACGAATTTAACGCTTATGCTAATCGAGAACGCTATTACACGCTCACGAAGCTCCTATTCGAGTCGGCAGATCCCGAAACGCTCCCAATGCAGACCATCGTCGAGATGATGTTCGATATGGACACCGGTTCAATTCAATCTGGGGGGCGATCTCATTCTCTTGACGCAGCAATGGCCCTCGTTCGCCGGCGTCTTGAGCTGCACCCGGACGAAGTGCTCCCACTCGAACAATTGGCGGACCATCCAGCGGAGAACGTTCGTCTCCAAGCTTTCAACGAATTTACGAGCCGAATGCCATCGTCTGAGGTCGTCCGATTTGGGCTCCGCATGCTCGAGGCTTATTACCTGTTGCCTGAGCAACAGCGTTCGTATTTTTCCGTGGGGACCTGGGGCGATAACGATATCGGCGTCACGCAACGCGGATTTGCACAGCAAGTCGCGGACACCGTGCGACGTCACTTGACGAACGCAGATCGCGCAATCGTTGATAAATTGCTTGATCATCAAGTTGCCACGCTTCGGATTCTGGCGTGCCGGTGGATATCTGAACTGGGGACGGCTACATGGACGGACCAACTCCTGCGCGTTTTTGACGACCCTGACGTGGGTGTGTCGATGGCGGCTATAAATGCTCATTTTACCCTTGATCGAGGCACATTGGGAGCCTGCCTATTGAAATGTTCCAGGAAATTGTGGCAATTGGCCCATTACCGGGCGCTCACTGATTGGCTTTTGGGAGAGCCTTTTAGACGTTGGGATGTAGCCCTCGGGCGTCGAAAGAATCGTTACAAAGCACTTAGTTCACACGAATTTCGGCTTATTGCCGCTGAATGCGTGGATGCAGCATGTGGGTCTGAAGCGGACGCATGGCGAGACTATGACGTGCCCTCGGTTCTTGAAAAGTTAATTGTAAAGATTGACGAATTAGATGCGCCTAAATCTGATGTTATTTTTTCGAATGCATGGCTCCAAACGCGCGCGAAATCCTCTTTAGGAGACTTGCGCTCCGCACTTTATCGAACTCTTGCCCGTCGCGGTGCAATCGAAGTTATCGAGGATCTGAAGCCTCACCTCGCGAATCCGTCTGCCGATGCGGCTGACGTACAACTCGCCGTGCAGATCCTTCCGATGCTCGGACAAGGCGGGCTTGATGAAGAAATCATTTCTGCTTGGCAGTCGGATCTCCGGGGTACAATTCGAGAACGTGCTCGAATCCTTATTTGCGTGCTTGAACATGCTTCAGTTGTTTATGCCCCCCTCCTGCCCCACCTCTTGGACGTCATTGATGAGAATGATGAAGACAGGTCTCCTACCACTGAGAGCGAGGAATTGCTTGATCGCATGACCGATGTGCTTCGGCGTTGGGGCACTATCGGAGCAGCACCATTGTTGGACGTGATCGGCATGAATGAGCCGGTGCATGACCAAAGCTATGCAGCCGATCTTCTTCTCCGTGCATTCAAACGTAGCGCTGAGTTCCACGACGAGGTGCGTCGGCGTTCGGAACGCAATTCAG
>JANORL010000026.1:0-10344 GCA_031415295.1 Polyangiaceae bacterium | reverse complement strand
GTCGAACGTAAAGCCCGCATGTTGGGCAAACCCGACCGCCGCGGGCAAACCCGAATCCGGAACGGGAATGACCACGATGTCACTCTTGTCGTCGGCGTTCGGAATCGGCTGCTCGTCCGCGAGCCTCCGTCCAAGCGCTTTGCGAACGTCGTACACGTTAGCCCCGTCAATCACCGAGTCCGGACGTGCGAAGTAGACGTGCTCGAAGATGCATAACTTGCGCGGCTTGCGTTCGAAAGGAAAAACGGATCGTGTTCCATTCGGACCAACCACCAACATTTCACCAGGCGCGACGTCTCGCACGTACGTTGCGCCAATGAGATCGAACGACGTCGGTTCGCTCGCCACAACCGTGGCGCTTCCACCTGCATGATCCAATCGCCCCACACAAAGCGGACGGAAACCCATCGGATCACGCACCGCGATCATTTCGCGCGTACCCAAAAACAGAAGCGAGTACGCACCTTCGACTTGCCCAAGCGCATCGGCAACGCGGCTCTCCATGTCCACCGCGGCACTCGCAGCGATGAGATGCACGATGACTTCGGTGTCGCTCGCGCTTTGAAAAATCGACCCGTGATCTTCGAGGCGCTCCCTCAAGATTTCGTGGTTTGTCAGGTTGCCGTTGTGCGCGATGGCGATCGAACCGTGCGAATAATCGACGGCAAACGGCTGCGCGTTGCGAATGTGTGAACCACCAGCGGTCGAATAACGCACGTGGCCCACCGCGGCGTCACCACGAAGGTTTGCTAGATCGGTCGGGGAAAAACTGGCCTGGACCAACCCCATGGCTCGATGCGGTGTGAGACGTGCGCCATCGCTGGCGACGATGCCTGCAGATTCTTGCCCGCGATGCTGCAACGCATGCAGTCCGAGGTACGTGATGTTTGCTGCCTCGGGATGGCCGTAAATGCCGAATACGCCGCACATGCGCCGTCTTGTAGTACGAAAGCGTTGTGCGGCCACGATCGGCAGGGAAAAACTACGATTGGTGAGGAATTGTTGCGAAGGTGGGAGACGAGGTTCGAGCGAGCGATCAACCGCGCGGGCTGATCACTTCGCCGCGATGCCCCAGACCTTCTCGATGATCTTCATTTCCATCGCGTCCGTGTGACACGTGGCGCACTCCATGTCTTTCTTGTCCGTGCGCGTGAGCTTGTGCTCGTACTCGTCCTCCATGAATTTCTCCATGGCCTTGCGATCGCTGCGGTCGAGGTTCTTGTCGGAACCGTCGTGACAGCTGTCGCAGAAGACGGCGCCGCCTTTTTCATCACGTACCGCAACGACGAAATGTTTCCACATGCCGCGCGTGATCTTGATGTGTCGCGTCTCTGCTTTGAAGTCGTCCTTGACGTGACAACCTTGGCAGTCCGTGTACCCCATCGCCTTCTGGAAGAGCGGCATCAGCTTCTTCTTCGCAGAGAGCGGCATCTTGTCGAACTCGGGGATCTTCTTCAGATCGATACCCGCCTTCTTCACGTCCTCGAGCATCTTGCTCTCGCGGTGCGGTGTCGACTTCTTCGCCGCGGCAGCCGGAGGCGCATCGGGCTTCTTCACTTCGCCCGTTGCATCGGGTTTGGCGCCGTCGGTTTTGACCGCGTCCGTGCCTTTGCCATCGGGTTTGACCGCGTCCGTGCCTCCACCCGTGGTCGTCGTCTCGACCTTCTTGTCGTTCGCCGTGTCTGGCGGTGTCGTCGCGCCGCCACCGCATGCGGCAGCTATGCCTGCGATCAAAAGTGCTGCAACCAAAGAAACGTGTTTGTGAATGCCTACCATGCGGTCTCCTCGCTCTATCCCCGAAACACTACACGAATCGCCCGCATGAACGGAAGTTCTTCGTGGAACCATTCACGCCTCACCCCCCCAGCCCCCTCTCCCCGTCGCTTCGCTCCGCGGAGAGGGGGAGCCAGAAGGCGGACGCTCTTTTACCCCTCTACGCCGCGTTTTACGCGGGGGAGAGGGGGCCAGGAGGTGAGGCGCGCCCCGTCCCAAGCCCGCCTAGAACTTCCCAGTCACCGTGAGAAATGTGAGCTTGTCATTCGTCTCGCGAAGCCTCTGCGTAAGCATGCGAATCACGCTCCAGAGCACCTCGTACGCGAGATCTTTGTGCAAAAAAAGCAGATCCTCGAACGCGTCTTTCGGCACCGTCAGAAGCCGACATCGTTCGTGCACACGGGCATCCGCAGACCTCGGCGCTTCGTCGAGAAGACTCATCTCGCCAAACACCGACCCCGGCCCAAGCACCGCGAGCGCTTCTTCACCCATCCCTGGTACGTCGCGGCTGATGCGAACTTTACCCTCGAGGATGATGTAGAGTTTGTCCCCAGGATCGCCGTGTTGAAAGATCTTCGTTCCCAACGCGTGAGACTCTTCGCTGGCCACGCGCGAAATAAGATCGAGCGCTTGTTTGGTAAGACCCTGGAAGAGAGGGACTTTGCTGAGTTTTTCGATGCGTTCCGCGACGTCCACGTACGTTACTCGACGCGCGCCTGTTTGGCCGCGAGCGTGAACGATACCGGAGCTGCGAGGGAAAAGAAAGTTTGCTCCACGGGTGTTCAACAGGCTGCTGCGCGTTGCACTGCGTCGGTCGGGCTTGCTCAGCGTACGATGTACGCTTCCGCCGCCCTTCCTAGCAGCACAACGCTCGCAACGCCTGTTGAACACCCTCGGTGATCGAGGGGACTTTTCAGCGCGTGAAGCGCACTCGGATGGGCGGCGTCACGCTTGTCGTTGCTTGTCCCGTTTTGTCGAGTCCCGGGGTAAACCGTCGCGCAAGGGCACAAATACGGGCCGCACGACCAAACCCATACCCAGGATCCTCAACCACTTTCACTGACTGCACACTTCCATCAGGACGGACCGTCACCACCACCGATGCCACCGCCTGATCAATCTGCTCCGCATCCGCTTCCGGAGGAAACGGACAGTCCCACGACGTACTACCCTGCAGCGTGGGCGCCTTCGACAAATCCGGCCCAGGCGGAGGCGGCGGAGCCTTTCCCGTTCCTGTTCCGCCTTCTTTGCCATCGAGCGACGCCCCCTTGTTGTACGTCGGGTTTTTCCCGGTACCTTCGGCACTCACCATGCCAAAACCCGGACCCGTTCCATCGCCCGTGACAAACCCGTTGCCGGTCATGTCCACAGGTTCGTCCGGGTCCTCTTTCGCCGTCAACACCTTCGCCGCTTCCGCCGGAGGTGGAGGAGGTGTTTTGTCCTCATACGGATCCTCCTCCTTGGGCGCAGGGTTGTCCATCTTCGGCGCCGGCTCGGGTTCCGGCTCGGGTTCGGGCGGAGGTTCTTCCTTCTTGTCCTCGACCTTCTCCTGCGGAAGGTCGACGTCGTATTCCGTCCAAAAGAAATCATGCAGCCCGGCCCGCATCTCGCGGATGGCCTTCTGCATGTCGAAAAGAGCGGTCATCGCGCGTCCCGACGCATATCCGTGGGTCGAGAGCGCGATAAACAGACCGATGACTGCGCCTGTTCTTGCGGCGCGATTGCCAAGCGCAAAAATCGGCGCGAGCGGATCACGATCGTCGTTGGCAGAACGCGCGCGTGAAGCACCCAATTGCACAGCCGTTCCCCCGTTGTTCGCGATCGCCATCAGCGTGGCTCCTTGTGGTTACGGTGTCGCCGGTGCTGGTACAGGTGCGGGAGCAGCGTCGCCATCGACGACAGGCGTCACACCAAACGCGATTTTCGTCACGCCCGCACGCTTCAACACGTCGAGCGACTGCATCACTCTACCGTGTTGCACGGATGATTCCGCACGAATCACCGCGCGTAAATCAGGCGTCTTCGCTTGGGCTTCCTTGGCGAGCGGCAAGAGCGCATCGGCACTTGGCAGCTTCTTGCCATCGACGACCAACTCGCCGTTCGCACGAAGCTCCACGCTGAACACCATCTGCACTTCTTTGCCCGATACAGCCTTGGGCAAATCGAGCGGCATCGCTTGAGATACGATGATCTTCGCCGTCACCATGAACACGATGAGCAGCACGAGGGTAATGTCGACAAGCGGCGTGATGTTGATCCCCTCGACCATCGAATCATCGCCGCCTTGGCTCCCCATACCCATCAGTTAGCCTCCTCGTCGTCCGAAGCCGATTCTTCCTTCTTCGGCTCGGCGTTCTTGGTTGCTTTCGACGCAACAGGCTTCGCTTCGACCTTCTTCACAATCACAGCCGGTGCAGGCTCGACCGCTGGCGTTTCTCCCGACGAACCGCGATGTTCTTCGCCGTGCAGATGCGAAAGCAATACGCGCGACAACGCTTCGGTGTTCGCGAGCGTCGACTTGATCGTGCGTTGAAAAAAGTTGTTGAACGCCACGGCAGGAATCGCGACGGCGAGACCAACTGCCGTTGCGACGAGCGCTTCGGCGATGCTCGACATGACCTGTTGCGGAGCCATTGCCGCTGATGCCGCTTGCGCCAACGGTTTTTCCGCCGCCTTGCCCAACGCGTCGAAAGCCCCGACGACGCCGATGACCGTTCCGAACAGACCAATAAACGGCGCGTTATTGCCCAACGTGCCGAGGTACGCGAGGCGTCGTTCGAGCTTCATGCGTTGAAGAGCGAGCGCTCCAGACATCGCTTCTTCCGCCGCTTTCGGCCCGCGGTCAGCCTCCATGAGCCCCGCCTTCACGACCGCAGCTTCGGCTGACGGTGACGACTCCATGCGTTTCATCGCGGCGTCAACCGAGTCTCGCAATGCGTTGCGCAGATCCCGGTGAAGCACGACGACATCATCTCGCAAGGTCCAGAAAAACCAGGCGCGCTCCAAGATGATCGCCACGCTGATCACCGACAGCCCAATCATGAGCCACATGACCCAGGCCGCGCCAAAGCCAACCATAATGCGCTGCAGCCACTCGATGAGATTCATCTTCCGGTTGTGCCTTTCAATCTCGGGCTTTTTACACCCGGGGTTGTTCTTCTGGACTCTACACGTGCGCGGGATGCCGTTCGGCTGGGCACGCGTTTTCCTGTATTGCCTGAACTTGTATTGCCTGAATCAGAGGACTTGATCGGAGTTTTCAGACCCGACAGACCCGACGTCTTCATCGGCAGCATGCCTGGCTCGAGACGTTGCATCGACGAGGTGACATGCCGTCGCAAGGACGGTCGTGGCGTAGCCCCCCTTCGGTAGCACAAAAGAAACTGCGAGCATGCCCGACGCGTCGGGATCTGCGGCTTTGAACTCGATCAGTTCCATTCGGAGGCTTCGGCGAGTTCCCTCACCATATGCCCGAAAGTCGTCAAGCCGTGTCGGATCAGGCACGACGGCGACGAGCACATCATGTTCGAGATCCTTCACGGCACCTTCGGGCCAGCGCATTTTCGTACCAAACATCGGACCTGTTGCAGAAATAGCCAGTGAAGCTGCTCGTGCCCTGGCGTCATCGAGGTCTGGGCCTTCGTTCGGCACCAAAAATAGTCCCCCTGAATCGTGCTTTTTTGCCAGGTCTCCCGGTAAAACCGTCGTCCACGAGCCATCGGTGACACGTCGTTCGAGTACTTGGTTAAAGAGCATCGATTGTAATGCCGAGAAAAGTAGGCGTTGTTCGTGCCGATCTCGGGGACCTCGTTCTTTTCCAGCGAGCCAGGCGAGCGCTCGCGTGGGGTTTGTCCCGTCACGACCAAAACGTTGCGGCCCAAAAAAGTTTGGCGCTCCTTGTTTGGCGGTTTCTTCGAGTTTGGCACGGATGAACAATGCATCATCCACGGACGAACAGCGGAGCCGAAGCTGAAATCGGTTGCCGTCCAAGTGTCCGGGTTTGAGCTTGTTGTCGTGGCGTTTCGCTTCCAGGATCTCGACGCCATTGAGCGAAACTTTGGCCAGGATGGGTTCGAAATCGACGGCGATGGGCACTTGGAGCGAGATTGTTTGGGTCGTGATGGCGTGACGATCTTTCATTCCGGCATAACCGACGCTTCGTTGGTCGGCGCCGAAAGCACGAGCGAGTTCGCGAACGACATCGATCGTCGTGCGCCCTGTTTTGCGCAGCGTAATGAAAAGGTGTTCACCTTTGCCGCTAGCGGGATAGGCGGGAATTTCGTCGACGATGAAGTCATCGGGGGTGGTACGGATCGTGGCGCTCGGGAGGTTGGTCGTGGCGATGGACATGACAGAGGGTGATGGAGCACGAAAACGCCAGGGTGTAAAGTAAAAATATCGTGATGGCGTAAGGGGTATACATTGAGCTTCTTTCGTTTGCTCAGAGAGGTATTTACGCGTTGCGTGAAATTAGGCACGATACGAAAAATGTTGCAACAGGCCGACTCCGTGAAAACTCGAAAATGGTTTTGGTGCACAGCGTTCGGCGTCGCCGCCTATTTCATGGTTGTTCGCTCTGCACCAGGACAAACAGAGATCGTAGAAGCAGCGGGGACGAGCATAAACGTCACGCTGCCAACGGTCGTCGAGCATATCGACCCGATTTATCCACCGGAGAAATTGGCCCAAGCCCTCGACACGAAGGTGGGACTCCTGGTGACAATAGAACACGACGGTACGGTAAGTGATGCAGTCATCAAGGTTACTGGCGGCACGGAATTCGACAACGCAGCCATCGAAGCGGTGACTCGGTGGCGATTTCTTCCGGCTACGCGGGCGGGAATTGCCATTCGGGCACGCATTCACATTCCGTTTCACTTCTCTGTAAACCCCCATCCGCCGACGGAACATGACCATGCTTTGCTCGAACCGGTTCTCCGGGCACTCAAGCGCCAACCGATGCGGGATCCGCCTCCGAAGCCGAAAGTGACAGTACATCGTGAACCACCAGTCGATCTTGGTACGCCCCTTGGTCTACCTCATGCCATCCATTTGCAAGGCAAACCTATTGAAAGTCACGTGCAAGGTCGAGTTCGACCGGTAAATCGATCTGAATCGGATATTCGGCTGGAACGGGATCTGCTTCAAGCCGCACCCCGCTTTACGACGGCGGATCTCATACGTTCGGCACCGGGAATGCTGGTCACGCGTCCTTATGGTGACGCGATTGCGCCGCGTATGTCGTTACGCGGATTCGATGCGGATCATGGGCGAGACATTCAATTCACGGTTTTGGGCACGATCCCACTCAATCAACCATCACACATTCACGGCCAAGGTTATGCTGACGTCGATACGTTGATTCCGGAAACAGTCCGGCGCGTGCGTGTGGTCGAAGGCGCATACGATCCCAATCAAGGAGAATTTGCGGTTGCTGGAAGTATCGATTTCGATCTCGGCGTCGAAGATCGCGGGATTCGATCGAGCTACAGTTATGGCTCCTTCGATACACTCACGGCCCTTGGCGTACTCGCACCCGTAGGCCATCCCGAGGAAACGTTTGGCGCGGCCAGTGTCCGGACGACGTCGGGTTTCGGAAACGGCACGCGGGGAAGCACATCTGGCGCATTCATTGGGCAATATCGCCTCGAAATGCCCGGAGATACGACGGCGATTCTTCATATTTCGGGTCATGGGGCACGGGCCGGCGTGGGTGGCGTCGTACGGCGTGAGGACATTAATTCGGGAGAAGTCGATTTTCTGAATTCATACGACGATCCATCCGCGCGCGCGCAAGTGGCGGCAGTTGCTCGCGTGCAAGGTGGTTTTTCTTTGCAAAGGGCGGGAAATGACGAGACGAACACGTCGATTGGTCTGTGGGGAGCTTATGCGACGTATCGCAGTCGCATCAATACCACGGGTTATACGGAGCGTTCACGCACGCAACCGGATGTGGGTGGTCTTGGAGATCTCATCGAGCAATCCAATGACGATATGGGATTTGGCGCGCGATTGACATTACGAACGCGCCGCTTTCGCCTTCTGTCCTGGCTCGATGCACAATTCACCCGCGGCGCAGATATCGAGGTACACGTCATCGATCAAGCGCAAAATCTCATTGAAACACCCAGCAACCAAACCTGGGATCGCCGCATCGATGCCAGCATTCGGACGTTCCGCTCCGGTCTTTTTCTCGACGGCGTCGTATCCGTGACCAAAAAAGCCCGTTTGCACGGCGGATTACGCACGGACGTCATGCTTTTTCAAGTGCAGGATCGTCTCGGAAACGGCCAGGAATCCACCCCCAATGCGTCGTCCAGCAATGGCACTCGCCGCATGGTGGCGGGTGTCGCGTGGGGGCCACGCGTGACGCTCGAAGTGGACCCACGACCAGATTTGCGGCTTTCTGCCGCCTACGGTCAAGGATATCGATCTCCTCAAGCGCTTCAACTCGAAGAACGCGACGACATCCCCTTTGCGAAAGTTCACAGTTATGAAATCGGAGCGCGATTCAAAACGGATGTCAAACGGCTTTCCGCCGCATTCATCATCTACGAAACACGACTGTCCGACGACTGGGCATTCGGTGCCATACCCGGCCGATACGTACGCGTCGGGTCGACCGTGCGGCGAGGGTTTGTCACTTGGATTCAGGCAGAACCATTTAAAGGTTTGAAAACGTCGTTCAGCGCAACCTACGTACGCGCCACATTGGATGGCCCTCCCACCCCTGCAGCTGCAAATGCCGTTCCGGCCTATGTCGAGGGTCAAGCGTTGCCTTATGTGCCGCCCGTCTTGGTGCGTGTGGATGTCAAATACGAACGGGCGATCATCAAGATTGGCAGCAAATCGCTCATTGGGCGTATCGGCTACGGCGCCACATTCGCGTCCCCGCGCCCATTGCCTCATGGCTTCTATGCGCAACCGGTATTCACGCTCGATGCCACCGCAAGTTTGCGGCGCGATCCAGTCGAAATCGGAATCGATGCAGTCAACCTTTTTAATCGTTCGTACGCCGACACCGAGTACGCCTTCGTGTCCGATTGGCGAACCGGCGACGTTCCATCGCAATTACCAACGAAACACCTTTCCGCCGGCGCGCCGCTCACCGTGCTTGGAACCGCCACTTTCCGATTTTAATCCGACCTGGCCATCTCGGCTCGATGTCGATATGTGTCGACGACATGTCAAGCGGTGCCCGAAGACGCCGCTACGAAGGGAATCGATCTGCACGCAATAAGGGAATTCTGAAAAGCACTGTCGTGACGGCTGGCGTACGCCGAGCGAGCCCTGTCGAAGAAAACAATTCCCGACGTGCCTCGCGTGTGGCACAACGATGCTCCACGCAATGACAAATTCTGCGCATCGTTCCCGACGCTCGCTGTGGATTCTCATCGGGCTCGTCGTCGGTGCGATTGCAGGCGTCATCGCGCAGGTCGGGTTTGGCGGACCGACGCTCGATGCGGCAGTCGCAAACGTCATTAAACCGATAGGCTCGATTTTCCTCCGAATCATTTTCATGGTCGTCGTGCCGCTCATCGTTTCGGCGATCATACTTGGCGTCGTCGAGCTTGGTGATCCGCGGCGGCTCGGGCCCGTAAGCTTACGAGCGATCGGGATGACGGTGTTTCTGTCGGGCGTGAGTGTCGCGTTGGGACTAACACTCGTGAATGTCTTTGCGCCTGGAAAGCGCTTACCGCCGGATGTGCGCGACAAACTCATTGCAAGCTACACCGAGCAAGCGAGCGCCAAGATCAAGGCTGCGGAATCAGCCAAACCACTTTCGCAAACGTTACTCGATCTGATTCCGCAAAATCCGCTTGAAGAGGCAGTGAACGCATTTAATCCGGACAAGGCCAACGGTGGGTTGATCGCCGTGATGGTGTTTAGCCTCTTCATTGGCGTGGCAATGACGATGCTCAGTGCCGAGACGACCGCGCCGCTCAAAAGCGTGCTGGAAGCCGTCTATCGCGTGTGCCTGAAAATCATCGATTTCGCCATGCTGCTCGCCCCGGTTTGCGTGGGATGCCTGAGCTTTTCGCTCATGGCGACGACCGGCTGGGAGCTGCTCCACTCATTGCTCGCGTACTTCCTCGTCGTTGTCGGCGGCATGGTGCTGCACCAGTTCGGCACCTACGCCATCGTGGTAAAATGGTTTGGCGGGAAATCACCGTGGGCGTTTTACAGCGAGATTCGCGAGGCAATGATGACCGCGTTCGGTACATCGTCGAGTAATGCGACGCTGCCCGTTTCGCTACGCGTTGCCGAAGAAGAACTGAAGCTGCCGCCGAAGATCTCACGGTTTGTCCTGACGGTGGGCGCGACGGCGAACCAAAATGGCACGGCACTTTACGAAGGTGTGACCGTGCTTTTTCTCGCGCAGGTCTTCGGCGTAGAGCTTACGCTCGCGCAGCAAATCGTCGTGGCGCTGATGTGCATCCTTGCAGGCATCGGCACAGCAGGCGTGCCGGGCGGTTCGTTGCCAATGGTCGTAGGCGTGCTCATGACGATTCAGGTGCCCGCTGCGTCGATTGCGATCATTCTCGGCATCGACCGCTTCCTCGACATGTG
>JANORL010000025.1:0-4516 GCA_031415295.1 Polyangiaceae bacterium | reverse complement strand
CGCGTAACGATCTACGCCCCTCGTAGACAAACCTTCGTCGCGAACAAAAGTTCATCACGCCAAACCAAAGGTTTGACGACCGTCCCAGAGTGTCGTACCACTACCTCGCGAACAACAAACCTTGCTACAGTCTCCGTCCATGAGCTCGTCATCTCGATCATCTGCTCGTTTGCGTCTCACGTCCGCTGTGATTTCAGCGTTCGTGCTCGTCGGTTGTGCAGCGTCGATGCCTCCATCGATGTCGCATCCGCTGCTTGGTCAGCCGGGACCGCCTTTCGATGCGGTTTCACTGGACAATCAGTCGGTGATGGTGCCAGTGTACGGCGGGGCCAAAGCCACGGTGCTCGATTTTTGGGCTTCGTGGTGCGGTTCGTGTCAAGTCACGATGCCTTCGCTCGAACGACTCTACCGTGATCGACGACGAGACGGCCTCGTGGTTTTAGGCATCAGCGTCGACGAGCAACCAGAACAAGCGCTCGATGGAGCGTATCGTTTTGGGGTGACGTTTCCCGTTGTGCACGATCGAGGTCAAGAACTGCAAAGCACGTACGGCGTGTCCCAAGTTCCTACGACGTTCGTGCTCGATGCGGTGGGACGAGTAAGGTTTGTTGGAAGCGATCCCGAGAGCATCAAACGCGCCGTCAGTGCGCTCATGGATAGATGAATGACCATTCGACGAGGTCGTGGTCCGAACGGACCTTCGCTTTTTGCAGCCGCCGACAAGAAAAACAAGCTCGCGATACCTTTGGCCGAACGAATGCGTCCGCACACCGTCGCCGAAGTTCTCGGTCAGCCGCATATCGTGGGGGAAGGCAAACTGCTCACCAATGCGATCTTGGCCGACGAAATTCCTTCGATGATCATGTGGGGTCCACCCGGATCAGGAAAAACGTCGATTGCACGCATCGTCGCTGCGACTTCGAAGCACCGGTTCGTCCCATTTAGCGCCGTGTTATCGGGTGTCCCCGAATTACGACAGATCCTGTTGCAAGCGAAGGAAAAGAAAGAATACCACGGCGAAACGACGATCTTGTTCGTGGACGAACTGCATCGGTTCAATCGCGCTCAACAAGACGCTTTTTTACCGGACGTCGAAGACGGCACGATCATCCTCATTGGCGCAACCACGGAAAACCCTTCGTTTTCAATCAACGCGCCACTGTTGTCGCGTTGTCGAGTCATTCGGCTCAATGCGCTCCCGGAAGAAGCATTGCTAGGGCTTTTGAAACGAGCGCTCGATGCATCCGTAGGGCTCGAAAGCGTATTTCAAATTGACGACGAGACGTTGGGGTTGGTCGCCACTGCGGCAGCGGGCGACGCCCGACGAGCGCTCACTACCCTCGAAATTGCCGCGCTCGAGGCCAAACGTAACGGGCGCACGCAGATCACCCGCAGTGACGTCGTGCAATCGAATGCGCAAGCGACGCTCCGCTACGACAAGACGGGCGAAGAGCATTACAACATCATCAGCGCATTCATCAAATCGATGCGTGGCTCTGATCCCGATGCAGCCGTGTATTGGCTCATGCGTATGGTCGAAGCGGGCGACGATCCGGTGTTTTTATTGCGCCGAATGATGATTTTCGCGAGCGAAGACATTGGCAATGCGGACCCGCGAGCGCTCGATGTGGCCGTCGCGGCCGATGCAGCGTTTCAGCGTATTGGTTTGCCCGAAGGGATCTACAATGTGGCGCAAGCGGCCATTTACTTGGCCTGCGCACCGAAATCGAATGCGGTCACGACCGCGTTTCGTTCAGCACAAGCCGACATCTACAAAAAAGGCGCATTGCCGGTTCCATTGCATTTGCGTAATGCCGTCACAGGCCTCATGCGCAGCGATGGTCACGGTATGGAATATCGGTTTCCACACGACGAACATGGCGGCGTGGCGCTGGGCGAGGTGTATCTCCCGGACAACCTCGTGGGCACCGAATATTACGCGCCTACCGATCGCGGGCTTGAAAAAACAATCTCCGAACGATTACGTTGGATCAGGTCGCAACGAGCAATTGCTCCGTCAAGGCCCAACGTACCGACCGAAGCGCCCATTCCCCCCGGTCTCATCGGCTCGGATACGGTTCCGAAAGACGAACCCGGTGCTGGGGAATCCCCATAGGCGTTTCACCTATCACTCGGAGCGCTTCCGGGGCCGACTTCCGATTTCCTCATTCTCGTTCGTAGAGAGCCCAAATGGTCACATGTGCATGAGGATCGTGTTGTCCCCATTCCAAGGGCAGGAGCTTGCGGGCCAGCTCGGCATCGGCGAGCGAAAGCAACCCGAATTCGTTGAGCCGCTGAGTGAGCGGCTCGAGCTGGCCTTCCCAGCGCAAATAGGCGTGCAGCGACGACGTGCGCGTTTCGTTGGAGAGGTCATAACCCAAGAGCTTCCAGCCAGCGGGCAAACGCGTTGCGTACTCGGGTTTGGCGAGAAGGTCGATCGCCAGCAAGTCGTATTCATTGTAGGGGTACGGGCGGGGGATCGGCAACTCGGCCAATGCCTGATCCAGGGTTTCCGGCGTGCACTCGACAGGTCCGTGGTCCGAGGTGTAGCAGTTCAGCAGCGAGTCGATCGAGCGAAGTTCGGAGAAGTGAACTTTGGGAGAAGGAGGGGCGTCGGAACCCCGGATGCGGTCATGCCAGCCTTCCCAGCCTTTGACCAACTTCCTGCGGACACTGAGAAACATGGGGCTCGTAGGTTGGTCGTCATGGGCAGGGTCGGCGTTCCGCCAGTTGCACTCCCGGGTGTAGAGAGCCCAGATGGTCACGTGTGCGTGACGCTCCTGTTCTCCCCATTCCAGGGGGAGGAGTTTGCGGGCCAGCTCGGCATCGGCAAGCGAAAGCAACCCAAACTCGTTGAGCCTGTGGGTGAGCGGCTCGAGCAGGCCTTCCCAGCGGCCACAGTTGTGCAGCGACGAGACTACCGTCCAGGCGGCTAGGTCATGGCCCATGAGCTTCCAGCCAGAGGGCAAACGCGCGACGTATTCGGGTTCGGCGAGAAGGTCGATCTTCAGCTCGTAGTAATCATTGTTCGGGTCAGGAATCGGCAACTCGCCCAAGGCATCATCCAGGGTTTCAGGCGTGAGCTGGTCACGCTCGTAGTTAGGAGCGTACCAGTCCACAAACCCGTCGATCGAGCGAATTTCGGAGAGATGAGACAGGCCGTAATGCTCGACGTGCTCGCGCCAGCGGTGGTCGCCTTTGCGAAATTTCCTGCGTACGCTGAGATTCATGGTGTGTCCAGTCGTTGTGCCTTCAGATAAATGCCCGAGGTGGCTGTGCCCTCGGTCCCGCATGTGGTCGTCGAAACGCTACCACAAGTTCCCGTTTTTTTAAACTCACCTTCACAACGGACAGCGTCCGGGACCTCGATCTTCTTGCAGATTTTTCCGCGCATGTCTTGATAGGTGAAGATGCCATGCGTGTGCACACCCGCACACGGATAATGCCTCCTGGAGTAACATTGGAGGTTGCCCTTCTTGTCGGTGCATCCCCTCGCATCGTCGGTATGTTCAGGAACAAAGTGCTCGTTCCGCGGACAATTCGGCTGCGGTTGCGGTTGCGGTTGCGGTTGCGGTTGCGGCTGCGGTTGCGGTGCTGGCGCGGGAGGCACTTGCGGCTTCGAGTTATTGATCGCCTCCTGGACCTGTCGTTTCAGGATCTCCTCGGGAGCCAAGCGGCGCACTGCTTCGAATTCCTCGGGGCTCACATAAGGTCGCCGCGTAATCGGGTTCAGTTCGTCCAGCCATCGCGGCGCCATGTTGCGCGGCAAGAGGGAGATGGTGACGCCGACAGTGACGCCTACGAGGAGGGGGCCAAGCGAAATGGTGGCATAATACGGTTTGCTGAAATCCGAGGGCTTCGAATTCCGTAGGATCTCCGTCATCAGGTCCTTCACATTTGGCAGATTCGACGGACCATCCGCCACAAACAGTTTTAATGCAGGCGTTACGGCCGCACCGGACTCAGCTTCTGGCGCCGGCCATAACGTCTTCCGAAGCACCGCGGCCATGCACGCTTCGGTATCGCGATCACCAAGCGTCGACGTTTTCACGTACGCCGAACCCGCCTCGCCTTTTTCGTCGATATACACGTTGAAGTTCATCGAGTAACTTACAGCCCCCAGGCGACCGGCGCTGGCACTCGGGCAACTCGCAAGTTGCTGTGTTATGGGCTGCGGGACAGGCTTGGTCTCCGTCGGACGCTTGTACACAAACAAATCCAAGGACGCCTCGGGAAGCGGCGACGCTTGCGATTCGCCTGACGGCAACATCGAAAACCGCTCGGGACACGTCAGCTCATTAAAAGGAGCTGGCAAATAGCCCGTACTGCTAGGGTCTGCGTAGGGATGATACTCGAACACGGTGCGCGCCGTGGGCGCGACGCGGTCCACCACCTCGGGGTGAAAATTCGAGATAGGGTTGTTGTTTGCATCGTAGATCCATTCCGTTGCATCCTGCTCGATACCTGGCGCCAATAGACAAACCCCACGGCGATCGAGATGCGGATAGTTGGCCGC
>JANORL010000024.1:0-4144 GCA_031415295.1 Polyangiaceae bacterium | reverse complement strand
CTTCGCGACCCGACTCTTGCACTCTAGCCAGTTTACGATGGGGGGCTACGCCCCCCATACCCCCGAGATCGTTGTGATCCGCTTTCATCTCTGGTGGGTGAGGCGTGAGGCGCGAAGATCCTGACTACCTGTTGCGCCACCGATTATCGCGACAAACTTCGATGCAGAAGTCGAAACGTCGTTCGCAGCGGCGGTAGGCGTTGTTTCCATGACGTCGATCGTCCCACCTACGGAGATCTCTCCAGCGCCAGTCGTCGTATCCGCGGTCATCGCGGCGCATGCAGCTGTTGCGTAGATCGTCGCAGTACGAGTAACACCCGATGTACCCGCGACGATGCCAATCGCGATTGACCACATCCAGTCTACGTTCTGCATCTTCGCGGCTGGGTTCCACGAGAAAATCGTCATCGTTCTCGTTGCTTGTGACGAGTGTTTCTGTTGACTCGGTGGTGTCTTCCGATTCTTCAGCGCGAGCGTTTGTCGAAGCTGTGGTCATGCCGCAACCAAGTGCGATGGCGACGAGCGACATGATTTTCGTCCATGGAGTCATGTGAATATCCCTTTGCCATCCTGATTGAGCGTAGGGCGGCCGAGTTCAACGTTGGGCAGACGAGCGCGACGTCGAGTGGCGGGGAAGGGTGTTTCATTTCCTGGACGGAGTTCGATTGCGCCCCTATGGAGTTGCAGGAGGTTTTCCCGCGTGTCCTTGGTGTACTTGGGGCTCGTATTTTTCGGTGTTTTGGCCGGGATGCTGACAAGCATGGCGGGGCTTGGCGGGGGCATCTTGTTACTGTTGGGTTTGTCCGCGGTGTGGTCTCCGGCTGTGGCGCTCGCGACGACAGCGCCGGCGATGCTTTTGAGCAATTTGCATCGTTGGTGGATGCTTCGGACGGAGGTCGATTGTTCGATCGCGAAGGGATTTGCGTGGGGAGCGATACCGGGCAGTTTTGTGGGTGGATTGCTCGTGGCGAAGACACCGGAGGTGGTTCTTCGTTGGATGATGTTGGTGATGACGGCGTTTGCGTTGGGCCGGGCGTTGAAGCTATACGAGTGGCGTCCGCGGGCGTGGGCGATGGTGCCGGCGGGAGTGGGAATTGGAGCGATCAGTGCGTCGGTGGGAGGCGCGGGGCTGCTTGTTGGTCCGCTGTTTTTGTCGGCGGGACTGACGGGCAAGAGGTTTGTCGCGACGGTTGCGGCGGCGGCGGTAGCGCTTCACGTGGGGCGGGTGGTTGCGTATGGTCTTGGGGGACTGATGACGCAGCAGACGTTGACGTACGCAGCGGTGTTGACGGCGAGTCTGATGGTGGGCAACGTGGTGGGGTTGTCGTTGCGGGATCGGGTGTTGAACGACGCGAGGGCGCAGCGGCTGGAGTTTGGAGCGCTTTTGGTGTGTGTGGGGCTGAGTCTTTTTGGGGTGGGGAAGGGGTAGAGGAGGGGGATGAAAAAAAGAGTTGACAACGGGCGGACGGCATGGTTTCTTCCGCGCCCGCAAAACGGCAGTGCCACCTTAGCTCAGTGGTAGAGCAACGGTTTCGTAAACCGTAGGTCTCGAGTTCGACTCTCGAAGGTGGCTCCACAAGATTCGCGAACGATTCCGCAGCGTTAGGCGCTGCGATGGAGGACGCGAGAAGGGTTGAGCGGGGCCGGCGCAGAAGCCGTTGCCCAAACTCGATCGAGGCAGGTAACAGGCTGTTTTCACGAAACCGCATGGAACGAAGCGTTTTGTCTTCGTGTCCGGGGCGGGTTTTGTTGGCCAACTGTTGCCCCGAGGTCGAACAACCGAGTGGGCTCGGCCCCGCTTATGTAAGACTTTCGTTAACTGCGCTTCGGGATGCTTGATTTCTCGGCACCAGCGGCACCCCGAACTCGCCCGCTGCGCGGACTCAAACAGCGGGGCGCCGCCGCAGCGCCGAGAAATCAAGCATCTCCCAAAGCTTCCGTCGTTCAAACTGGCGGGCTCGTCGGCCCCGAGGAACCGCGACCACGTGCAGCGATACGTTGCGCAGCATCCTCGAGGTCGGCCTTGAGGAAGTGCACGGAGCATCGGGACGCTCGTTTGTGCGCGCGAGTTGAAGAAATTACAGAATGGGAGCAAGAAATGCACCCTCTTGAAACAACGTTGGCGTCCACGCTCGCGCCGGGATCGTCCGGCCCGGTGGCAACGTGGAGCAACAGCGACGAAGAGCCCGCAACGACCCCACATGATGGCTCGAACTACGAGCGGCCAACGCTTCCGGAAGTGTTTTGGCGCGATACCATTATCGATCCGCGGCCTTCGTTTTTCGCGCGTGTGGGCGCGTGGCTCGCTTCGATTGCCGGAAATGCGGCAATGGCCATGCGGCGCCCGCGATTGACCGATCATTTGCCGCCCGTACCAACTCGTTGCACTGGCGAAATCGGTGATACGAGCGCGCGTGCGGAGCGGATGCTTCTCGACATTATGAGTTCGCCGCCTGAATACCTCGACGCGGCCATTCTCATTGTGCGAACGACACGCGAATTGCGAAAACGTGGTCACGACGTATTCGCTGAAGGATTCGTTGCGTTTGTATTGTCGAGAATGCCACCGGACGCAGACGGGACGATACAGATCAAACGCTTCGGCGCTACGTGCACGATTTCGCGGCAGCGAAGGGCATTGTGCCGGTGTTACTACGGCTCGAGGAGCAAGGCGTCGTGTCATTGGAAGCGCCTCTCGACGAGGCGGCAATCTCCGGCATGAGCGATATGGACCGAATGCGTGTCCGGCTGCTCGTCATACCGTGAAAGGTGACACCATGACAAACCGAAATCACGCCGATGATATTGCAGCCCGAGTTGGCGCGCGAATTGAATCGCTGAGGGGCGAACGCGGTCTTTCCTTGCGAAAACTTGCGAAAATAGCGGAGTGCTCCATCACGACCGTGTCGTTCATGGAATCGGGGCTCGCCTCGGTCAACGTGCGAACGCTTCAGAAGATTGCGCGAGCATTACGGGTCGAACCGTACGATTTGTTGAACCATACGCCGGAAAACGACGATATGGGGTACATTGTCGAGAAAATGCGGCAGGATTCGCGCACGCGCGCAAAGGTGAAAGCGAAGGTCGCAGCGTTGGGAGGGCGGGGAAGGACGACGCGGATGGGGTGAGGTGGCGTGGTTTGGTGGCGGCGAGGAACAGCTTTGTGTGTCGATGGCAGAATCCCGTACATCGTCCTCCTCGCGTGGCAGATGGCTGCGGTCGAGGGGCAACGATACGTTCGCGCTTCGGCTGGTGATGGGTTGGCGAATCGCCTCAAGGTGGGCGCTTCGTCTCGGCACTTGGTGAATGGGCATCCCTCCCCGGACTGCTCCTGTCGGCAGGTGCAGAATGTGTGGTTACAAATCTTTGGCCTGTATGGGATTATGAACGATACCGACCGCAGATGATCGAAATGTTGCGGAATTGGGAATGGGGCAAATCAGCGAGAATTTGCGCGTGTGGTACTTGCGTGGATGCGCTCACTTTCGGCGGAGCATCCACGCTTGTGGTCGGGCTGGGGCGTGTGGACGTTAAACAATTCAAATGCTAGGGACTGACAATTGCCACCGCAGATTAATCCTTTGATCGCGAACCGACGGTCGAGTGCCCCATTGCCTCCGCTACCGGAAACAACGGACTCCCTGGCGACCACAGCTCGTACGTCGCCGGGTGCTCCTCGAACAACTCCCTGCTCGTCGTCACACGCAACGGCTCTTGCAGGCCAGGCATCGCATATTCGTATTCGCGTCGTGCAAGCGGTTTGGCCTCGATTCCCGCGGGCAACAATTTTGCTTCGCGCAAAACCTCATCCAACTTGTCCAGGTTGTAGAGCGGCGTCGGTCGCTCGGGTTCGTCCAGGTCCGTGTTGGCCACCTCGTCGAGATCGAATGCATCACCTGCACGCGCTTGGATATCGGCTTCCAGGCGGCTGACCAGCGCTGCTCGTTCGAGCGGTCGCTCTTCTATTACGTGAGCATCTCCACCACCAAACGATGTAAAAACGTGAAAACTTTCCCAGTTGCCGTATGTCGTGGGTCCCCAACCATTCGAGGTTTCATTCACGCTGCCATTAAAGGCCAATCGAGCCTCGTCGTCGTCCTCGACGACTCCGGCCTTTTCGTGAAAAATGCCGGCTGCAACAATG
>JANORL010000023.1:0-13763 GCA_031415295.1 Polyangiaceae bacterium | reverse complement strand
ACGTCCCTACCCGGAAACCATTTGACAGGTCCATATAGCGCGTGCAGAGTCCCGCGCATGCGCCCGTGTTTCAACACCGCCGGTCCGTGTAACCCTCGCGATCACTACATGCTCCCGCCCGAGCGGCGCCTCGGTCGCGTGATGCGTCTCATCGACGATCACAAGTATTTCACGTTTACGGCCGGCTGGCAGACGGGCAAAACCACCAGCGCCAAGTGGCTCGAAAAACATCTGAACGCGACGGGCAAGTGGCGAGCGATGTGGGTCGACCTCGAAACCGCGCGCGAGCAAGCCGATCCGGTCAAGGGATTCCGGACGATCGTTGGAAAATTGATGGATGTCTGCGCGAGGGTTCATCCGGACGTACCCGGGCCTGACGTCGAGACGCTGTTGAAGGATCCCGCTCGTGCGCTTTCCACGGCCCTTTCGGCCCTGGCCCAGCACAGCGATCGCCCTTGGGTCATTTTTTTCGACGAGGCGGACTGTTTGGTCGGAGAAACGATGGTGTCTTTCTTGACGCAACTGCGCGAAGGGTATCTTGACCGATTTGATCGGCCATTTCCCGCGAGTGTGGCGCTCGTGGGGCGGCGCCAAGTGCGTGATTTCGTTCTGCGTGAAGAAGATCGGCGCGCTGTTGCGTGGATGGGGACGAGCTCGCCGTTCAACATCACTGCCGAAGCTTTGACGATCGGCCCGTTCACCGAAGCCGAAGTGACAGAGCTTCTTCAGGAGCACACGACACGTACGGGACAAGTCTTTTTGGCTGAATCGGCCGCCAAGATTTATGAATTGGGTCAGGGGCATCCGTGGCTCACGAATGCGCTGGCCGATCAAATCGTGGATCGTGACGTGGAGGATCGCAGCGTCTCCATTACGGTGGAGCACGTCGAAGCGGCAAAAGAAACGATCATTCTGGAACGACGGTCTCATATCGATTCGTTGATCGCCAGGTTGCGGGAAGACCGCGTGCGTCGTGTGTTGGACCCGATGTTGGCGGGTGAGCTGCCCCCGAACGACATGCTCGACGACGACTTGGCTTACATCGTCGGTTTGGGTCTTTTGCGAAAACATGGCGGAATGATCGAAGTTGCCAATCCTATTTACCGCGAAGTGATCCCCCGCGCGCTGACGTATGCGCGGCAATTGACCATTCCCAATCAACCCACCGGGTACATCCGGAAAGACGGGTCGCTCGACATGGCGAAACTGATGACGGATTGGCAGAAGTTTTGGCGCAAGGACGGTCATTTGGCTGCGGAAGGATTTGGGTATCGCGAGTCTGGTCCGCACTTGATGCTGATGGCATTCTTGCAGCGAGTCATCAATGGGGGCGGTCGCATCGAACGTGAATACGGGCTGGGTCGTGGAGCCTTGGATTTGGTCATTGAATGGAAGAATGACCGTCACGTGATCGAAGTCAAACTGCGTCGGGATACGGACACGGAAGACGAAGCACTCGACCAGCTTTGCGGGTATCTCGACCATCTTGGGCTAGCAGACGGCTGGTTGCTGCTTTTCGACTTGCGCAAAGAGCCCACTTGGCAAGAAAAACTGTACCAGCGCGACGTCGAGCAATCGGGGAAGCGTATTCGAATCGTGGGGAGTTGATCAGCACGTCGGGCCGACCATGACGCGATTCGCGATTCGATCGTGAGGTTCAGGAGCGCACGGCAGTAGAGTCCTTCGTCGGACAAGTGAAAGCGTTTGCGGCATCGTCCGCCTGTCCACGAAAACGGGGGGACGATCAGTCTTTGGCTGAAGCACACAATTCATTTCGCCACGTTTTTCTTCCAGCCGTCCCTCACTTCATGATAGGCTCGCGCCAAACCGACAAAGGGTCGAAGCATGATGCAGCTCGTACAGCCGGCCAATTACCGCGAATTTTCCCTGGAATACGCCTCCGAAGTCGTGGAAGAATTTCGCGGTCAACCAGGCGCTTTGATCAACGCTCTGCACAAACTGCAAGAGATCTTTGGCTACATCGACGAAGCCGCCATGCCCATGCTCGCCAAACTGTTCAACCTGTCGCGCGCCGAAGTTCACGGCGTCACGAGCTTCTACCACGATTTTCGCCGACATAAACCAGGCCGCTACGCCATCAAAGTTTGTCAAGCTGAAGCTTGCCAAGCCATGGGCTCCGAAACTCTTACGTCCGCCATTCAGCAACACCTCGGATGTAACTTTGACGAAACGACGCAAGACGGCATGTTTACGCTGGAAAAAGTGTATTGCCTCGGCAACTGCGCCTGTTCCCCGAACATCATGGTGGACAAACAAACCTACGGACGTGTGACGGAAAAATCCTTCAAAACATTGACCTCCGCGCTCGCCGCAAAAGCCTCGGGAGCGAAATGACATGAGCACTCGCATCTACGTTCCTCGCGAAACCACCGCGTCGTCGCTCGGCGTGGAACTCGTCGTCGAAGCTATCGTCGCCGAAGCTTTTCGTCGGAAACTCGATATTCACATTGTGCGGAATGGTTCACGCGGCGCGTGTTTTCTCGAGCCGCTCGTGGAAGTGGATACGCCAAACGGGCGCGTTGGGTATGGTCCTGTCACCGCCGATGACGTGCCTGGTTTGTTCGAAGCGGATTTATTGCAGGGCGGAAAACACGCGCTGGCTCTTGGAAACGTATCCGATTTGCCCTGGTTCAAGCAGCAAGAACGGCTCACGTTTGCCCGCTGTGGATTGATTGAATCAACCTCGGTCGACGAATACAAATCACTCGGTGGTTTCGTCGGGTTGCAGAATGCTTTACGTTTATCAGCGCAGGACATCGTGCAGGAAGTGATTACCTCCGGCTTGCGAGGTCGCGGAGGCGCCGCATTTCCAACGGGCATCAAGTGGAAAACGGTCTTTCAAACGGAAGCCAATCAAAAGTACATCGTGTGTAATGCCGACGAAGGCGATAGCGGGACGTTTTCCGATCGTATGATCATGGAAGGCGATCCGCTGAGCTTGCTTGAAGGCATGGTGATTGCCGGAATCGCCGTCGGCGCGGACAAGGGATTTATTTATTTGCGTTCGGAATATCCACTGACACATACCATTTTGCTCGAAGCGATTGCTAATGCGCGAAAGGCTGGGTACCTCGGGACGAACATTTTGCAAAGCGGCAAAAACTTCGACATCGAAATACGCATAGGAGCGGGTGCGTATATCTGTGGCGAAGAAACGTCATTGCTCGAATCGCTCGAAGGCAAGCGCGGCGAAGTACGTCCGAAGCCTCCCCTGCCCGCACACAAAGGTCTGTTTGGCAAGCCAACCGTGGTGAACAACGTGATTTCGTTGGCGTCCATTCCGATCATCCTCGAAAAAGGCGGCAAGCATTACGCCAATTTCGGTCGAGGTCGTTCCCTCGGGACGATGCCATTTCAACTTGGTGGAAACATCAAATACGGTGGGCTCGTCGAAAAAGCGTTTGGCTTGACGTTGCGGCAATTGATTGAGGACTTTGGTGGCGGAACCGCAACGGGCAAACCGGTACGCGCGGTCCAGGTGGGCGGGCCTTTGGGCGCATATTTCCCGGCATCGCTGCTCGATACGCCGCTCGATTACGAAGATTTTGCCAAAGCGGGTGGAATGCTGGGCCATGGAGGAGTCGTCGTCTTCGATACATCCGTGAACATGGCTAAAATGGCGCGGTTTGCAATGGAGTTCTGCTCGGTGGAATCGTGTGGCAAATGTACGCCGTGTCGTATTGGTTCAGTGCGAGGCGTGGAAACGATCGACCGTATCGTGAAGGCGAAGTCCGAACAGGACCGCGAAAAAGAGCACGTGATCCTCAAAGATTTATGTGAAACCATGGAATCTGCTTCATTGTGTGCCATGGGGGGCCTCACGCCGCTTCCCGTGATGAGTGCAGTTCAACACTTCAAAGGGGATTTCCAATGAAATTCGAGCCGAACGTCGTCCCGCCGGAAGTTGATTACGGTACGCCCGAAAGCCCCAGCTCGGAACTCGTCACGTTGCGCATCGACGGGCGTGAGGTCACGGTGCCCAAAGGCACGAGCATCATGCGGGCGGCGAAACACCTGGGGGTGACGATTCCCAAATTATGCGCCACCGATTCGCTCGAAGCGTTTGGTTCGTGTCGACTGTGCATTGTAGAAATCAACGGACGTCGAGGGACACCCGCTTCGTGTACGACGCCCGTGGAACCGGGGCTCGAGGTGAGCACGCAAAACAGCAAGCTCGCCAAATTACGCAAAGGCGTGATGGAGTTGTACATTTCGGACCATCCGCTGGATTGTTTGACTTGTTCGGCAAACGGCGATTGCGAATTGCAAGACATGGCCGGCGCCGTAGGTTTGCGCGAAGTGCGTTATGGTTACAACGGGGCAAACCATTTCGATGCAAAAATCGACGACAGCAATCCGTATTTCACGTTCGAAGCTAGCAAATGCATCGTGTGTTCGCGTTGCGTGCGCGCATGTGAAGAGGTGCAAGGCACCTTTGCCTTGACGATTCAGGGCAATGGCTTTCGGTCGAAAGTCAGCGCGGGAATTGACGAAGGTTTTCTCAATTCCGAATGTGTATCGTGCGGCGCGTGTGTTCAAGCGTGTCCCACAGCGACCCTTAATGAAAAATCCGTGTTCCTCTTGGGCACGCCCGATTATGCTGTGGAAACGACGTGCGCGTATTGCGGCGTGGGCTGCACGTTTCGCGCGGAAATGAAAGGCGGCGAAGTCGTGCGTATGGTGCCGTCGAAAGACGGCAAAGCCAACGAAGGCCATTCGTGCGTCAAAGGGCGTTTTGCATGGAGTTACGCGACCAGCCGCGAACGTATTTTGCACCCGATGCTCCGCGAAAAAACCACCGATCCGTGGCGTCGTGTCAGCTGGGACGAAGCGATTCAATACACTGCCAAGAGATTCCTGGAGATTCAAGCGAAATACGGGCGAACAGCCATTGGCGGCATTACCTCGTCCCGCACGACCAATGAAGAAGTTTGGGTCGTGCAAAAGATGATTCGGACGGCATTTCGCAACAACAACACGGATACTTGCGCCCGCGTGTGTCATTCGCCCACGGGCTACGGGCTGAAGCAAACGTTTGGTACATCGGCGGGAACGCAAGACTTTGCGAGCGTCGACGAGACGGATGTGATGCTGCTCATTGGCGCCAATCCGACGGATGCGCATCCGGTTTTTGCGTCGCGCATGAAAAAACGATTACGCGAAGGTGCGCAGATCATCGTGTGCGATCCGCGGCGGATCGATTTGGTCGAATCGCCGCATGTTCAAGCGAGCGAGCACATTCCTTTGTTGCCGGGAGCAAACGTCGCGCTCATCAATGCTTTTGCGTATACGATTGTCGAGGAAAACCTTGCTGATTGGGACTACGTCAAAGAACGTTGCGATACCGATTCTTTCGATAAATGGTTGACGTTTATCAAAGATCCCAAGAATTCTCCCGAAGCGGTGGTGCATTTGTTGGGCGGAGACGCCGGGCGGGTGCGTGAAGCAGCGCGACGTTATGCGCGAGCCAAAAATGCAGCCATTTATTATGGTCTTGGCGTGACGGAACATTCGCAAGGTTCGACGATGGTCATGGGCATGGCGAATTTGGCGATGCTCACAGGGAACGTCGGACGAAACGGCGTTGGACTCAATCCTCTGCGCGGACAGAACAACGTTCAAGGTGCGTGCGATATGGGTTCTTTTCCGCATGAATTTTCAGGCTATCGGCATGTCAGCGACGACGTGACACGTAACATGTTTTCCGAAGCGTGGGGCGTGCAGCAGGATCCTGTGCCCGGGTATCGCATTCCGAACATGCTCGATGCTGCGGTCAAAGGCGTGTTTCAGGGCATGTTCATCCAAGGCGAAGACATTGCCCAATCGGATCCGAATACGCATCACGTCGAAGCGGCCTTGAGCAATCTCGAATGTTTGGTCGTCTGCGATTTGTTCCTTAATGAAACGGCAAAGTTTGCCCACGTGTTTTTACCGGGAACGTCGTTTCTGGAAAAAGACGGCACGTTTACGAATGCCGAGCGACGCCTCGGGCGGGTTCGTCCGGTCATGGCTCCGAAAACGGGGAAGCATGAATGGCAAATTCCCATCGAAATCGCAAAAGCCATGGGGTACGAAATGCATTACGACAGCGCGGCGGACATCATGGCCGAGATTGCGCGTCTGACGCCGACGTTCAAACGCGTAAGTTTGGAGCGCCTCGACAACGAAGGCAGTATGCAATGGCCGGTGACGGACGATGCGCCGATGGGCACGCCCATCATGCATATTGACAAGTTTGTCCGGGGGAAAGGCAACTTCGTGGTGACGGAATTCGTTCCCACAGAAGAACGCGTGACGCCCAAATTCCCGCTCATTTTAACGACAGGGCGCATCTTGAGCCAATACAACGTTGGTGCGCAGACGCGGCGAACGTTGAACAACGTTTGGCATGACGAAGACGTGTTGGAGATTCACGCAGACGATGCTGCGGAGCGTGGAATCAAGGACGGCGATTTGGTGACGGTGCGAAGTCGCAAAGGCGAAACGACGCTGCACGTGCGCATTTCCGAACGTATGCAGCCAGGGGTCGTTTACACGACATTTCATGCGCCAGGTTCAGGCGCAAATGTGGTCACGACTGAATTCAGTGATTGGGCGACAAATTGTCCCGAATACAAAGTAACGGCGGTGCAAGTGGCCACGGCGGAGAACATTTCAGCTTGGCAAAAGCGGTATTTCGATATGAATGAAAGCCGCCGGAAGCTGAACGAGATGGTGGAGTAGGACGCCGGAGCTCGGGGACACGCAAAACAGCGGTTCGGTGACTTCTTTTGGGCAAGCCTAGGGTGTGTTGAACAGGACTTGCCCGCAATTCGCGCCTCACCCACCAGAGATGAAAGCGGATCACAACGATCTCGGGGGAATGGGGGGCGTAGCCCCCCATCGTAAACTGGCTAGAGTGCAAGAGTCGGGTCGCGAAGCGAGCCCGACGAATGCACTGACAAGGGCCGTTCGAGCGTAAGCGAGAACGTGCCCGGCTTTCATAACAAACAAACGGTGCGATCGCCTGTTCACCACGCTCTTACGGAATCGAAAATGGCTCGATTCCCACTTGGCGCAGCAATCGACAAAGCGACATCAGGGGCAAACCCACAATGGCGGAATCGTCGCCACCACGCACGTCCTCGAAAAGGCCAATGCCGCGCCCCTCGAATAAATAACCGCCCGCACTGCCGATTGGCTGATCCAGCTCGACGTAGCGATCGATGAATACCGGGTCGAGCGCGTGCATCGTCAGCTGTATTGTAACGGTTTCGCTGAGCAATCGTTGCGTGGAAGGCGACCACAACGCGATGGCCGAGTGAAGCGCGTGCGTTTTTCCGGACAACATATTGAGTTGCGCGCGGCATTCGTCCAGGGTCGTAGCTTTATGCAGGATACGTCCTTCGACTTCGGTCACCTGGTCGCCACCAATGATCCACGTGTCCGTTCCTGCGTGGATGCTTCGGGCTTTCCCTTCGGCGAACAAGCCGGCGATGTCGCGGGGAGCCATTGCTTCGGGAGGGTTTTCCTCGAACGGCGGAGCGTGAATTTCATAAGGCAAACCGAGCCTGTCGAGCAAAGCGCGGCGGAAACGGGAGGTGGACGCGAGGATGAGCATGGTGAGGTCGTCGAGATATACAACATTTCGATGAGCATTTGCAATTTTACGGCGACGATTGGATCCAACGTCGGATCCTTGGTCCGCGCTGGATCGCCGTTTCCCGCAACGACGATATTCCGCACTCTATGATGAGCGCCGACACGGTCGAATTTCCTCGCCCTGCTCACCGACTTATTATAGTACGCCTAGCCATGTCGAAGACGCTCGCCATCCTGCTCTCCCTCGCTCTCGTATGGCTCGTAGCATGGGGAATCGCTGGCTACTTCATGCGCCAAGCCGGCATCGACAAGGTCGCCCAATTCAATCACGTCAGCACACCCGCCACCCGCCTCGAGCGCGGTGCCGATGTCCGCGTGGAAGGAACCATCGTGGAGGGCCCATCGACGGTGGCCCCATACAGTCAGAAACCATGTCTTGCCGCAGTGGTACACATCGCCATCACAAGCTCCTACCGCGACAACCACAACAAAGTGGACGCGCAGGGATATAACCACATCGCGACGCGCAGGGTCGGGCCGGCAAACATCGAAATCGCCGTGGGCGACAAACGCATCGAACTGCCTATCGAGCTTTGGTCCCCGAAGCGCCGCGCATTCGACGCGATGGACGAGCTTCCCGCGCGTCTTGACGTAACTCCGGAGGAAATCGCCAGCGGCAAAAAAAGCGCGAAAGGAACACTTGGACGTTACAGCGTCGCCGAGTCGACGATCGACGGAGGTACGCGCGTCTTCGTCGTCGGCCGGCTCGAAGATCGCGATGGCCCGCTACGTCTCGAGGCGGATCGGCTACTCGAACGAATCGAGATCTACCCGGGTTCGCAGGCCAATTTTGTAGACGAGTTCGTGAAACACAAGGGCAGCGGCGGCGACGGTCTCCGCGTTGCGGGTTGGATCTTGGGTGCCGGGCTGGGCCCGCTACCCCTCGAAATCATCGGTTTGGTTTTACTGGTACGGTGGCGCAAGCGCTCTGTTGCAGCACGCGTCGCAAGCTGACAGCAGGCCTCGTTGCGCGTGGGCGATGCTTCGACCACCTCGCTCGACACGCTGGACGACACTTCCTCCTCCAAAAGTGCCAGGCACATTTTGCACTGCTGGGCACTTTTTGCACTGCCGACGTACGAAAACGCATTGAGATGCGATTGGTCAGACTGAGCCGGGTTCACTGGGGATTACGCCATTTCGAGTTCCGTAAACTCGGCGCCATAACAGCCAACGCGCTGCATAGCGTCTTTGACGGTTTCAGAGACGATGAGCGCAACCTCCCAATCTTTGACGCGGAAGAAATGTGCATCGGGGGGAATGGCGTGGCGATCCAACACGAGGTTGCTGATGTACCGATATTGCCCCGCCAAGTCGGGTCGAACTTCATCATCGACCGTAAACTTCTGAAATTCAGAGCGACTTTCGTCAACACAGCGGATCAATCGAATAGCGTTCAGTACTAGCATGCCTGATTGTCCAGAAATCGTGACTGGAATACACTGCACGTCAGTGCCTGCAATGGAATGTATCACGTCGGCAACTGCCTTCGTTGCAATGGGAACGGCAAAGCTCGTATGGCAAAAATCGAGAACATAGCCTGCGTGGGTAACAGTGGCGTGAAGCGGACGTGTGTCATCCAAAGGCAGGCCAGCGCGGAGTCGCGGCTCCGTACCGTCTGGCAAGAATATGTCTCCAACATGCCAGCGTCTACGCATACGCATGGACATGTCATCAATCAGTCGAAAGTAACGCACTACTTATCCCTCGTTATGAAACCATTTAATCTCGACCCAGGCGTTGCTGCGTCCGTTCGGTTTGGCCCCCTTTGAAATAGATTCATTCTGTTTCGCTAGGTCGACGCTTCCAATCAGCACCCAACGCTGAGCGCTCAGCTTCCCATTCGTATGGAAGATCCAATAACGCAAGCAAGCTCGGATCCTCCTCCAAAAAGTGATTCAATCCAACCACATGCGGGATCTCAGATTCTTCATGACTGCTTCCACATAGGAGTTGCCAATCGCCGTCATCTCTGGATACGTAAAGAATGGGGCGACGTTTTTCGAATACGTGCGAGCACACAAACGCAGGGATTTCTTTGCTCATGGTTTCCACTCCTCAACTGGCTTCGCGCCTTTCGATCTGTTGCACGTACGACACGCAGGCGCCAAATTCTCTGGAATACTTGGGCCGCCCTTTACATACGGAATCCGATGGTCCGCCTCGTATGAACTCGGCTTGCCAGCACCGGCATCAAGTTCCTTTCCGCAATACTCACAGCGTGGGACGCCATCGACATCCTTTGCGCGCTCTAATCCCTCTGCTCGCGCCGCACTCTTGAATTTTCGCTTTACAGGTGAACTTGTACCAGGCGGCCCCCGCGTCGTCCGCGCTCCTTTCAGCGTAATCGCCATCATCAACACAGTCACGCCTAAGCCGAGCGTCGCTTTGCCGACGCCAACGAAATCACCGCGCTCATATGCATTCGTCCCATCGACGACGTCGACCCCGGCCGCATACAATGGATTAACTTCGTTGATCGCATTGATTGCGCGTTCCCCGGCGCCATTCGTATCGAGTTCACCGGGCCGCGCACGATACAGCGTCGACGCCGGCGCACTCATGTTGGCGACGACCAAACCCCATAGGAGTTCCGGTACGATATCAACCGTGCGTTCACCGACGCCTTCAAAGAATTGCGTTATCGGGGACGCCGTTACCTCCGGCAATGGGGGTTGTTGCGGTGACGCATTTGCACCCGTGCCCATCGTGCCCGTATCCGTGTCAGCCGAATCCTCTTCCATCGGCGGTGGCACGAATCCGTCCGGATACCTTGTAATGACGGTCTGCTCAATGGTATCCAATATCTCCGGAATGGCCTCACGGGTTTGCTGCTGAAACCCCGTCGGGTCGATCAACGTCAACGGGTTGTTTCCAACGTACGAAAACGCATTGAGCGTTTGCCCGTCGAAGATGTCGGCAATCACCGGATCGATAGTCAGGAAGCGGCCGATATGCGGATCGAAAAGCCTCCCCTTCATGTTGACGAGGCCAAATTCGTCTTCCTCGTCATGCGAGGTAAACCCCGGTTTTACCTTGCTGCTCGTGAATGAAGCGGGCGGAGGCAAACCCCAAATGACATTGCGACGTTTACCAAAAGGATCGTGACTACGTTTTTCTACCTGAACGCCTAGCTCGTTCGTAATGGTCTCCGTCGATCCCAAATGGTCCACGTTCAGATATTTGATGCCAGGTTCATTCCCACCTCGCGTGACGATCGTTATGGTGCGCTCGGGTGACTGCACATAGTATCGGAATTCCTTGACGACCCCGGTCGTGACTTGCTCGAATAGGTCGCCAAACGTCAACGTTTCGCTTGTCGACGTCGTTTTGCGAATACGTTGTTGATCGCCGTCATACCCAAACGACACCACCTTCGCGCCTTGGGTGATCGTTTTCGGCAAATCGAACGGCGTATACGTGATCAAAACACCGTTCGGCCGTGTGAATTGATTACCGACGGCGTTGTACCCATACACGCCTCCCGCTGCATTCGTCACCGCGTGCGGATGCGCGGGATCCGTATACAACAAAGTGCCGACATCCGACTTCGTTGTCAGGTTTCCATTGGCCGCATACCCATACGACGTGTCACACGCCGCATTCGGATTCTCGGTTGGTGAGAAATACGCACACGTCAACCGATCCAAACCGTCAACCCTGAATCGTTCGGTCTTCTGCTGCGGTTGCAATGTATCTGTGCGGCTCTTCAAATTGAGCCGCTCGTCCCAGTCGTACGACAATTGCTGAATCGTCGACGCTCCTTTCGTCGTCGTGATGTTTTTCAGCGTTTCCTTCGCGTTGTCGTAATCGCGTACCGTTTTCGTTCCATTGCCGAACAATTCTTCCTTGTACCGTCCCGCGTTGTCGACGTCTTTCAATTCCCAATACGGATCCGTGGTCGCCTCGTCACGTACACCCGTCCGGAAGCCGTGTTTGTCGTAATCGTACGTTACCCCGAACGGCGCTTCGCCGAGCGGCTGCGGATAATCGAGCGTCTTCACGTGGCCGACGTCGTCATAAGCAAGCCGCGCCGTAAATACGTCTCCAGACACGCCAAGCTTTACGGTTTCGGTTTGCCCGCGCTTGTTGTAACCATAGGTTTTCACGCCGTCTGGACTGGTCACCGAAAACAATCGCCCAATGCCGTATTGCGCCGTGTCCCAGGTCCACAACGTCGTCGAGGTCTGGCCACCAAGTTTGTCAAAACGTTTCGTGGTTCGTCCCAGCGCATCGAATTCCCACGTCGCCACACGCCCAAGCGCATCCGTCGACGAAAGCACCTCGCCAAACCCATCGTTCACGAAATAGGTTGTCCCACGGTCCGGTTCATCGAGTTGTCGCACTCGAAGAAACGCATCACGCGTCCATTTTGTTACGGCATTGCCGGGATCGGTCACCGTGTACAATGCGTCGAAGGGACCGTACTTGTATTTTGTCAAGCCGTTCTTTGCATCCGTAATGGTTACCGGACGCCCCACCGTATCGATTTGCGTGGTCGTATGCTTCAACAATGGCTCGTCTACATCGACGAGAAGCCCATCGTATTTCGTCGTAGTGACGGCATTCCACGGCGTCGTGTGGCGAATCTCGCGCCCCAATGCATCGAATTGATACACATCGAACTTCAACAATGCGTCAGGCGTTCCTTCCGCAGTGGGAACCGATTTCCGCGCAATCTGACCGCTCAACCGATCGTATTCGATGACCTGCATCACCCGCGGCGCATTCGCTTTCACCTCGGGCGCGTGTGAAAACGTGCGAATGGGTCGGCCGAGACTATCGAGAATCGTCTCATCGTCCGCGTCTCCCGTCTTCGTTCTGCGCTCTTTCGTGCGCGAAACGCCGTCGATCTTTTCGCGCGTTACCTTGATCGTCGTTGACGATCCATCGGCACGCGTTTCCGATTCCAATCGGCCGAGACTATCGTAACTCCATTCCGCATTTATACCATTGGGATCCGTCTGCTTCGTCAATACGCCGAGCGATTTATCAAATTCCAGTTTCGTTTCGTGGCCGAGCGTATTGAGTTGCGACGTCGGAAAGACCCCATCGTCGTCGAAAATAGTTGTCGATTCGCGCGTATGACCAAACGCGTCTGTTGCCGTCACAAACGTGATGTTGCCAAATTTATCGCGCTTGTACGTGACCGACAACTTTGTGTCGTTGAGGTTATCGCTGCTCGAAGTCGATTCCGTTTCGACCTCGCCAAACTCGTTCGTCGTACGCGTGACGGTCCGACATTGTTGCAATTCGGATCCCGTGCTGCATTCCGTTTGCTTATCGGGCAAACCGAGCATCCACTTGCCGACGTCGTTCTTCACGGTCCGCGTGATGTGAAACGTGGCGTCAACGCCAACCGTCGACGCATTCACTTCGAGCACATTGTGAAATTCGTCGAAATCGATTACGTCAACCGTAGACTCGCGTAGCATCGTCGCGTTTTCCAGCGTCTCGACGAGGCCCACGTACGCTTCGAGCGTCCCCGCGCCGGAAAACGATCCTTGCATTCGTCGCGTCTGCGTATTCGTGGCGAGCGTGAAATACGTTTCCCCGCCGTTCGTCGGCACCACGTCAAGTATTCGATCCGAAAAGACCATTTCCACTTGATCAGGATTCGGTTGCGTCGCCAAGCCCGGCGCCCAACGCCATTGCCGCGTGACTTGCCCCGCAAATGGATACACCTCACGTTCGCCGATTTTGACTTTCGTCACGTTGTCGTAAAACGTCGCAGTTGTTGCGCCGGTGTCCAAATCCACGAGCAACCGCTTTCCGAATCCGAGCGACCCATGCAAGCGATCCGAACGTCCGTCGCGATAACGCACCTCGAAACGACGCACGCCACCTTGACCATCGTTGACCTCGTAGCCGCTCACCACGCGCCGCGAACCTACCGTGCATACCCGCTGGTACGTACAATCATTGAACGGATCCGATTGCGAAATGTAAAGATCGTCTTCTTTGGCCGGTTGCCCTTTTGCCTTGGATTCGTCGATCAAATGGCCGTACTTGATGGACACATTCGGCACGAATCCCGCTTCATCGGGATCGTGATCATTCGAGCCATCGGAAAAGCCCACGAGCACATCGGGATTCACCAC
>JANORL010000022.1:0-4441 GCA_031415295.1 Polyangiaceae bacterium | reverse complement strand
ACCGCAATTTCCTCGACTGGACGCTAGGTGACGGGTTTGCTCTAGCGATTCTGGAAATTACCGAACCGCGGCGTCGCAATGAGCTGCTCGCCTGGACCACGAATCACGTGCCGGAAACGCGCATCGTCGAGATGGATCGCGCGAGCGGCAAACCATTACGTCCGCTTTTGGATGCAGCCGTCGCGCCGCCCGGTGAACCAGGCATTTTGGTGATGACGCGACTTGAAGAAGCAGCGGATCGCCACGTGATCTTTGCGCGCCTGAACATCCAACGTGACGAATTGGCGCGTGATTACGCATTACCTTGGGTGATCATGATTCACCCGGCAGCCGCATTGGAAATGACCATGCGCGCCCCGGACTTGGTGCATTTCGCGGGCATGTGGTGGCGAGAAGAAGCGAAACCCGCATCCGTGCGTCCCGGAACGTTGGAAATGCGTGGACAAACTGGCGGCATGCAATTGTCGTCGACGCTCGAAATGAAGGAGGGATCCGAGATCCTGATTGAGGCGCAACGCGCACTGGAGTTGGGCCAATTGGACGAAGCGGCCGATCTGCTCGCGCAGATCGATATGCGTGATCCCGGCGGGCGTGACACAGATGGTACCCGGCTTGGATTGCGCGGAAGGCTCGCTTGGCAACGCGGTGAACCGGAACAAGCGCTCGCGCAGTTTGAAGCGGCACTTCGCGCGTTCGACCAGGTCGACAACGCGCACGGGCGGGCCGTAACGATGGGCGATGTGGCCAACATATTTGTGGCCCGCGGCGAAATCGATGAAGCCTTACGCATCCACCGCGAAGAGCGGCTTCCCGTGTTCGACCGGATTGGGGACGAGCGCGGCAAAGCCGTCACCATGGGCCAAGTCGCCAACATCCTCGCGGTTCGCGGCGAATTCGATGAAGCCTTACGCATCTACCGCGAAAAACAGCTCCCCGCATTCGAGCAACTTGGCGACGCGCGCGCCAAGACCATCACCATGGGCAAAATCGCCGACATTCTGGAAGCTCGTGGCGAGCTCGATGAAGCCTTACGCATCCGCCGCGAAGAAGAACTTCCCGTTTACGAGCGGCTTCGCGATGTGCGCGCATGGGCGATCACGATGGGCAAAGTCGCCGACATCCTTACGAAACGAGGCGAACTTGACGAAGCATTACGCATCCACCGCGAAGAATTGCTTCCTGTGTTCGAGCGGTCTGGCGAAGTGCAAATCAAGGCCGTCACCATTGGCAAAATAGCCGACATCCTGACAAAACGAGGCGACTTCGACGCAGCTTTGCACATGTACCGCGAAGAACAGCTTCCCGTGTACGAACGGCTCGGGGACGTGCGCTCCAGGGCCGTCACCATGGGCCAAATCGCCAACATCCTCGCGGCTCGCGGGCAACTCGACGAAGCTTTACGCATCCAGCGCAAAGATGTGCTTCCTGTGCTTGAGCGGCTTGGCGATGTGCACGCATTGCTCGTCAGTCGAACCAATCTGGCGTTCGGTCTCTTGAAACGTGGGCGCGCGGAAGACAAATCCGAAATCGTTCAGCTTTTGGCCCAGGCCCTTACCGATGCCCGGCGCTTGCGTTTGCCCGAAGCGCAGACGATTGAAACGATTGTGCGTGAGCAGGGCGAAAACCCCGACGCTCCACCATTCACGCCCGCGTGACCATTACCGCGACGAGCGCCAAGGGCAAATCGGAATAAATCAAAAAACCGCGCCAAACCATTTTTCGTCAGCCCTTTTTCGACGCACGTGTCTTCTTCGCCGCTCCCGTGCCTCGTTTGACCGCTGCCTTCTTCCGCGTCGGCGGCTTGTCTGACGTGGTGGTTGCTTCCGCACGTTTCGCCACTCGTTTTGCCGGAGCGCGTTTCGGCGCAACCCGCGACGATGCTTTCGTCCGTACAATCGGACGTGGTGCTCGCTTCGGTACGACAGCCGGCTCAGACTCTGACTCTGGTGCCGCCTCGGACTCCCCCGCTGTCCCATTTCCATTGTGATGCAACGCAGCAACAGCTCGCGAACTCTCTGCAACCATCACCTGGGTGACAAGCAGCGCTCCAGCATCCGCCAAGATCGCGTCGACCTCGGCTGCAAACTCATTGACGTGCGTATCCACATCACGCGCGTCTTGTTCGGACAAGGGCGTGAACACAATACGCACACAGCGATCATCTGGCAGTTCCCAACGTGCCGAACATCCTGTGCGTCGAAGCGTGCGAGTGGCCGCGCGATCGATCACGCGCAACAAGCGCGCTCGATGTGCAGCACTCACCGAATGCACCAGCGGCCTCGTTCGCTCCACGACGGGCAATGTCACGACGCCTTGCACGACGAGCGAAGACAACTCGTCCGCGACTGCCTCTTCCAGCTCGAGACGCAAATCCGCAAACGATTGCGTTTCCGGCTCGAAGATCGCTTCACGCGAGAAGACATCGTAGCTCGATAGTTTGACCCCCAACGATGTAGCGGTTCGCTCGAGCGCTTGTGTCACTTGTTCTTCGGATGCGAGTTTTCCCGCGGTAGCTGCGACGTACCCCAGCAGGTCGAGCTCGACACGGATGACGCGCGCACGATCGGCTTCAGACTCTTCCACGAAGGCGATTGTCGTGGCATCGAAGACTTCACGTTCGACGACGCTGCGATCGGCAAAAACATCTTCGAGATGCTCCGAAGAGAACAACGTGCGTGCAACGGCAGAAGCGAGGAGCGTGATGGCTTCACGCGTCTGTTGATGCGTTGGTGAAGGATCACGTTCGAAGCGCTCGATGATTGGCGAGACAAACGCGGCAACGGCATCGTCGACGGCGCGCACGAGTGCCGAGGTACTTCCCCGAACAACAACGATGCGGCCGCGCCCCTGCAGGCCTTCGATGATGCGCGTAGCCAGCCTCCGGGAAAGGTTCGGAGCATTCACAGTGGAGAAGAGTTTACCCGGTTTTTGATGGAGGGGGAGGGGCCGGGTGTGACGATTACGAACGGGAGATCGCTTGCTTGGTCGTTCAGCCGTCTGTCTCGACAATTTTGACGACGACATCGCCGACCCGGGCAGGGAGGACGTTTTTCGCCTCGGACAAACCTGTCGAGCGAACGCTGACTCGCACGACGAATCCGACGCCGTCTTCACGTTCGACGCCCACGCCAGCGCACCAAGGCTGGTTTCCGATTTGAGTCTTGAGCTGTTCTTTGGCTCGGCGTGCCGATCCGACGTCGCTCATGGTTCACCTGGAGAGAGGGTGTTCAACAGGCTGCTGCACGTTGCGAATCGTCGGTCGGACTTGCTCAGCGTGCGATGCACGCTTCCGCCGTCCTCCCTAGCTTCGCAACGCTCGCAACGCCTGTTGAACACCCTCTCCGTCGTGCAGAAGTTAGCGGGAACGATCAGTCGCTGCTGCCCATCGCCAGAACCTTAAAGGTTTCGGGCGGAGCTGCCGTTTCGTAAACCGATGCCGAGAACGTCGTGGCTGTTCCGGGGTCGAGTTCGTTTCCTGAAACGGATGCGAAGCCGGTGCCGCAGATTTTCTTGTCCTTGTCGTACAGCCCAACGACAGCCGTCACGTGCTTTGCTTTGAACGAACTGACGTTCTTGATCTTGCCTTCGAGTTTGTGCGGGCTGTAGCCCTTCTTCGGCGTGAACTTGGTGTCGGAAATCTCGAGCTTTGCGCCTTTACGAGATCCGTACACCTTCATCGGGTTGCTCTCGGTTTTGTAGCTGTCCCATGTCTTCACCTTCGTGAGCATGAACGAGCAGGGGACCTTTTCGCCCGGAGCGAGTTCCGGCAACGTGCCTGTGCACGTGCCGCTGTCGATCGCCGTTTTCGCAGCATCGAAGAACGTGAACTTGACGCTCGGATAACTGGTCGGCGCGGTACCGGTATTTTCGATCTCGCCGACGACCATGATCATGCTGCCCGAAGTGAACGTGCGAACGTCACGTATTTCGAGCTTCAAGCTTCCATCAACCGGTGGTTTGAGGTCAAAGGGATCGCCGGTGAGTTTGCCCGTGGAGTCGACGGGGAACGCCGAAGCGATCGCAGCCGTGGCCGCCTTTGCCTGCGCCCTGACCCACAAGCACGCGGCAATGCCGGCGCCCGCTACGAGGACGAACATGACGGCACAACCGATGCCGATGATCATGCCCGTGCTGGACTTCTTCGGAGGAGGCTGTTGCATGCCCATCGGAGCCCCCATGGGAGGTCCGTATCCGCCACCTTGCGGAGGGCCGCCGTAACCACCTTGCGGAGGGCCGCCGTAACCACCTTGCGGAGGGCCGCCGAATCCACCAGGAGGCGCGCCACCAAATCCATCGGGCGGAGGGCCACCACCACCACCGGGGGGACCACCATAACCGCCGGGAGGACCACCACCGGGAGGACCACCAAATCCACCGGGAGGACCACCACCAAATCCACCAGGCGGAGGACCACCACCACCAAACCCACCAGGCGGAGGAC
>JANORL010000021.1:0-7074 GCA_031415295.1 Polyangiaceae bacterium | reverse complement strand
GTCGATGGTGAAGTGCAGGCCGATACCGCGCTCGATATCGAAACGTTGAAAGAATTGTTCCCCTTCACCCGTCTCACCGAGGCAGCAAACGTGCTCATTTTCCCGTCGCTCGCGGCGGGTAATGCGGCCTATAAGGTGCTGGCCACATTGGGCGGCGCCATGGCTGTGGGCCCCATTCTTTTGGGCATCAGCAAGCCCGTGACGGTGTTGCCGCGTGATGTGTCGGTCGACATGATCGTCAACATGACGGCATATACCGTGACCCAAGCCGTGGGCTAGAATCGCCATAATAGGGCGCTCCGTATCGCCGGGCGCCATCCCGCGCATTACCGAGCCAGCCAATTTGGGTTCGTGCACCAGCAGAAAGCGATCGCCCTTGCGCACGATGACCATGGCAAAGAACCACGTGGGAATCGGATCTCGACGAGCCATGGGGGAAGGTATCACGAATCGAGTGAACGCCGTAGCGAAGAAATTGTAATCTTATCGTTCAATGAACACCGGTATCGCAATACACGTGCAGCAATCCTACCCATGCGGCAATTGACCCGCCCGTAAATCGTAGCGACCAGCCTTTGCCGTCAGCACAAAAGGAATCCGGTGTAATCAGTCCTGGAACTTCCGTCATGCAAAAACCACCGCCGCAATCGAGACACTCCAGTGAATGCCGACAAGCAACTAGTTTTTCGCCAGTATGCTGGGCAATTTCGCAATGACGCAGGTTCATGCCCCATTGTGTGACAAACGTTGCCACTCCTCCGGGATCACTCCAACCGCGTGCCGGATTGCACGAGGTGAGATCTGGTTGATCGATGAACGCTCGGCATTGAGCCGATCCGTCAGGTGAAACGGCAGGAGCGCCGCCATAACATGTCGAGCCACACGATGCCAACAAGGTTCCCATGAGATGGTCCCAGGTATCCTGATTTGTGCACGGCCAGGAAATGAATCGTGGGTCTACCTCATCGGCCCAGCGCTCCAAGCGAGAATCGCCCAATGGTGAAACGTTGCAGAATACGTTTCCCAAAGTCGAAGGTCCAATGACTGATATTTTCGGATAAAATGAGGGTTCGTCGATGGAGCGAATGGGGACAAAATCTTCGACGGGAGAAACGTCCTCGTCGTCACGCGTATTTGCCACGATGACATCGAGCTGAGCCCATGGTGGTAATGTGGCCATGAAGTTGCTTTCCGCTGCATTTTCGGCCGAACGAGCGCCAGTGATCAAATCAATCGCTCGTTTCGTAACGCGCAAAGGTCGATACGATTCTCCGGGTTTGGCAAGGCGTGTCTCCAATGCTACGGCCGTTGCTGCAATGATGGCGTCGACGTCTTCTTCCTTCGACGTATTCGTGATCCAGGCAAGATCTGGCACGTCCACCCACGTGAGCAATGCCTCCGCATCGGAGGCGCTTGGTCGTGCGATAACGACTCGCGCATCTCCAGGATGCCATTGGCCGGGATCTCCGTTTCCGCAGGTGGTCCATTGACTGCGTACTTCATGGACCAAACGGTTTCGCAACGCATGCGGCAGTCGAGCGCGCAGTTCGGCTGCTTCCGACGTGTTCGCGTCATCAGCAACGAGCACAAAGATGAGTCGCTGCGATGCGAATGCAAACTGGGCATGAATGACAGACGTTGAGTATGCAGGTTCGGGAATGCTGAATTCCGGGGCCGATTGGCACGCAGACGCGGAAAGGACCAGAGCAAAGGGCAGGGGACCGTAATGGAACTTCATGCTCCGTCACGAAGGCAATTCGAGTGCCATCAGTGTTTTCTGGGGAATCGTGCGAATTGACCGGAGGGCGTAGCCAACCGGAGATGCTTCGTTGTCAACTGGGTTGCAAACGTATTCGGTTCAGGTTTGCTGCGAAGAGCGCCGCCGTCTCCACCCAATAGCTGCCGCCAAACCGCCCACGAGAGTCAGCGCCAGCGCGCCATTCTCGTTTGTCACGCCTGCGCTGCACAAACACGCGCCCGTACCATAAGGCGGACCGCTGTTGATGCCATTACCACCTGCGCCCGGACCCGTCGGGCTCCCGCCGGTTGGTCCGGACGTATTACCACCGACGCCCGATCCTGAACTCGCGCCCGAGCCACCGCCACACAATACCGAAGGTTGCGTGACTCCATTACCATCACCGCAATCGTTTGGTTCAATGATTCCCGCGCGATCGAGCATCGTCATGATAAACGCACCACCGCCATAACCAACCATCGGAATGCTTCCCGTGTATTTGCCAATTGCGCCGTCTTGTGGCACAGCATTGTAGAGTTCGGGAAGTATATAATAGTTTGCCGCCGCTTGATCCACCACGAGCTTGATGTACGAGTCCGCTTCGGCACCGCGACCGTTGCGCCGCAGCGCATTGGAAATCAACAAGTCGACCAGGATCCATTCGTTGTTGTCGTAGGAACTCAATCCATCGTTGTTACGTTTGAATCCACCGCTCGCTACTTTGAGTTGTCCGAGCACGTCCAGCGTCGCATTGGCAGTCGACCCTGTGAAGTCCGTCAGGATGTTCCACGTAAAGGCTGCTGCGACCGCACCATCGTAATATTGATTGGCGGCAATCCCTTCGAGGGAACTACCGAGCGCGCCATTTTGATCGACAAATGACGTCAAAAAGCCGGTCTTCACTTTGGCCGCCAATGCGGCATATTTCGTCGCATCGGCTTCGTTGCTCACTTTCTTTGCCATCGCAGCCAAATCGCAATATCCGCGCGCTGCCGCCAGGGTCGTGAAGGCAAAATGTTTCTTGTTGGCATCGTGCACTTCCCAAATTCCAGAATCCGCTTTCACGATGCCGTTGGATTCCAAATTCGCTTCCAGCGGTTTGGCGATTCCATTGATGAGTTCTTGGTAGACCGTGGTGCCGTGTTTCGTCATCGTATTCAGCCACGCCGTATCTCCCGACAAGTCGACGTATTGCCGGGCAGTCCACAGGACCATACCCCAGCCATCCGTTTCGACGTTCGGCGTCGGTTGACCTGAATAGTCGGCTTCTTCTCGCCCATTGCCGAAATATCGAACCACGGAGACGCGATAGTTTTGGTTCGACACGTACGTCTTGTAATAACCCACGTCGGTCGCATTGAGGAAAAACTCGATACCTTTGCGCGCTTCTTCATGATGCCCTGCACGTGCCAAACCCACGATGCCAAAACATGCATCACGTACCCAGCCCGTGTGCCATTCTCCTGGCGGAAGGCTGGCGAGCATCATTCCATAGTTTTTTCGATTCGCCGTGTACGGCTCGCGCACTTGTCCCATACGCAGCGTCGCTTCACCTTGCCGCCAAGTTTTCTCTTGATCGGCATTACACAAAACGCCAGCCGGTGGGGGTTTGCGCCAAGTGTCCCATTCTGCACGCGCATCGTCGAGAATTTTTTGCGGGGTTCGTCCAGCACCCCAATCGCTGATCCGTTTGGCCATGTTCGATGCATCGCTGGCGGTCTCCGTAAAACCAATTCCTACGGCCATCCAGCCATCTGCATCGAGTTTTTTTTGAAATCCAGGAACGATGTCATTACCCGAGCATGATTGATTCGATCCCAAATCTTGTCCGCCCTTGACTTTGTTGTATACACCTTGGCAATCACCATTCGTCACGCCGCCGAGAGGCACGTACACCATGGCGCCGCCGCCAGGCCCCGTTTCGCTCATCGCTTGTTGTGCGGCAATGGCACTGATGCTCTCCGCATTCGTATCGGGTTGGTCGATCGATCCTCCCATATGGAAGTTCATGAGCAAAAACCCGTCGCTTGCTCCAGGGGCACGGAGCAACGCCACCACCATGTTGCCATCGAAATCGAAAGGCGAATAATAGTACGAATCGACGCTACCGCCGCCAAACATCATTGGCACACGAATGATGTTCGTTTGTTCGACGTATTCGACGTCGCCAGCTATGGCTGGTTCGTTGAGCCATCCCGACGTGCCACCAGCACGAACTCCGAAATAAAGATCGAATGCGAGATTTCGACGCGGAAATCCATCACTCTTGAGATCCGCACGGGGACCAATGTAACGATACGGATGGTCGAGAAATGTCGTAATCTTTTTCTGATTCGTATCGAATACCTGAAACCCAAGACCGTTACCCGTGGTCAAATAGTTCCACGTGCGTTGCGGAGCAGCATCGGCGTGGCTGGTCGAACCACTCACGCAAGCGAACACCAATGCACCGATTGCCGCGTGAAAATGGGGCGTAAGGTTATGCGCTCGGAACAGTTTCACCACTTACCTCCAATTTGAAGCTACGACGCGGACGCAGACATCGCGAATCGAAGACCGACACCCACGGATGACTCGATTCTCGCTACGCCCCCTACCTCCAAAAGTCAATGGTCGTCAACAAATCGTTGCTCGAATCCGTGGACAACACCCCTGTTGCTCGTGTAGCCTTACGACATCGTACCATGCATTTGTTTAGCCCTCAATCGCCCCGGTCCTCGTTGCCTTACCTCCTCATCGCCTTTGTTGTGCCATTCGGCTGTTGGGGTCCCAAATGGGAACCTGCAGGCGGAACCGGCGGCGCGGGAGGAAAATCAACAGCAAGCAGTGGCAGCGTCTCTAGCAGCGGTGACATGACTGGCAGCTCGTCGAGTGGAACTGGTGGAACTGGAGGTGCCCCGCCCGCGGGCCTCGAATGCTCCACGACGTTCACATTTGCTCCATCCGGCGGCGCGCAAAACATTCGAGTGGCCGGAGAATGGCACGGATTCGATTTGGGCAAAGCCGCCGTAATGACTGACAATGGTGGCAAATACAGTGTGACTGTGCCCCTTCCTCCCGGCACGCATGCCTACAAGATTGTATATGACGACGCGGGGCAAACGAATTGGATTCTCGATCCGGCACAAGGACGGCGTAAATACTTGGGTGGTACGGAAAATTCGGCTATCAAAGTGCCTGATTGCAGCCGCCCATCCTTCGATGTGACGAAAAGTCAAGCCGCACGACCTTCAGCGGGGCAAGGGACCTACAGCGCAGATCTCGCTTATCAAGACGGCGTCGAAGGCGGCGGTCCAGACACCGCAGGTTTTACCGCGTCGCTTTATCATGATGGAACGACAAAGGCGCTTGCGATGGGGCAATTCAACGTCGATGCAAGTGGCAAGGTGACGATATCGTTGAATGGCCTCGCAGACGGCAAATACTCGGTCGTCGTTTACGGCAAAACGAAAAATGGTAAAACCAGCGAACCCACGCGCCTCATTTTTTGGATCGAGCAAGAATCATTCGCCTGGAATGATGCGATCATTTACATGGTCATGGCTGATCGTTATCGCGATGGCGATGCGAGCAACAATGCTGCACCAACAGCCGGGGCCGATACGCGCGGCGATTGGAAAGGTGGCGATCTCCAGGGAGTCAAGCAATCGATTGCCGACGGGACTCTCGATAAACTCGGTGTGCGAGCCATTTGGGTGACTCCCTTCGGGACGAATCCCCCGGGCGCTTATCTCGCGAGCGATGGCGTGCATCTCGTGACGGGTTATCACGGGTATTGGCCAGTCAAAGGACGTGAAGTGGATCCACGCATCGGTGGCGAACAAGCGTTAAAAGACATGGTTGTCGAGGCGCATAAACACGGCATTCGCGTGCTCCAAGATTACGTCGCGCATCATGTCCATTCGGATCATGAATACATCAAAACGCATCCGGAATGGTTCATTTTGAACGGTTGCGTTTGCGGCACGGCCAATTGCGACTGGACCGAACATGCGCTCGATTGCAAATTCACCGATTACTTGCCAAACATCGACTTTACCCACGCTGGAGCTAACCAGGCGTTTGTCGATGATGCCATCTGGTGGCTCGATACCTTCGACCTCGATGGATTACGCGTCGACGCGGTCAAACATGTTCCCGAAGCAGCTACCCGTAACATTGCGGCAGAAGTGCGCGAGCAACTCGAAAAAGGCGGCACGCATTATTTCCTCATGGGTGAAACCGCCATGGGCTGGGACGATTGCGATGGTAACCTTGGTACGTGCAACGCGCAAAATTACGGCACGATTGCCCAATACATGGGTCCGTACGGCCTCGATGGGCAATTCGATTTCGTGCTGTACCATGGCGTTTCTTACAAGACGTTTGCTTATGGCGACAAAGGCATGATTCATGCCGATTACTGGACGAATCATGGGCAAAATCGCTGGGCCCCAGATGCCATCATGACACCGTACATAGGTAGCCACGATACTCCGCGCTTCGTTTCTTTGGCCGACTATCGAGGGCAAGACGCGGCACACGATCGCGGCATTCCCAACAATCAATGGACGAATACCGCCGTAGCGCCAAGCGACGCCGAAGCTTATCGCCGATCGCGGATCGCGCACGCGTGGGTTCTTGGACTTCCTGGTGCGCCCCTTCTGTATTATGGAGACGAATACGGCCAATGGGGCGGAGCCGACCCGAACAATCGAGCCATGTGGCGCCCCGAGGCCAGCTTGAACGCGGATGAAATGGCAACACTTTCGTTCATTCGGAAGGTTGGTACCGCCAAACGAAATATCGCGGCGCTGCGGCGCGGTAAATACGTGCAAGTGTACAATTCATCCGAAGATACATTGGTATACGGACGGTCCATCTCTGCGGGACAAAGTGCACTCGTGGGCATTACCCGTGCGGGTACGTCGCAAATGGTGACCATTGATGCGAGCAAAGTAGGGTTTGCCCAAGGAACAACCTTGAAAGATGCCATTGGTGGACCAAACGTCGTCGTTGGTGCGGGTGGACAAACAACCGTAACAATTCCCGCAGGTAGTGCCGTGATTTTGGCACCGTGATGGTGTACGGGGTTTCACCCCGCACCCCACGAGGACTACTCGCCCTCGACCCGCGCAAGGGCCCAGGCCCTTGACCCGTGTATTGGTTCGTCCGCGATGCGGTCGAACCAAAAAGGCTTGAGATGTCAGGACTTTTTTTGAGTCCAAAACGTGTACATCCCGAGAAACGTGTCGGGGTTTTCGTATTCGAAAATCTGCCAATGCTCGAGGTTCGTCGCGGCACGATCATCCGGGAATCGTTCCCGATAGTCGTCTAGGATGGAGAAATCCAGGTCG
>JANORL010000020.1:0-2967 GCA_031415295.1 Polyangiaceae bacterium | reverse complement strand
GTTTCATTTGCACAATCTTTCACAAGGAAAACCTGTCGATTTCTTTGTGACGTGTTCCTCGGCCGCATCCGTCGTAGGGGCAGTAGGGAGGGCAAATGATGCGGCATCGGACGCCTTTCTCGCGGCGCTGTCGAGCGAACGATTCCGACGCGGATTGCCGTCCATCAACATTCAATGGGGACCGATCTCCGCCCCGACGGCCGGTGAACCAATGCGATTGCCGCGAGGCATGCAATTGTTGACACCGAAGGAAGCATTCGCGGCGATTCGTTCGTTGTTGCTACGCCCGACGGCGAACGTGGCGATTGCGCGGTTCGATGCCCGGCGATGGATTGAGTTTTTCCCCACCGCAGCGGGCCTTCCTTTTCTTGCTCGACTTCTAGCCGAACGCGTGGCTGCACGTGGACAGGCGGCCATACCGAGCGTCATCGAGCAACTCAAGAATGCCTCGCCGACGGAGCGCCTTTCGATCATGGCGCGGCATGTGCTCGAACAGGTTGGTGTGGTGCTGGGACTCGATCCTGCCCGCATGGATCGGACGGCGCCATTCCAAAGTTTTGGCGTGGATTCACTGATGAGTTTGGAGATTCGGAATCGACTCAATGCAGGTCTTGGGGTCAGCGAGTCGGCGACGATGTTATTTACGTATGCTCACGCAAATGCTCTTGCGTCCCATTTGCTTCATGTACTTCAGCGCTCGACAGACCTTGAAGTCGAAGATGTGTGCAGTCGCAAAAAGGGTGGGCATTCGTTCGACGATGTGGATGGTGAAGACGGTGAATTGATCGCGATCGTTGGGATGTCCTGCCGTTTTCCGGCCGGCGGTATCGGCCCCGACCGATTATTCCGTTCGTTGCTCGATGGCGTGGACGGCGTGAGGCGTATACCGAAGGAGCGCTGGGATATAGGGTCGAATGCGCACGACAAACCAGAACTCCGATGGTCCGCATTGATCGATGATATCGACCAATTCGATGCCAATTTTTTTGGTATTTCACCGCGGGAAGCATCACGGCTTGATCCGCAACAACGTTTCTTGCTCGAAGTGACGTGGGAGGCGCTGGAACACGCGGGTGAGCGCATTGATAATCTTGCAGGAAGCCGTACGGGCGTGTTTATTGGGATGAATTCATGGGATTACATGCTCTTGCTGCGTGATGCGGAGGTCTTTGACGCTTATGCGTTGACGGGAAACATGGCGAGCACTGCGGCGGGGCGGATTTCCTATACGTTCGGGCTCGAAGGACCGTGTATCACTGTCGATACTGCATGTTCGTCATCGCTCGTTGCCGTTCATCTTGCTTGTCAGAGTTTGCGGCGAGGCGAAAGCAAATTGGCATTGGCTGGAGGAGTCGCTCTCTGTCTCGATCCTGGTAGCCTAAAGCTGTTGGCCGAAACGCAGGCTCTTTCAGCGGATGGTCGATGCAAGACGTTCGACGCCACGGCGAATGGGTTTGTCGGAGGTGAGGGGTGCGGAATGGTCGCGCTCAAGCGCCTTTCTGACGCACGTCACGCGGGCGACAAGATTATCGCTCTCATTCGTGGTTCGGCTGTGAACCAGGACGGTCGATCGACGGGGCTTACCGCGCCCAACGTATTGTCGCAGCAGGCTATGCTGCGAGATGCGTTATTGGACGCGCGAGTTGCAGGAGAAACGATAGGGTATGTCGAGACGCACGGCACGGGCACGCCACTTGGCGATCCGATCGAATTCGAGGCATTACGCGAAGTGATCGGAAAGCCACGCGCGGATGGTTCGACTTGTGTGCTCGGTGCATTAAAGACGAACATTGGTCATCTGGGGGCGGGGGCAGGAATTGCAGGGCTTATCAAAGCGGCCTTGTGCATCGACCACAGCGTAATTCCGAAGAACCTACACTTCAAGACGCTGAATCCGCGTTTGTCGCTCGACGGTACGCCCTTTGTCATTCCGACGGAAACGATTCCATGGACGTCGAATGGGACGCCTCGTCGCGCGGGTGTGAGCGCGTTTGGAATTAGCGGAACGAACGCGCACGTCATTTTGGAAGAAGCCCCGCGTCGCGAGGAAAAACCATTTCGAGAAGCATCGAGTTATCTGCTTCCACTATCCGCGAAAACGCCGGAAGCGTTGACTGCGTTGGCGCAGTCCTATGCAGAATGGTTTGCCCAGCACGACGAACCATTGCATCACGTCGCATACACTGCGAGTATGCGGCGAGGCCATCTCAATTTCCGGCTGGGTGTGGTGGGGCCGACGAAAGAAGAAATCGTCTCGGCTCTCGCCGCGTATGCCAAGGGTGAACAATCTCTGGGCGTCGTGACGGGAAAAGCAGCGCAATCGGCGCCCAAAGTGATCTTCGTATTTCCTGGCCAAGGATCGCAATGGGTGGGCATGGGCCGGCAATTGAACCGAGAAGAACCTGCGTTCCGCGACGCATTGTCCGTGTGTGACGAAGCGATTCGCAAAGAAGCAGGGTTTTCGATTCTCGAGGAACTGGACAAACCAGAGGAAACGTCGCGGTTGAGCGATATCGATGTCGTACAACCGGTACTTTTCGCGATCGAAGTGGCCCTGGCGGCATTGTGGCGATCGTGGGGCGTCGAGCCTGCGGCGGTCGTGGGGCATAGCATGGGTGAAGTCGCGGCAGCGTTTGTCGCCGGCGCGCTCTCCATGGCGGACGCAGCGGCCATCATTTGTCGTCGAAGTCGATTGCTGCGTAAGGTGAGCGGCCAAGGAGCAATGGCGCTGGTGGAATTGACCCTGACGGACGCCGAGAAAGCGCTTCATGGTTACGAAGACCGATTGAGCGTTGCAGTAAGTAATGGTCCGCGGTCGACGGTGATTGCGGGTGATCCGCCGGCGCTCGAAGATGTTCTTGGCAAGCTCGAACGGGAAGGCGTGTTTTGCCGTCGTGTGAAGGTGGACGTCGCATCCCATAGTCCGCAGATGGATCCTCTGCGTGATGAGTTGCTCGCAGCATTGGG
>JANORL010000019.1:0-6315 GCA_031415295.1 Polyangiaceae bacterium | reverse complement strand
GTAGCCGCTCGGCCTCGTCAGTGCGAAGTTCGAGCGGACTAGGTTCAGGGACGGCGCAAGCGCGGCAATGCCTACATGCGAGATCACAGGCCTGAGTCATTTCCCAGAACACCATGAACGGAGCTTCATCAAACATGGCCTTGGCGGGACGCATAAGAACGAATCCTGGCAAGCGTCATGCCAAGCAAATTCGTCGGGTTTGTCGCGCGTATTGCGACACGGAACATCCACGAAAGATGCACCCCTTGCGCTCGGCGCAAAGCATGCGGCAGCCGTCCATAATGAATGGATTGCGGGAGAGGAACTAGCAACCCCCAGGCATCCCTTTCAGGCTCGGGAATGAATAAGGACGGGACGCGTTCGGAACAACGACGAGCGGTCGAAATCAAAGTATGGCGCAAGGTGAAGCCAACCCGCTCAAAAAAGGTTTGGCGCAAATGGACGAGTACCTCGCGAGCCTGGGTATGTCGCGCGGAATGCTGGTGATTTTCGACGCGCGAGTGAGGTTGGCGCGGCAAAAGGTGCGCTACGAAGACGTCGTGACGAAAAAAGGTCGCCGCGTGCGCGTGATGTGGGCTTGAGCTGTTTTGGCCATAATGTTCTTGGCCCGTGCTGAAATTCCATCTACCATCGCCACAACTCCATGCTCACCATGAAAAAACGTCTCGCCCACATGATTGCCACAGTCACCAACTATCCCTTGGCACGAGTCATCGTCGGACCCCAAATGCATTCGGGACTCAGTGCCAAAAAGCTCGACCAGCTCGAGCGTACCCATCGGGTCATGCTCGGACCAGCACTTCGCGAGTTCTATCATGCGACCAATGGGTTTACTTTTTTCTGGCGCGTTCCGGAGGACCTACCCGAAGGTGCCATCGATCGTTACAACGCGATGTCCCCGACCGCGAAGACGCGGATCAACTGGGAGATGTCCCATGGCATCATGATCCCACCGCTCGAAACCGTATTGACTGAAAAAACCTTTGGCGATATTTCGATCACGTCCCGTGATGAAGAAACGATGACGCTTTGGGCTGGGCGGTGGATGAGCGACGGAGTAGCAACAGCATCGATTCGCGTTTTCGATCGTCACCTCGCGCAAGGCAATGAAGACGGATGCATTGGTTTATTGGTTTTTCCCGACGCCGAACCGCGCATCGTCGGTATTACTGATTCGGGCATGGTGGATCCGAAACGTCCATGGATGAAAGTCGAAAACTATTTGGATCTGATCATTGCCATGGGCGGTGAATACGGAAGCCGATACGAACATACGGGAATTGGAAATGTGCCTTCAGGAGAACTCACGTTTACTCCGGACCAAGTTGCGCAATTTGGTCGGGACATTTTCCGGCCCTTGTCCGACGGTCGCTTCGACCGCGAAGTGTAGCCATACTACCAGCTTGGCCAATGCGTCATAACTATCTTGGGTCGGGGCTGATGAGGCGTCCAATTCCACTTGATCTGTGAATTTTGCACTGGATTCGGCGAACGGGACGCTCTCTGGCGCCTTGTTGATATCGAAAGGGTGCCTTAGCAAGGGTCAAGCCAATACCGGTTTGTCGCACCGATAGCGTCAGAATCCTTGCGCCAACGTCAAGAAGGCGTCAATTTCGAAGGCTGACGCGTCAGCTCCACGCGTTAACTGCCCCCCTATTGTCGCACTCGCCAAACAAAATCATGAAACGCTGCGACAGTTCGCGGGCAGCGCGGGCAGCGGTATCGATGAAAACGCCGCTTTACCGCAAAAACTTCCACGTGTCGTTCGTGGCCCGATAGTTGCCATGACGCCAAACGAATTCGCGGGTCGTCGCGAAGTTTGAACGAAGGGCTCTCTCCAATGAGTTTCATGAATCGTACATCCAATTCGCTTGGCTTGTTCGCCGCGGGATCCATTGCTGCCGCATTGATGACGATCGCTCCGTCAGCGTCGGCGGACGAAGGCAGTTACGATTATCAATCCGACCCGAACGCGGCAACAATTGCCGAACCATCGGCTCCGGCACCTGGTACCGTGCCCGCAAACAAGGGCTTCCAAATGGCCCTGAGCTTCGGCTATTCCATTCCTTTCGGAGACGTCGATAGCAGCTTGAAACAAGGGGACTTAATATCCAGCGAACTGCCCTTGAACCTGGAATTTGGCTACAAAGTCACGCCCGAGATTTATTTCGGTGGATACGTCGGATATGGCTTTGGTGACGGCGGTAGCATGGTCGATAAACTGTGCATTTCGTCCAGCGTGACGTGTTCATTGAGCACACTGCGCATCGGAGTTAATCTGCAATATCACTTTCGCCCAGAAGCAAAGGTCAATCCGTACATCGGCTTCGGCATGGGGTACGAGTCCGCAACTTTCACGGCATCGGGTCCTGGTGGCACGGCCGAGGTCATCGCCAGGGGATTCGAGGTCCTACGATTCACGGCTGGCACCGATTTTCGCACAAACTCAGTTGTCGGCTTTGGCCCCTACGTCAACCTTGGGGTCGGCACGTATACGAGTCTTGACAATGGTTACGAGTCAGCGCCGATAGAAGATGCCAAGTTGCACGGCTGGCTCAACGTTGGCATACGCATATCGCTTTTCCCGTAACATGGACGGGTATTCGCATCGAGCGTATTTAGCACCCCACGAGCCGCACACGTTTGCCCGCGTGATCGATTTCCTTGACGAATAGCTTGTCCTGCCAGGAAACGCCCTTGCGTAAATCGAACATCACGAGCCAGCCTTCGGAGAGACCAAGCTTATCGAGGTACCGCGTGACTTGATCGAGCGCTTCAGCTTCGGTCTCCGTATCGCGCCGAATCTTCAGCTCGATCGCGTGACATTCTTCTTTCCAGCACACCAAAAGATCGAGCGCTCCACGACCAAGACCATATTCGCGTTCGATGCGCCCGCCGCCATTGACGATTCTTTGCAAAAACGCCATCAGCATCAAATGCGGCCCGGATTCTCGATACGCAAACCCCTCCGCCGCAAGATGCCCGTCTTTGCGCCAGAATTTTTGCCAATCGACCATAAGTTTCGCCATGTCCAGTGATCCGTCAGGCAAGACGTACAACGCAGGACTGTTGGGTACTTGCATTTGACGATGATGGTTCAACGCCCGTGGAATCACTTCGCGATAGATCGGATTCGATATGTCGTACATACCTCCAATCTTGCGGATGAGTCCCAATCCGAGAACGTACGAAAAGTCGTCATCGAGCACATCGGCGTCCGTTTGACCACCCATGAGCATTGGATCCAGAATCCTCCGTACTCGGTCCTCGCGCAATCGTGCAACCAACGAATCTATATGCGTGCGCCGTTCAACGATGATCGTTTCTTTCGCCGCATCCACGTGGTCGACTGTAATGGCCACGTTGCGGTCTTTCACGTCCCGATGAACGATTTGATCCGCCATTGCATTCGTGAGCCATGGATGACCCTGCCCCAATTCGTAAATCCTGGCAATGGCTTCCGGCTCGAAACGTTGCCCGGTCTCTGTCGTGTGCTGCTGAAGCAATTCCCCGACTTCTGGTTCGGTAAACGGTCCAATGGTCATCGCTTGCGCGGTGATGTTGAAAGGCGATGACGTACCGAGCCACGAAAGCACGCGCCGGTCTTCTTCGCGTAATGCATAATCACGCACGTGACGCTGTCCGATGAGCACGACGCTTGCAGGAAACGGAGTTCGACGACGACCAATGTAGCCGTCACGAAGCTGCGTCAGAAACGAGACCATGGCTTCGCCCACGAGGCAATCAGCTTCGTCGAAAAGGATTACCCACGGACGATCACCCTGACCGGCTAAAAACGCGAGGTACTGTCCCACGGCCCTGGCAGGATTCCGCAACAGTTTGTCGATATCGGGCCGCGTGATATCTGGATGAACGGTGCCGCAAACTTCGTCGAGTTTGCCCAGCACCGTTCGAAACGCCTCGGCCAGGCTGGGTTGCTCGCGCGCTGTCTCAATGTCCACCCAGAGTGCCCGCCACTCGCCCGTCTTGTTGAGGTGCTCCTCGATCCACATCAAGCTCGTCGTTTTGCCCGTCTGCCGACCCGCCGTGAACGTGAAGAACTTGCGTTCTTCGATGCGCTCCATCACGTCGCCAAGTCGGCGCTCAGGTGGAAGCATGTAGTGTTCATCGGCAAAACAAGGGCCGGTTGTGTTGAACGAGAGGCGCATGGCGCGACTATACATGCTCGCGGGACGAAGTGCGAGACAAACGGAGACGTCACCCAAAAGTTGTTCTTGTCGAATCCTCGGTCCCTTCACGATTTCGCCCGCGGCCGACCCATGCGCACCCGCAACACCGCTCGATCAACGTCAGAACCGCGCCGATGCGCTCACTCCAACAAATTCGTTTTTCTTTTCGAACGACGCCGTCGGTACAATGGCAAAGTTGCTGCTCGAGTCTGACTTTGGCTTGACAGCTCCAGTGGAATTCAGCCACGTAACGAGCCCCCAGACGAAGATTGGAGCACCGATCGCAGCGGGCAAAAAGACGCCGGTACAATAAGCTGCCTTTCCGCGGCGGCAATCCGATGCCCCGATCGCGATGTTGGCAATGCCATATCCAGTCACAATCCCGCCAATGACCGCGGTGACGTTCCCGGGATGATCGATGTCGGTAATGTCGCTGCGCCCGATCGACCTCGTTTCGTACGTGCCAGGGACTTCGAGATAAAGGCTTTTGGCGTCGCTTCCGACGATCTTCGCCTCGACCGGAAGCACATAGGACCTCGAAATCGTAGCTGTTGTGCCGCAGCCGGTGACCAGCGGTGCGAGAACAAGAATCGAGCTTGCGGTCAAAATCGCTTGATGGAATTGCATGGATACTCCTGGCTATCTCGGCGCCCCTGTTTCGGTGCGACGTGCCAGGACAATGAGCAACGAACGTGCCACGGGCACAATCGCGATTCAAGATGGCTAGGTGCGACAAGGCAGGGGCAGTACGCGGATCGAATTCGTGACGGGACGCGACAATGCGGGGGCAGTTCCGTTGGGCCCTTATCGACCGGTCTCGCAATACTCGAGCGTCGGTGCGACCCGGCGGGGGCATCGGTGCACCAAACCCCCCGCCCAACACGATTACCCACTGCCCCGAATTGTCCCACCCACCAAACACCCGCCGCTAACGTCAGCGCTCTTCTGACTGACGTCAGAAATCATCATCATCGCTTACCGCGGAAACGCGTTTGGACTTCCGCGGCGCAAGCAGCGAACGGTTTGCAACATGCGGTCAACTCGTTTGGCACGTACTGTGCTTGGCGATGGAACAGCAAGCCACTCTCGCTGACTCGAACGGGGTCCACCGGAGCCCACCCCATGAACATGTCTTTTCGCGGCTCCCTATCCTTCACGACGCCATCCTCATCATGGAACTGAAAACAATGATATCGAAATTTCTCTCGGCGCTGACCTTCGTCCTCTCGATCGTCGCGCTCACTGGCTGTATCTCGATTCCGAGACAAGAGTTCGTCAAGAGCGCCAATGAAAATATCAAAAAGATCGCCATCATTCAGGCCGAGCCTTCGGAGCTCCGGGTGGTCAATTTTGGCGGAGCAAGCGGTGCGTTTGGCTTGATCGGCGCGGCGATCGCCGCCGCGGACCAGGAGTCCAAGTCTTCCGACTTTACACGGGAGATGTCGCGCCAAAATCTGACCATGGGCAAACAGCTCGGGCAAACCGTCGAAGCCCAGCTCAGGACATACGGTTACGACGTGACGCTCTTATCGAACCAGAGGCCCGTCGTCATTGACGAGGCCGAGTCGCAATTCGATTACTCGAAAATAACGACGGACGCCGACGCAATCCTGCACGTTTGGTTCGCCGGAGTGGGCTATGTCTCGCCCCCGGACTCGACTCAGTATATTCCTCAGGTAGGCGTCAGAGCGCGTCTGGTCTCCGCAAAAACGAGGACGCAGCTCTTCTACCAAGCATTCATGTATGGGTGGAAGGTCAACATCGAAAATATGGCGTACGTGCCAGCGGACGCGAAATATGCGTATGATGATTTCGATGCGCTGATGTCGCGATCGAGTGAAGCGGCGGAAGGGCTCCAGAACGCGACTTCGGCAATCAGCATGCGCATAGGTTACGCACTGAAATAACCGTCGCGATCTACGTCGCCGGTGTATTGGCGATATCTACCCCCGGTGCAATTGATGCGTCAATACCGCTTGGAATCGCACTGCTCGGCTCAATCTTGCGGTGGAGCCAATCGAAGGTAATGCCGCTGTTGAAGCGCCTTCGCTCGTGCGTAGTCGCGTTTAGCAGCATAGACATGATATCTTTCCCCCGACCCTCGATCAAGTCGCACTTGCGGATC
>JANORL010000018.1:0-5538 GCA_031415295.1 Polyangiaceae bacterium | reverse complement strand
GCGAAAAGTCGACAAGAAACCATCCGTGGAAAAAGCGCCTGAGCCTCCGTCTGCGTGAGTGTCCGCGTGCAGGTGTTCAGCGTGAAAATCCCTGGCCACTGCGGTACGAAAAACGTTAGGGTACGACACGGAACCCGAGCGTCGTGAATCGAGCCTTGATCGAAGCGACGATCGACCGATAGCAGGAAAAATGAGGCCGGAGCTTTTTCGAGTATTTTACTTCGATATCGGTTTTCCCGCCTATTTCGGGCTTCTTCTCACGGGTTTCTTGTTTGCTACGGCGCTCGGAATCTTGTGGGCGCGCAGAATCGGACAAGATCCCGATGTCATCGTTGATCTCGGCCTAGCCTGTTTGCTCATGGGCGTCGTTGGTGGCCGACTCTTGCACGTCATCGCCGACGGGTATTTCTGGGATTACGTAAACGTTTGTCTCGACCCATCGAAAGTCGATTGGCCCCTCAACGAAGCAGAATGTAAGCGTTTTGTTCCGCAAGGATCGGGCATCAGCATCGGGAGTTGGTATCCGTTTGGCGAGGAACGAAAAGTCGCCAAAGGCATCTGGGATGCAACACGAAACGTGTGTCATCCACCCGGTCAGGATTGTTTTGCCTGGGCGAAATTTTGGAACGGTGGACTCGCGTATTACGGCGGTTTCATTGGTTCGTCGGCCATGGCCGTGTACTTGCTGCGCCGCGATCGTTTTCCTTTCTGGAAAGCAGCGGACATGGCGGGATTTTCCGTCGCTTTGGGCCTCGGTTTTGGACGCATTGGCTGCTTGCTCGCCGGGTGCTGTTTTGGCGTCGAGACCAACAGCGCCTTCGGTTTAGCCTTCCCGCCCGGAAGCCCAGCGAGCCAAACCCAAGCGAAACTCGGACAGTTGGCCAGCGAGCACATGGTTTCGCATCCCGTTCACCCGACGCAAATCTACGAATCAGCGATTTCATTCGGTATCGCCGCATTCTGCTTGCTCTACGTGCATGGGAGAAAACGTTACGACGGCCAAGTCTTCGTGACGTTCCTCGCGCTTTATGCCCTGGGTCGCTTCATGCTCGAATTCTGGCGCGCGGATGATCGCGGTGCGTTGTTTGGTTTATCGACGTCGCAACTCATCGGTATCGCGCTCATCGTCGTTGCGGCCGCACTGCACAAACGCTTGTCCCCGCCATCAGCGCCCGCCGCTCCGACCGCAACCGCGTAGTCCACAGCTTGAACATCTGGGGCTGCGGGTCGCCTTCTGCTCCCGACGCCCCAAACCCCACCTCGTGCTTGGCTTTTGCCGCGGCGTTCCAGCACGCGTAGTCTCAAGGCATGACTTCATCGCTTGCCGTCTTCACTCGCAACAGCTTCGCAACCGCATCGGTGCTCGGTTTGTTCATCGTCGCAACCACGAGCTGCGACACGGGGGAATCGACCAACCCACGCCCGCATTGTCCACCTGACACGGGCACCATCTGTGGAGGTCCCACAGGCGGTGGTTCGAACACGGGCAGTGGAAGTTCGAGTGGCAGTGGAGGGCAGGGGGGTTCCGCCGCGACAAACGACGTTGCCGGCAACGTTGGCGTGCTCCTTGACGCGGCTTTTTCGCAAGTTTCGCCCTATATCGGCGCGGCAACGATCGTAACGACCGCAAAATCCGGCGCGCCACTCGAAACGCCGTACGGCGAGATGACGACTTCGTTCTCATTTCTTTCCGTAAAAACCGGCCCGACGTGGTTTTTCGTAAAAGACGACACCGCTGGGGCCACAGGGATTTTTTCGACGCATTCCGTAGTCAACGTTCCTGCCAATGGCCCGGTCACGTTGCCTGTGCTCGATCGAAGCGTCATCACCGCCATCGCCGGTGGTTTGCCCGCGCCCGTGGTGATCGATGACACCGGTAGTGTCCTGGTGATCAAGGTCGTGCGAAATGGTCAACCGCTGTCCGGCGTAACGCTCACAAGTCCACCAGCGGGAGCAACGTTGGCATACGACACAGGAGTTGGTTTGTACTCAAATCAAGTGCTGGAAACGGGACCGGCGGGTGTGATCCTGGTACTCAACGCCAACGGTCCAAGCAGCGCGCAGTTGATGGACTTGACCCTCACCGACATCAATCAACAGAGCTACTTCGTGCAGCTACGAATCCAAGGAGCTGCTGCGACCTTCGCTGGCTTCGAACTCTGACGAACGCCTAAAGGGCACAAGCCTCAGGGTGTCGTGGCGGGTTGCTCGTGGGAACGCATGGCGCGTTCGAGTGCATCGCGCGCATCGGAGAACGTGCGATCGAGCTCTTCGGCGAGGAGCGTGAGCGCATTGACATCGCCGACTTCAGCCTTGTCCTCGAGTTTGGCAAACAACGCTGCCAGTTGTCGCGCCCCTACGGTTCCGCTGCCGCTCTTCAGCGAGTGAGCGATCAGTTCGGCTTGTTTCATGTCGCGTCGCTCGACAGCCACGCGTAGTGCGTTGATCCTTCGCGGTGTGTCGATGCAGAATGACTGCACGATTTCGTTCGCGATCTCATCGTCTCCGGCAGCACCAAGTTGACGAAGCTGTTCGATCGGTCCTGGATCGAGCACCTCGACGGACAACGGAAAATCGGCACTTCTACGGCCTGCAATTCGTGACGCGGCAACTTCGAGTGCCGTGCGGAGTTCGTCCACCCGAAACGGCTTGGCAACGTAGTGATCCATTCCCGCATCGAGACAACGTTCACGATCACCAGGCATCGCGCTGGCGGTCATGGCGACGATGAACGGCCGTTCGTCCGGGTCCCATTCGCGCCAGATGATGCGCGTCGTTTCGAACCCGTCCATGATCGGCATTTGCACGTCCATGAGCACGACGTCGTATCGACCTCGTCGCAGCGCCACGAGAGCTTCGACGCCATTCGGCACGACGTCGCATCGATATCCAAGCCGTTCGAGCATCATCGAAGCGACTTGCTGATTGATGACGTAATCCTCAACGAGAAGGATGCGCAGCGGCATGCGAGTGGCCAGCGTTGGAACGGCGAGGTAGGCAGACGATTTCCTGGTTGGCCGGGGGGTCGTTTCTGACAAACCTTCGAGCACCGCGTTGTACAACTGTGCAGGCTTGATGGGCTTCGTCACGACGGACATCGGCCCCTGACGCGCTTTCAACGCGCCATGATCGGCGAGTGATGCGAGCAGGATCGTCGGCAGACTGGCAAAAGTGATGTTAATCCGTTGCAGTTCGCCCGTGACGTTCAGGGAGATCTCTTCGGACAGGTTGACGTCTACGATGGCGAGTTCGTACGCCGAATCGTTCGCCATACTGATTAAGGCTTCGGACAACGATCCCGCTTCGACGGAAACCATGCCCCATGCGGCAAGTTGATTTCTCAAGATGCAGCGAGTCCTTGCGTTGTCGTCGACGATGAGCACGCGGCGGCCAACAAGGCGCGGCTGCGCGACGCGTAAATGCGGCTGTGGTTCCGTCGCCGCTGCACGCGCCACGAGCGTCACGGTAAATGTCGATCCCGTGTCGATTCCACTGACGACGTCGATCGTCGCATTCATGGCTTCGCAAAGGCGCTTGCAGATAGCCAGGCCAAGGTGCGTCCCGCCAGACTTTTGGGTCTTGAAAGCGTCCGTCTGGCCAAACGGATTAAACATGCGCTGGAGACGTTCCGCCGCGATGCCAATCCCCGTGTCCTGGATGGCAAACTTGATCTCGACAAACCCATGATCGCGCGCCTTTGTCGACACCGATACGATGACGTCACCAGCGCGCGTGAACTTGATCGCGTTGGCGAGAAGGTTCATGAGGACCTGCCGCAAACGCGTGGCGTCTCCGTAAATGCGTCGCGGCGTCTTTTGATCGATCGAATACGACAACTCGAGACGTTTGCGATTCGCTTGAGGTGCAAGTAAATCGAGTGTTGCTTCCACACAGGCGTGCAAGTCGAACGCTTGATCGTCGAGCTTGAGGTCTCCTGTTTGCATCTTCGACAAATCGAGCATGTCGTTGATGAGGCCCAACAGCGCATCACCACTGATGCGAATGATGTCGGCGTGTTGCCGTTGCTCCTTGGTGAGCGATGTTTCGACGAGCAACGTCGCAACACCCACGATGGCACTCAACGGCGTACGCAGTTCGTGGCTCATGTTGGCCAAGAATTGAGCCTTCGAGTTTTCTGCGGCGACAACATCGCGCTTGGTTTCTTCCAACTCGTTCAACACGCGGCGATAGTCGATCGCCAGTGCGATCTGCGCCGCTACGGACGTCAACGCATCCCGTAGTTCGTCCGTGATCGGGTAGGAAAAATGCGTTGACATCATGCCGAGAAGCCGGCGTTCGACAATGAGTGGATACCCGCCAAACGCTACGATTCCCTGACGCATGAGCCATGATCGCTCACCTACACGTGCGTCGTTTACGACGGAATTGACAACGTAGGGACGCATCTCGCTGGCGATCCAACCGATGCCTTCAGCTCCCACATCGACACGAGCTTGCGCATCGGTTGGAGGCGCTGCCGATCCCTCTGTCGCCTGCAATTCAAGCGTTTCGCTCTTCTCGTCGAGAGTCCAAATGCGAAGGAATGCAACGTCGAGCTGTGCGACGATTTCTTCGGCAACATGTTGGAGTAACGGCTGAGTCGACTCAGCACGCACCAAAAGTTTGCCGATGGCCGTTATGAATTTGACCATCTCGTTTCGCATCTACGCGCCATGCTATCGCCCAAATCACGTGCCGCGTCGAGAGGCAGTCACGCTCCCGACGGGTGTTCCGCTTGCTTTCGTGCTCGAGCAGCACGCACCGTGTTCTGGAGCAAACACGCAATCGTCATCGGCCCAACGCCTCCAGGCACGGGCGTGATGAAAGATGCACGCTCCGCCGCTGCGACGGTGTCGACATCGCCGCACAGTTTGCCGTTGGAGTCGCGGTTCATCCCCACGTCGATGACCACAGCTCCGGGTTTGACCCAGTCACCACCCACCATGTTCGCACGGCCCACTGCGACCACGAGAACATCGGCTTCGCGACATACGGCGGGCAAATCACGCGTTCGCGAGTGAGCCATCGTGACGGTTGCATTAGCCGTCAAAAGCAACATGGCCATCGGCTTGCCGACGATGTTGCTCCGACCTACGACGACCGCACGTGCTCCATCGAGTTGCATGCCGGTTTCGGCAATGAGGCGCATACAGCCAGTGGGCGTACACGGAACCAGAGCAGGTTTGCCCGTCGACAAAAGCCCCGCATTGATAGGATGAAACCCGTCGACGTCTTTCGCAGGGTGTATCGCTTCGATGACCCGTGCCTCGCGAATGTGTTTCGGCAAAGGCAATTGCACAAGAATGCCATCGACCGAATCGTCGGCACACAAATCAAACACGCGTTGCAACAGCTCCGCTTCGCTCGTTTCCGCCGCAAGGCGATGCAAACGTCCACGCATCCCGACTTCGTTCGACGCTTTTTCTTTGTTGCGCGTGTACACGACGCTCGCGGAATCCTCACCCACGAGCACGACATCGAGCCCCGGGGGGCGCCCAAATTCGCCTAAGAAGCGAGCCACATCGGCCCGAACTTCGT
>JANORL010000017.1:0-4879 GCA_031415295.1 Polyangiaceae bacterium | reverse complement strand
TCAACGATGAGCTGCGGCGTCAGATTGCAGCGCTTATGGCGAGGAACGGTGGGGGTAGGATGACGTGAGCGGGGAAGAATCAGCGTGACGCGTGGATCACGGATTCTGGCTGGCGAAGTTCATGAGCGATCGGTACTTGGGAGCCGTCGAGATGTCTTGATCCTGGTACTCCATCGAGCCAAAGAAGCCCCACTTCGAGTAACCGCCGACATCATTGAAATGCATGAACATGTCGCCGCCGACGGCCTTCCAGTTCTGGAGATGGGCGTCATAGAGCTGCTCCATACGTTGAGACCGGTTGGCGTCCCGGAAGAGCGCCGTCAAGGTATCGTTATTCATCGCAGAGTAGATCCCAACCATGTGCTGGCCACCTTCGTAAGCCATGAGCGGCAGGCCGTACTTGTTAGCGATCGCCGCGTACCCAGTCAAAGCTGGTAGGGTACAATTTTGGATCTGGCTCATCATGACATCGAGCACCTGGTCCGTGGTCATCTGGGTCACCTGGTTCATAGTGGCGGGATCGCCGATAAACCCAATCCCGCTGCCGGGAGGCGGTACCACGCAACCGAAGTAAGCGGCGATGGCCAGCGCATCGGGCGGTTTGATGTCGCGGTGGATGACGCCGAGCGTGTGCGCTTCAGCAAGCGCTTCTGCCGCCTGGAGCATATAGTCGACAGCAACGGGAATCGATAGCCGCCCGTGATGACGAATGGGTTTGGAAAGATCGTGCGCAATCTCCGTGCGAAGATCGGCTTGCAGGCAGATCAAGACCCCGCAGTCGTGGACGCAATGAAGCAACTTGCCGGTTTGAAGGACACCGCGAAAAACATTGTGGCAACGCCCGTGGGCACGCCCCAAGCCGTTTCGTGCAACATTGGCTTTTACACCGGCCCGAGTTCTTCGATTACGGGGTATGCTGGCGCGTCGGCATTGGCGCAGGTCTCGTGCTCGATTGGTTGCCAAACGTTCTCGATTGCGACGCAAGCCTGCACCAACTTTGGCTGCACGCCCGTTTATTCCTCGTCACGCTTCGTCTGCGCGACGCCCTGGACCTACGGCGTCTCGCGCAGCGGTAGCTACGGCGCGAGCTGCTCGTCGGCAGCGTCCGTTTCGCCTCCCGGAATCACCTCGTCGTGGAGTGGTTTCTGCGGCTGATTGCGTCTGATTAACGCATTCAATGCCTGGGCGGTCGCAAGGCCGTCCACGTATTGTCGTGGTACACGCGTCATCATGCGGACGATTGGACGAACGAGTCCAGTCTAGCGGCGCTGCTGCACGATCACCAAGGTCAACGCATCGAATCACGTAGGCAACGTCTTTTTCTCTGGTATGTTGCGGGCTTCTGGGTGACAATCGCGCAAAACCAATGATTGTTGCACGACGAGAATTCTTGGAATTCGACGACGGTTTGTTTGACCCCAAAGCACCTTCGGCAAGCCAGGGGCAAGATTACGGGCTCATCATTGGCGTAAACGACTATCCCAAACTTCGATCGCTGCATGGCGCCATCGCGGATGCCAAAGCGTTCAAGGAATGGCTCATCCACGGCAGGGGCGGCGGTCTTCCGCCAGCCAATGTGCGCACCATCCTTTCGACATCCGATCCATTATCGCCTGTTGGCAATGAAATCAACGACACGCTCGAGGAATTGCTCGAACGTGCCAATACGACCGGCGGACGCCGATTTTATTTTTACTTCAGCGGGCATGGATGCATGGGCGACAGGGCGAGTGACATTGCATTATGCTTGGCCAATTGGTCGGAATTGCGCCGCCGCGCTGCGCTCAGCTCAGACGCGTGGCTCGACGTCATCGTTCGTTCTGGCGCATTTGACGAGGTGGCGTTTTTCCTGGATTGCTGTCGCGTATGGGCGGCTCGAGCTGTAGGTTTGCCGCCGAGTATCGACTTTGCGCGTCCCGTGGAGCGTGAACAAGCGACGCGTGTATTCGTGGCGTATGCGACGGAGATTCAGCGGCCGGCGCTGGAGACTTCGTCGAGCGATTCGGCCGAAATGCGTGGAATTTTTACGAAAGTGCTCATCGAAGGGTTATGCGGGGAAGCCGCCGATGATTACAACGAAGGGGTAACCGCGGAATCATTGAAGCGGCACTTGGAAACAAGCGTCAAGCCACAGGCAAATCGATTGGGATTACGCCAGCGAGCAGAAGTGCTCAATGGTTTCGACCCCATGGCTACATTTGGACTGGCCGAGGGCTCCGGGATGGTCGTCACATTTTGTTCCGATCCAGACTATGATTACGATACGCGGATCCTGGCCAACTTCAAACCTTGGTTTTACGCGTTTATAGAAACATTGAAGCAACGTTTGCTTGCCAGCGACACGATTGATCCGATTCCAGTGTCCACAACCATTGATACGCCCGTCGGCGATTCGGCGTGTCGAATCTTCGTGGTATTGCGCGATCAGTGGTTGTCGGGAGTCGATTGGTCCATTCACGCAGAAGGTGTAGATATCGACTTCCATCGGAAAATGACGTGGATATCCGGTCCAAACGGATCCGTGTTTTCCGCACGGCTAGCCCCTGGCACATACACCTTACGTTGGGCTGGGCAGCGTGACCTCGTCATTTGTTTGTTTCCTGGATTCGATACGCAGATGGGGATTGAATTGAATGGGCAACACCCACAATTCGATTCGCCGCGCATGTTCTTGGTTCCCGCGGCTCAGAATCCGTACGAGCTGCCAACGGTTCCTATTGCAGAAGCCATCGAGGCGGGAATCGCACTCCTTGGGGCCGTATCGTTTGACCTATCGGTGGAAGAGATACCGCGGTCCATTCTCGATGTGATGGCAGGTGGACCATTCGACGATCCAATGCTCGGCCTGATCGCCGCGTATCTTCTTAGCCGCAAAAAGTCACCCGATCCCGTGCGTATCGCGGCCATTGCCAATCATATCGAATCCATGATTGGTCCCTGCCCGGACGTTCACGCATTACGACTACGCGTAACCTTGCTTCGTGGCATGGATTTGCCAGCGGAACGATGCACTGAACCGCCCATTTTCCGCGACGGGCTCGTGGCGTTTGTCGAAGCAAGCCATCATATTCCCGAGATCATCGTTTCTGGCAGCTTGCTCGAACAGGCATGTGTGCACCGCATTGTGGATTCCCCTATTTCGAGTTGGCCCAGCCAAACTGGTGCGGAGACGAGCGAAAACGACTGGCTTATTGTGGCCGTGGCCGACGTGGTCGTCGAGCACATCAATCGAGGAAAGTCGATCGATGCACGAACCATTGCGACAGAACTTGGCGTTCCCACATTGGCTGTACAAGCTAGGCTACGATCGAACAACCAAGAGGGTGTTTCATCGGCTGAGCCCGCAATTCGCATTTGACAACATCAGCGCATCGTGATAAAAATCGCGGATGGAGCCATCGACGGAAACGACAGAAGCACGCCTCATTGATACGAACAACATTCTCGTCATTCTCTGCAAATTAGAACTCTCCAAATTAGAAGACGAACGTTCGATTCAATCTTTTTTCGGATCCGTTATCTCGACGAATGATCTTTCTATTGGTTTGCCCGATTTGAACACTACCTTCGCACAAAGAACCGTTTACCTGTGTGGGGACATATCCAAGGCCCCGTGTCTCGAACTCGAAAAAGCGAAGCGGATTTTTATCATCAAAGAGCTTTCCCACAATTTCGACCATGACGAGAAAACAAAAGCTTGGCCGCTTGTGGATTTAGGCCGAGTTCCCATAAACGTGTTTGGTCTCGGCGTGTATTATCGGCGTTTTTTTGATTCCCTGGTTGAACATTCGGGGCTTCAGGTCGCCTTCGGCGCCTTTCGCCCCAAACCCCAGGTCGATTACGTCTGCCGTATTTGTCGTGAGCACGTTTTTCAGTCGCTCACCGAGTCGACGAAACCTGGCAAAGCCCATCGCACCGGAATTTACCTGACCCCAGTCACGAAAACCTTCACGCAAGAAGGTGAAAAGCTGCATTTTCATCTGTTGCGCTGCTCGACGAATCTTTCGGGTCCCACCGAGAATTTTCGCGCAAATGACCGGCATATCGTCGACGCTTTGAATCAAGAGGCCAACTTGATATTCCAAAATCAAGCGCCATTGAATCATGTTTTGGCGCAAATGTACCACAATACCGCTTCCACGCCCGAGCACAAACAAACCAAAGCCAAAATTTCGGCGCACGCAGACAAGACCAAAGAGTGCCTAGTCCAAACAAAGTGGCAATTTCGCACTTGACTCGTTTACGTCGTCACGCGTCAATGGTCGGTTCCAGTGCATCTGCGCACATACGGATGCCACGCGTGCTCGCTCCCGGCTCGTCAGCGTTTGTCGGCGTCGAATTTTCTTGACGCGCGGACACACGTAGGCACTGGCGCCGGCGAAGACGAGCGCAAACTCACGCAAGATGCAGCGCCTTTCACGTGCGACGTTTCTTCGGAAACGGCAGCGAGAGTTGCCCCAATGGCACTCTCTTGCCTTTCGGAGGTCCCCTTGCCGACAAACCCGCCCGTGCCAAACCCTCTCGTATCGCGTCGGCCGTCAATGCTACTTGACGCCACTTCATTCGACCTGCGCACTTTGAGCAAACGTTGATGTCTATCGCGAATACGTGCCGGAGCAACCATGCCCAGGGTTTGCGGCGAGCATGCTTCACGTCGGCTTCGGGCTCGTCGAAGAGCTTGCCAAATAGCGGAAGCTGCACAGGGTTTGGCACGGTATTCTCCTGCGGCGGCACATATGGTTTGGCCGATGCAACCACTTGCTCACGTAACTTCGCATTCGGCGCCAATACCCCGTGAAACCGAATCATGTTGAACCACGGCGGTGGCACCATTGCACAGATTCGCGCTATCAATTCGTACGGGTCGAACCGCACGAAT
>JANORL010000016.1:0-16281 GCA_031415295.1 Polyangiaceae bacterium | reverse complement strand
ATGTATCAATCTACGCGCTGGACAATGGCCGGAACGTTCTTATGCGGTGCAACTCGATGCGAAGGCCAATGATCGCGGGGACATGATCGATGTCAAAATTCGCGGTACGACAATGCATGACGACGAAGTGGTCGAATGTTTGCGCCAGGCAATCGCGGCAATGACCATTCCTGAACAAGCGCTTCGTCCGCGTGCGGTGCGGCCATTTTCCGGCGGCGAGCGAATGACACGCGAGCGACGTGGACCGATCGGTTCGGAGTCGCAGAATCCCTTCGTGCTGCTCGGACCGTTCATTGTCGAAGCAATCGGGGTCGACGTGATCGTCCAAGTTGGCGTGGGCATCATTGCGGCGGTAGGAACGCTCGTGATGCCGAAGAACACAAAAGACTTCTGTGCCGATAAGTACGCGGCTTGTATGGACTCGCCGCTTGGGAATCTTCAAGTGGACAAACATGGGTTCTCGTTGTGCGAGACGTGCCGAAAGAGCTGCCAGGACGGCGGATATTGGCCGGCAGCCGTGCTCGTTACTCGGCGGTGGGAATCGTGCAGGTATTAACGGCTGACGAACGTCGCACGACGTTCAACGTCATGAAGATCGATCAACCGAACACGGCCCGAAGGAGAGAAATATGACCGATGCTGCGAACGACGAATCCGAAAGCGGCGGCGACGCCATCAATGAATTACAAGAGTACGACAAGTGGCCCCGCGACGTGGCCATTGCGTTCGATCGAGCGCTTGGAGTCGCCTCGCGCAAGTACATCAAAAACAAAGAAGTCGATTTCGCTTCTATCGTCGCCGACTACCGGGAGATCGAAGCCGAATTTTTGGTGCGCATGGGGTACAACGAAGAGAATGCGCAGCAGGTTCGAAGACTTGTTACCGAAATGCTTTTGCGTACAGCGTGGCAGAAGGATGAGCCTTTCGAAACCTGCCAGCAGTTCTGGAACGACTTGCTGCAGTTGGGTTTCTATCGCATTGAACTCCAGTGCGACTTAACCTGGTTTTTCGCGGATTTTTGCCGCGCCCAAGGTCAAACCGAGATCGGCCTCGGGGTACTCGACCCGCTCATCGCCAGACTCGAACGATTACGCGGCGAACCCACGGGCACCGAGTTCGCCGCTGAATACTACAAGGACGAAATCGGAAACCTGCGAAGACTCCGCGCAAAACTCGAAGCGCAAAAAAAAACGGAGCCGAGTCAGATGACTGACGAAGGGAACGACGAATCTGAAAGCGACAGCAGCGCCATCGCTGAATTCATGGGGTACGACAAGTGGCCTCTCGACGTCTCCATCGCGTTCGACCGAGCGCGTGGAGTCGCCACGCTCAAGTACATCAAAAACAAAGAAGTCGATTTCTCTTCTGTCGTCGCCGACTTCCGCGCCATCGAAGCCGAATACTTGGTGCGAGTTGGGGACAATGAAGAGAACGCCCAGCAGGTTCGAAGGATTATGACCACAATGCTTATTCAGGCGGCCTGGGACAAAGAGCAGCCCTTCGAAACGTGCCAACAGTACTGGAACGATTTGGTGCAGTTGGGTTTTTATCGCATTGAACGCCAAGTCCTCGAAACTGGGTCGTTCGCGGTTTGCTGCCATGATTATGGGCAAACCGAACTCGGCCTCGCGTTGCTCGATCCGCTCATCGTCGAACTCAAACGATTACGCGCGGAACCCACGGTCACCATGCAAACCGCCCATTATTTCGACCACGAGCTCGGATCCCTGCGAAAACTCCGCGCGAGACTCGAAGCGGAACGGGCTTGAGCCCACGCACATCCGAATCTCGTATCTCAACCTCAGTCCAACGCTCCCATCGTGTTCCTGACGCGCGTCGACGCAGTGTCGCGAGGTGTCGACGGCCTCGATGACCATGTCAACGCACTCGGCAAGCCCGTCCGCACCCTGGCCGATCGCGTGAAACCCCAGGACGATCGCATCAACCCCTTTGGCAAGCCCGTCGTATCCCTGGCCGATCGCGTGGAGTCATTCGGGGACCCCGTCCACTCCTATGTCAATCGCGTCGAACCCCTGGACGATCCCGTCGACTACCTCAGCCACCCATGCGACTCCCTCGGCGATTGTGCCGAACCCCTTGTTGAGCCAGCGAACCCCGGGAACGATGGAGTCGACCCCGTTGCTGCACCAGTCGACTCCCTTGCCCATCGCGTCGACTACCTCTTGACGTCGCATCGTTTCGTAAATTACTCTCGTTTTCGCGATGGAAACGAACGGGGGGCAGGAGAAGGATAGAACGATATGAGCACAGAGCCGAAGGCACCCTACAACGGACCGCTCGTGATCGATGTTACGTCACTCGGTGACGTCATCGTCGACCTGGTATCAGGCGCCATGGTTGGGCTGAAGCGCGAAAAGCCCAATTTCAGCGAAGCGCTCGACTAACTCCAGAAAGCCAAAAGCGGCGCGATAGCCAAGGCAGGCATAACACTAGAAACAATCACGCGTATTGAAACCCGCACGGCAAAACTTGCCGAATTACGCGCGAAAAAAGCCATTGCCGAAAAACTCGTCGAAGTGATGAACGAGACGGAAGCGGATCTCGAAAACGCTCGCGAAGGCGATATCGCGCTCGTAACCAAGGCTGTTCAAACCGCCGCGCAACATATCGATCCCAGCGTGGTCGCGTCGTTCGAGTCGACGCTGCGGTATTATTCGCAAAACGCGGTCAAAGCCGTCGCTACGCGCCGAAAGAATGCCGAAGCGAAAGGACCGACAACGCCCGACGAAAACACGGACTGAATGGCTCTCACGTGCAGGCGCCCGAGGAATAGGCAGGACGGTAGGGGGCGGAGGGCGCGCAGAAAAAACCACGCGCCCTCATGCAATCGAACGAATCAGCGACGTCGACGACGCGATCCGAGCGCCATCGCGCCAATGGCCAAACCGAGCGCTATGCGGCCATTGTCGTTCTCCGAAACCATTCGACACGAACAGCCCGAATCTTGACCGCCGCCCGTCGGATCCGGAATGCCACCCAAGTCCGGCACGCCGCCTTGACCATTACCACTCGTGCCGCCCGAACCGGTCATACCACCGGCACCCGATATGCCGCCTGTACCTCCAGCGCCGGATGCACCACCACTTCCACTGGAACTCGACGTGACGACTGAATTGGTCTCGTCATCGTCGAATGCATCGCTGCATCCAGAATCCGTCGGGTAATCCGCAGCGCCATCGTTATCGTCGTCAATACCATTGGCACACGCCGGCACGTCGTTTTCACTCACGTCATTCGCATCGGTACAACCCGAGTCGTCCGGGAAATCGATTTTCCCGTCGCCATCGTCGTCAACACCGTTGCCACACGCAGCACCACCAGATTCGTCGTTGTCGAGCACCGATGAACAACCCTTGTCCGCGGGATAATCGGCTGCGCCGTCGCCATCGTTATCTTTCCCATCAGAACACGCAGGAACGTCGGTTTCGTCGGGATCGATTGCACTTTCACAACCCGGATCGGCAGGAAAATCGATTTTCCCGTCCCCGTCGTTGTCAATGCCGTCACTGCAATACGTGACCGTACTGAGGCCCTGCACGACTACATCGGGATCCGACAGCAAACTCGTGATTTCATTCGGCGACTGCGCCGTCGCATTGAGGTGTTGCCCGGCAAAAAGCGTCGGTACCATTGCGGTAAACGAGCCACCCGCACCCGCGACGACGGGAGCCGTAGACAGACCATTGACATACACGACCACCGTTGCGCCCACGCCTTCCGATGTCGTGCCTTTGACGGTTTTTGCCCCAGCCAGAAGCGGCTCCAAAATCACCGGGGACTCGGACCGCATGATGTCGACCAGCACCGGCGCAATATCGAACGTGCTGTTTTCCGTGTCTCGCCCAACGCCAGCGTCGCGGAATTGTGTTTGGAGATCGATCGTATAAACCCCCGGCACCACGGCTGCACCAACGGTCGCATCGAATTCGACGTTTAGCATTCCGCCGTTTTTCGGAACCGCCGCGAGTCCAGCGGTAAACGAGAGAACATCACCCGTTATGGCTGGATTGGCCACATTCACGCCATTGATTTTCGCCGGCGCGCACGGAGCCACCGAGCAGAACGTAAACCCTGTCGGCAAGGTGACCTTGACAAACGATGCGTTGAGCGTCGCATCGCCCGTTCCGTTGTTCGTGGTCTTTGACGTGTAATGAACGACGCCGCCTTTTGTCGTCGCTGGAGGATCCGTCGCCGGATTCGTCGTTGCCGCGGCCGAATGGCTAATCACCACGATCGGCTCGATGTCCGTGAGTGCCACGACGGAAAACCCAGGAGTGGGTAACGCATCCGAAACGTAGCGGGCTCGATTTAATGTCGACAAACCACCACCACTCACGTTCATGTCCCACTGAAACGTGTACGCGTCACCAGGCATCAGATTCATCGTCGGCCACGTCAGCAAACCAGCTCCAACCGTTGGCGCCGGCCCTTGAAGCGTACTCTTGAACGTGACGTCGCCCGCGACAAACGTATCTGTGACGACGACGTTCGTTTGCGGATTTACGCTCAGGTTTTTCCCTTTGATCGTGTATGTGAGCACGTCGCCGGTCACTGCGAGCAGTTTGTCTACGTTCAGCTCGAAAAACAGGTTCAGCGATACGCACGCGGGCGCAGGTACGAAATACCTCCACGTATTGTCTTGACCGTTTTGCGGCATTGCCGCATCGCCGCCAAACACTTCGGAACAGTTCACGTCCATCATCATCGTCGGATCGAGCGGCAATGCTTTGACCCGCAACGATATTTCAGCAAAGTATTCCTCGCCGACAATCAATTCCCCGACGGCATACCTGACGGCATTCGTGCCCATAGGCAATGGATTGTCGAGCGACAAATCCCAGCCTTGCGCCGTGGGAACGCCAACGCGTACGTAGCCGCCTGCGCAGCTTTGGCAATTTGTCGCCATGCCCGTGCCGATTTCCGCGCCCATGGTCCGAATACGCTTCCACGGCCCGACTGGCGCATCGGAATTGGCCGTTTCGTCATCGTCGAGGTCCGACTTGCATTGAGGATCGTTCGGGTAATCCATCAACCCGTCGGCATCGTTGTCCATACCGTCGTTACATTTCGGTAGCAGTACCTTTTCGTATTTGTAGTGCGTTTCCGGCCCGGCAACCGCAGAGCCAAAACCGAATGGCGTATTGCCCGTGCCGCCCGTAATTCCGCCATTGGCGCCGTATGCAAGCGCTTGCACGCGATCCCATTCGTTATGTGCGTAAAACGGCCCTCCCGTAAACCCGAGGAAGTTATCGAGTTGCCCGGCCCCCGTAGGCGCAGGATTTACTTCGATCCCATTGAGCACGGTAATGAAAGCATTACCCGGAGCACGAACGGTACGAGCATCCGTACTGAAAAAGATGCCCGTATCAGCATATACCTGCGACAAGGATCCGTTTTCGAGACCTATGCCGGTATAGTTGCCATTACCACGCGGACCCCAGCCATCATCCATTTGCGGACCGCGTTTCGGCGCTACAGTTTTACCATTACGATCAATGATCCTCGCTCCAACGACTTCCGTATTCGCTGGAACGTATTCCGTAATGTATCCGCCCGCGCCTCGAGAAGCATTGTTCGGTACTGGAGTGAATTGAAGGATAAAGGTCAAGACGTCCCCGACCTTCGCTTTCGTATCCGTTCCCATACCTCCCGGCGTCGGATTACCCTGCGGATCCAATGCCACGACAGTCGCTTGACTGATTCGTTTGGCGGTTTGAACTTGCGCAACGCTATGCGCGTCGGCAACTGTCGTCGACAAGAGCGGAAGTAATCCCGCACAAAGAGCCCATGACACTCGTTTCATGACGCATCTCCTCATTTCGGAATCGGCGGGGGTTCCGGAATCACTCGCGGAACGATGATGTAAACTTTACGCACATCGAGCACCGTAACGAGGTCCCCGAGCACGCGAATATCGGCCGCAAAGAGTTGATCGACTTCCAATGGTTTTTGGAAATCGTTGTACCCCGTAACGTCGAATTTTACTGTGCTACCCGGCGTAACACCGCGGAAAATATTGCCATCGATCGTTGATCCCACAGGCGGCGGAGCCACCGGCGTAATCGATTGAATGAAATCTGCCGTGGTAAAACCAGGCGTCACGATTTCACCCTTCAAACCCATCGTTACCCCGACCTTATCGGTCGAAATGTCGAGCACTCCGAGCTGCGCGAGTTGCACGACGGCCGACGTAATCAGAGCCCCAAGTCCCGTCCCATCGGGCAAAACATCGAAAACGACCGGACAAACGAATTTTCCGTTGACCATGGTCGGATCGCGCGGAGTTCCGCCGACACCCGTAAGGCATTTGCCCGTCGCCATATCCGGCGGAATCATCGCTTTGGTCGCAATGGCCAATTCTTCGAGCTGCGCCCGCGGATCGTTGGCTGTCCCGACGTTCTCGAGGCTATCGATACCCACGACGCGGGCACCAATGGCCCCTAGCGCCGCAAGCGCAGCCTGTTTGCTATGCGCACCCGGAACCACGGTCTGGTAATCGAGCGACTCGTGCGAAATGGCGTCCGTGATTTGCAAAATGATCGGTAACGCATCCTTGCGGAATCCCACGCCACCAATGAATCCCTTTGTCGCAAACGGACCAAACCCGAGATCCGGAAGCCCCGTGCCACTCGCCCATTGATACAGCGCTTCGTACCCCGATTCGGGTACGTCGAGACCACCAGCCGCAGGAGGCAACAGCGCCAACCCGGAACCGATTTTCACCACGTCCGTCGTAATCGATTGCAACAGATCGTAAGGTTTGTCCCCGGGCAGGCCAAACGGCGATAGCGGCATGTCTTCGAACCGCCCCACACCAAATGCCGCATCCGGAATGACCGCACTCACGCCGGGAACGATTGTCTGCTCCAACGCTGCTTGGATTGCGGCAATCTCTTCGCCGAACGAACCTGTCGTATCGACCGAGAAAAACACATCGGCTTGACGAACAGTTGTCGTAAAGTCGAGTTGTCCCATTTTCTCTGGACCGAGGTACGGCAGCACGAAATAGAAATCCCCGGGCGGTATCGATACCGTCGGATCATTCGGATCGCTGCCAGCAATCGTTTCAATCAGGTCCGGCGTACCGTCACCATCGGTATCGGCCGATTGCGACGACGATTCACCCGGATCCACGACGCCATTTCCATTCTTGTCTTCTTGCGCGTCAGGAAGGAAATCGCCATCCGAGTCGACGTCCAAAAAGTCAGGGGTTAGGTCGAGATCGGTATCGATCGGAGGCGTATCGAGATTCGCATCCCCCGCCTCAATTGCATCCTTGATTCCATCGCCGTCGCTATCATCGTCCCGGAAATTAGCAATGCCATCGTTGTCGGATGCTCCCCGATTTTCGTGCCTATCAGCAATGGTGTCGCCATCACTATCGAGATCGATAAAATCTAGGGTGCCATCACCATCGGTATCGACGATGGCAAAATTTGCATCCAGTTCTTCGGTATCGCTCAGCCCGTCGCCATCGCTATCGGTATCGCGATAATCGGGGATTGTGTCGCCATCCGTGTCACGAGCAGCCGTGGCGAGATCCTTGTCGCCCGATTCTTCGGCGTCTGTTATGCCGTCGCCATCGCTGTCTTTATCGAGCCAATCCGGATATTCGTCCCCATCCGTATTGACTTTCCCTCCATTACCTTCATCGGCATTCGTAATGCCATCGCCATCCGCGTCCGCAGATAACGACGTCCCTGTCCCGTTGTCGTTAACGCATCCAGCCAGGGCACATAGTGCCAACGAAAAAAAGATTCCAAGTCGTCTCATCGGTACCTCCCGATGAGCTCATGACAACACGAATCCCGCGCCAAGGATATAACCTTGCCGTCAATGTTGCGAGGGTGTGATGTGATATTGGACGGGGGGAAACGCTTGCTGTGCAGTGGTCAGGCGACGGTATCGCCCGGATCGACGATTTCAATCGAGCGGCCAAGGTCGGACGCTTTTTGAATCGCTGCTTCGAGCGCGTCTTTCGCGACTTGCGGCCCACCCATAGCCAAGGGTTCGCCAACGACTTCGTAAAAGGGCCCAAGGCCAATCAATCCGAATATTGCCTTCAAGTAGGGAAGTTGAAAGTCCATCGCCGCATACGGCGAACCGGGAGGATATGCACCATCACGCGTCACGAGCAACACGACAGGGCGTCCCGTAAGCAAACCCTTGAACTCGCCTTTCTTTCGATCGAAGTCAAACGTCAATCGCGCCTGCACCACTGCGTCGATCCATCGCTTCAAATGCCACGGAATCGAGAAATTCCACATTGGGCATGAAACGACGACGAGATTGGCCTGGTGCAACTGATCCGTCCAGCGGGCCAATGCATTCCAACGAGCAGCCATTTCTTCATCGAGATTGCCTTCACCATAAAGCATCTCGAATTTCGTCTGCACGTCCCACTCGTCCCACGCCGGTAATTTCTCTACGTCTTTTACCAGGTCGAGTTCGAGGCGTTGCGTTCCCGGATTGTTATCGAGGTACGACTCGAAAAACGCATCTCGCAGCTTGCGAGTGCGGGACCGTTGCCCCCGTGGAAGCGCGTACAAATCGAGCACGATACCCATAACAAACCTTTCCTCTTCTCCACCAATGATGCTTGGGAGCAAGACCTACGAGAGGCGCGATACCCCTACGCGTTCACGATGTAAAGACCGTTTTTCTTTTGAGCACCAATAACGTTCAGTTTGACCATCAAGCCGCAATGCCCCACTCGACATCGAATTCGAGTTGCGAACCTTGCGCTCCAGACGTGCTGCGCAAACCACGCGCCAGATTTCGCACGCCCGCCAAAAGCGGCTCACTCGACGAGGAAAGCCACGCGCCACCAAGCGCCACTTGACCTCCAATGTGCACGCGAAAACTCACTTTTTCACGTGCCGCCGAAATCTCGAACGTCCCTGCGCCTCGAGCCAATGCGAACCGAGCAAGATCCGACACCGCCGACTGCAAAAGCATGCCGCGGTTCCATTCCATCCCAAGGTAAACGCAAAGATATCGAATGTAGTTGCGCAACGTGATGACCGAAATCTCGTCCTTGACCTGCAACGTTTTCGTTGGTCGCGGAACAGCTCCCATTTCACGAAGCAACTTGCGTTCGAGATCCGTCGCTTCTTCGACGCTCAACTCACGAAGGTTTCGCACGAGAAAACTAATGAGGCCCGCCTTGCCCTCGGCATCCAAAGAATCGACGTGTTTTTCCGCGCGCGGTCCCAACACTTCAAGTGCAGCATCGAGAGACGCGGCGTCCACATACTTCGACGCGACACGACGCGTCGCCTGGGAAAAACTGACACCCATGTGCACTCCCTAGGGTCCCGGTTCGACTCGGGATTTAGCCCAAAGATACGACACTTCGAACACCACGTACAGTTCCAGTTGCAAGGTGTTTTTAGACCTGACCTTCAACCGCCTCCGACAACCAACTTTCACGGCCACCGCTTGCCACACCGTCCCGCGCGCGATAGTGACGTTCCCGTGAAACCCCGACCTCCCCTCCATCCCATCGCGCGTCTGCCCGGCGAATGGCAAACGACGCTCGCTGCTCAAGGAGAACGGTCGTTCGTCGCGCGCCAGGTTTTCTCCTGGATCCACCAACGTGGCGTTGTCTCTCCGTCCGAGATGACCAACCTCTCAGCATCGTTACGCGACAAACTTACGAACGATGGCCTCGGCCCTGTCGCGGAAATTGCCAACGTGCATAAATCCGCCGATGGAACGCGCAAAATCGTCCTACGTCTCGCCGATGGCGTCACCATCGAAACCGTTTTGCTTCCGGGCATAAGTGGTCCAAACGCTCGAGCCGAAGTCGACGCGGACACAGCATCAGCCGATGACGACGATGACGACGATGCCGCAGACGCCGCGACAAACTCTACAAAAATTCGCGTGACTCAATGCATTTCCACGCAAGTCGGTTGCGCCATGGGTTGCGTGTTTTGTGCGAGCGGCGTCGCTGGTCTGCAACGACATCTCGGTCCCGAGGAAATCATCGCGCAAGTTTTGATCGGTCGCGCGCTCTGCGACAGCGATGAAAGGCTGCGCAACGTCGTGTACATGGGCATGGGCGAACCCCTGCACAACTACGACAGCACGGCGCGCTCATTACGCCTGCTCACGCACGTCGATGGCATCAGTTTGTCCAACCGCCGCGTGACTGTATCAACATCGGGTCTCGTGCCGGAAATCGAACGTCTGGGCAAAGATTTCCAAGGTCAAATCAATCTGGCGATCTCGCTACATGCCACCGACGACGAAAACCGTTCGGCACTCATGCCCATCAATCGTAAGTATCCGCTGGCCGAATTGTTCGGAGCGCTGCGCGCGTATCCGCTTCCACCACGGCGCCGCATCACTGTCGAATACACGCTCGTTGCCGGCAAAAACGACACGCACCAAGAAGCCGTGCGTCTTTCCAAACTCCTGCGTGGGTTGCCCGTAAAGATCAACCTCATCCCGATGAACCCCATCGAACATTCGACGCTTGGACCGCCCGACATCTCACGCGTGCTCGCGTTCCAACAGGTTCTCGTCGAAGCTGGTTACTCGTGTTTCATTCGCCGCCGTCGAGGTGATGACGTATCGGCCGCTTGCGGGCAGCTCGCGCTTCTGGGACGCAAACCCAAAGTAAAAGGGTTTCGTGCAGGCGAACGTTCAACAGACGGAGCCAAATCGACCTCTTGACGGCGGCTCGGCGAACGACCAAATCGCCAAACGTGTTCGACAAAATCCTCATTGCTAATCGTGGCGAGATCGCTTGCCGCATCATTCGTACTTGCAAACGCCTGGGCATTCGCACAGTCGCCGTCTACTCAGACGCTGATGCGAATGCGCCGCATGTCCGTTTGGCTGACGAAGCAGTCCGCATCGGCCCTGCGCCGGTCCGCGAGAGTTACCTGTCGATCGAAGCGATCGTCGATGCTGCGCGCTCAACGGGCGCTCGCGCAATCCATCCGGGTTATGGATTGCTCAGCGAAAAAGAAGCGTTTTCCCGCGCCGTAACAGATGCCGGGATCGTGTTCATCGGGCCTCCGCCAAACGCCCTCGACGCTTTTGGCGACAAGATCAAAGCGCGTGAAGTCGCCAAATCCGTTGGCGTTCAGCCGCCTCCCGGCACCAACGGTCCGATCTCGACAGAGGACATCGAAGCCGCAACACGCGAAGCGGAACGAATTGGAACACCGTTGCTCGTCAAAGCGGCTGGTGGTGGTGGCGGCATTGGCATGCAAATCGTCGAAGACCTCGCCAAACTTCCGCGTGCACTTCAAGCCTGTTCAGATCGCGGCAAGAGCGCCTTTGGCGATGCGCGCGTGTACCTCGAGCGTTACTTGCACGCGCCTCGACACATCGAAGTGCAAGTCTTGTGCGACACACACGGCAACGCGGTCGCCCTGGGTGAACGCGAGTGCAGTGTTCAACGCCGACACCAAAAAATCATCGAAGAGTCCCCGTCTCCCGCATGGTTTTTCCAGGGAAAAGAAGGCGAAGCCAAGCGTCAAGATCTCTTCGATCAAGCGCTGCGCGTCGTGCGACACGTGGGGTACGTCGGCGCGGGAACGGTCGAGTTTGTCGCCTCGGGCGAAGGAGAACTTTACTTCCTCGAGGTCAACGCGCGTTTGCAAGTCGAACACTGTGTGACGGAAATGGTGACGGGTATCGATCTCGTCGAACAACAGATCCGCGTCGCTGCAGGTCTGGCCCTTTCACCGGAAATTCTTGCCCCCACGCGCACAGGACACTCGATCGAAGCCCGCGTATACGCCGAGGATCCAGCCAAAAAGTTCGCTCCGCAACCAGGACGTATCGACAAACTCGTTTGGCCTGAAGCCGCGGCGGACTTGCGCATCGAGACTGGCGTCGAACAAGGTTCGGAAGTCACGCCATATTACGATCCGATGATCGCCAAAGTCGTCGTGCACGCAGCCACTCGTCAAGCCGCGATCGCGCGTCTCGATTCAGCGCTTGGACAAACCACCCTCGTGCTTGTCGGCGCGGTTGGACCTGCGGCTACGAATCTCGAATTTTTACGCAAAGTGCTCGCTTCCGAAGCATTTACCGAAGGCAAGTACGACACTCATTTCGCAGAAGCACTTGCCAAACAAAAATGACTTCCGTTCACGTCTCACGTCCCCACACCGAGAAACCGCGCAATGATGTTGCGCTGTATGTCGGACGTTCCTGAATAAATCGTTCCGCCTACGGCATCCCGCAAATCCCGTTCGACCTCGAATTCGGTCGTGTATCCAGCTCCCCCATGGATCCGAATCGCATCGAGACTCGATAACACGAACACTTCACTCAAGTGCAGTTTTGCCATTGCAGCTTCCATCGCGGCGGGTTTGCCCATTTTTTTGAGCCACGCGACTTTATAAAGCAACAAGCGCGCTGTTTCCAGCCGTACTTTCATGTCCACCAAACGATGCGACACCGCCTGAAATTGACCAATCGGTTTGTCGAATTGATGTCGCGTGCGCGCGTATTCGACACACGTCTCGAGTTGCCGCTCCATCGCTCCGACAGCAACCCCGAGAATGCAGGCGCGTTCCCATTCCATCGATCCTTGAAACAGGATCCCGCCCTGGCCTTCGCGACCCAGGCGATTCTCTTCGGGGACGAAACAATTCTCCAAAACGATCTCGCCCATCGGCGACGTACGCAGGCCCATTTTCGAAATCGATTTTCCCACGGAAAGACCCGGCATCCCTTTTTCGACGATAAATGCCGAAATTCCAAAGCTGCCACGTGATGGGTCGGTCACGGCAAATACGACGGCTACATCCGCAATCGGCGCATTCGTGACGAATGTTTTCACGCCATCGAGCATATACCCGCCAGCACATCGCTCAGCACGCGTGCGCATACGAAGAGCGTCGGATCCCGAATCCGCTTCGGTCATTCCGTGAGCGCCAATAATTTCTCCCCGAATGAGTCGCCCGAGCCAGCGATCTTTTTGAACCGGCGCACCGAATGTCGCCAGCGGGTGCTGCACCGCCCACATTTGCGCATTGATTGCAAAAAGCAGCCCATTGTCACGCCCGCCATATCCGAGCCCCTCCATGACGAGCATTGTCGTGAGCAGGTCGGCGCCGCTGCCGCCATCATCGCGCGAAAATGGCAACCCCAAAATGCCGAACTCCGCGCACGCCGTCCAGAGTGGTCGGGAAAAAGTCTCGACGTGATCGCGCGTCGCCACACCTTCCACGAGGTGCGCACGAGCAAACTCCACGGCGCCTTTCCGCAATTCGAGCGCGGCTTCATCAAATGAAAAGTCCATGTCCGTTCCGAAGTAGTACCAGAGGTTGCTTCAACGACGCGCGCTCGAGCCTCGACCAGTGGTACAAAGGGCACACGATGACCGATCTCCTCGAACGCGCTCGCACATGGATTGCCGCAGATCCCGATTCCAAGACCCGCGACGAACTCGAACGTGTCGTCGCCGATGCCACACAAAACGCCGACACATCTCTGCAAACCAAAGCGTTTCGCGACTTGAGCGAACGTTTTGCTGGGCCTCTCGAGTTTGGAACGGCTGGTCTTCGCGGCGTGATGGGTGCGGGCGAATCGCGCATGAATCAAGCCGTCATTCGTCGCACGACCGCGGGACTCGCCAGGTACTTACGGACAAACTGCGATCGCGAAGCGCTGCAACGCGGCGTCGCCATTGGTTATGACGGTCGACATCAAAGCTTCGAGTTTGCCAAGGAAACGGCGTGTGTGCTCGCTGCGGCCGGCATGCATTCGTTTCTTTCTCCCGAGGTTTGTCCGACGCCTGTTGCGGCGTTTGCCGTCGATACCCTTCGTGCGGCCGCAGGCGTCATGATCACGGCGAGTCACAACCCGCCGGAATACAACGGGTACAAGGCATATTGGAGCAACGGCGCGCAGATCATTCCGCCGCACGACGAGGGCATCGCCATGGCGATCGACACGTGCCCTGCGGCGAAAGACGTGCCGGTGATGGGGTTTGACGAGGCACGCGCTGCGGGATGGGTGAAGTTTTTCCCGGACGGGTTGCTCGACGACTACATGGCGAAGATCGACAAACTTTGGGTCCGTCCGTTCGCCAAGTGCAACCTGCGTATCGTGTACACACCGATGCATGGAGTTGGTGAAAAGTGCATGCGGATCGCGATGACTCGCGCGGGTTTCGGCAGCTACACGACGGTACCGGAACAAGAAAAACCCGACGGCGATTTTCCCACGGTGGCCTTTCCAAACCCCGAAGAAAAAGGCGCGATGGATCTCTCGTTCGCCCTTGCCGAGAAACAAAAAGCCGACCTCGTGCTCGCCAACGATCCCGATGCCGATCGTCTCGCTGTCGCCGTTCCTCGCCCCGGTGGAGGCTATCTGCAACTCACGGGCAACCAAGTCGGAACGTTGCTCGGACACTACTTACTCACGACGTCGCCTGCGTGTTTGTCCGACCAAACGAGCGTTTTAGACGCGGCGATGACGATCGTCATAACTTCGATCGTGTCGTCACCGATGCTCGGTTCGATCGCCCGAGCGCTAGGCGTGCGTTACGAAGAAACGTTGACGGGTTTCAAGTGGATCGCGAACCGCGCGATGGAACTCGAGAAGTCCGAACAACTGAGGTTTGTCTTCGGTTATGAAGAAGCCCTTGGGTACACCGTTGGCAATCTGGTCCGCGACAAAGACGGAATCTCCGCGGGCGTGCTCTTCGCAGAACTCGCGGCGCTGCTAAAAGAACATGGGCGAACGGTACTCGATGAACTGGAGAGTTTGTCTCGGCGATACGGTCATTACGCGAGTGGACAGAGGTCCGTAACGCTGCCGGGTGCGGATGGAATGGCGCAGATAAAAGCGGCCATGGATCGACTCCGTGCTGCACGGCCGACACGTGTCGGACCACTCGCGGTGCTCGCCCTTTCGGATTTTCGAACGGGTATCCGCACGTTTGCCGACAGGCGGGTGGATGCATTGACCCTGCCCGTGACAAACATGATTGCCCTGGACCTCGAAGGAGGCAGTCGCATCATCGCGCGTCCGAGCGGCACGGAACCGAAGATCAAGTTTTACTTCGACGTGCGCGAGCCGATGTCCGCTGGCGAAACTATGCAAGCCGCGGACACACGAGCGAATGCACGCATGGATGAATTGAAGAAAGCGTTTGGCGATATCGTCGGGGTGTAACGGACGAACGGGCTCGCGTGGCCCAAGTCGATACGTTTGACAGGAAAAACGCTCGACGCATTGACGCATCGAGGCCCAAACTCGAGACAACGATTCTGATTGGCAGCCCGAAGAAAAGTGGTTGGCACCCTTGGCTGCGGCAGCAGGTGAACTGGTATTATTTGGCTGCATTCCGACGAGACAAACGCGTGTACAATTGATCGAACGAAAGAACGGCCGACGACTAGGAAGTCACGCCGATTGCGTTTAGCATCGCACCAGCATTACAACCGGACAGGAGGACTCATGAATCGCTCAAACTTGATCGTGCATGTGCCAGGAATGATCGTCGGGGCAATGGCTATCGCTGGCTGCTTGGAACTCGGCACGTCCACCGAATCGTCGTCGTCTTCCACTTTGTCCACATCCTCTTCGTCATCTGCGTCGTCATCTGCGTCGTCATCGACATCCACTTCTTCGACTTCTTCTTCTTCTTCTTCGACAACGTCATCGTCGACGTCGAGTTCATCGGGACAATTTGATAACATCATATTCAAATCGGATTTCGGGTCGACGTTCGAGAACAACAGCGGCGGAGTCGTCTGTGGATTTAGTACGTCGAGTCGGCCGGTCGGAAACGATGACACGGTTCTGGATTGCACCCATGTCGACCAAGTAAACGGATCCTTTCAACGGGGGGCAATCGGCGACCTGATTCAGAATGAAACCTATACCTTCAGTTTTTTCTTCAAGAACACGACGTTTGATACTCCCTTCGATCAACTGTCGACGAACATCGGCGTGATGTTCATCGGCATTACGCAGCCTGACGACAAGGGCGGTTCCCTGGTGACGACCGATCCGTACCCCAATGGTTGGTACCGGCAAAAACTAACATTTACACCCAGCCAAACGCAGTCTTTTTACACGGTGTTCAGCCAGAATTTGAAACGAATTCCAGGCGGGGAGTATCGACTCTTTGGGTTTCAGCTCGAACGCGGCACCATGGCCACTGCGTATATTCCGTAATGGGTTGTTCGCGGGCGAAGTATCATGAGCGCAAGCGGATCCTACGACAAACCCATTGACGTAACGAGCGAGCTTCGACGAGCTTTCGAGCAATTTCAC
>JANORL010000015.1:0-8724 GCA_031415295.1 Polyangiaceae bacterium | reverse complement strand
ACCAAAATCGAGCAGCTTGACGAATTCGCGATCGCCACTGCGAACGAGGTAAACGTTGTCAGGTTTCAAGTCGCGATGAATCACGCCCGCTTCGTGCGCAGCGGCAAGCGCGAGCGCGCACTGAAGACCAATCGCCGCCGTGCGATCTGGCGACAAAATCAGCTCGGACCGCAACAAGTTCGTCAGCGTGTTACCGCTGAGCAACTCCATGACGAAATACGGAACTTTCGTGGTGATTGGCGCACTGCGGTCGGGCTGTACTTCACCGAAATCACTCACCGCAACGATGTTTGGATGTCCAATCGCCGCCGCTGCTTTCGCTTCCTGCATGAAGCGCGTGACGGTCGTCGGATCCTGCGCGATGTCATGACGCAATAGTTTGAGTGCAAACTTGCGTCCGAGTGTCGTGTGACGAACCTCGTACACCGACCCCGTGCCGCCTTCGCCCAAGAGCGACAGAACTTCGTAACGATTGTCGACGATTTGCCCGACGAGCGGATCCGCGTTGGGATTCCAATCGGGTGCATCGATCAGCGCATCGCCATCGAAGGGACAAAAGCGCACGTCGCCCGAGAAAAATTTCTCGCACTCGGGACAACGCCGCGCTTTTTGGCGCTTCTGTTTGTCCGCACCAAGGCTTCCGGCGTCAATCTTCGCGCCGGTAGCATCGCGTGCGGCATGCGGGTCAGGCTCTAAACGTACGGGTCGCGCCACCTTGTGGAGTCTATCTGAGGATTGGATGGAGAGTTAAAAAAACGAGGTCGTCTTCCTCGACGACAAACCCCGTTCATCACATGAGTCGAGCTTTTTCGAGGATGTCCGAGGATGTTCTGCAAGCGCCGTGAGCAGTGCGCATCGTCGGTCGGACGTACTCAGCGTACGATGTACGCTTCCGTCGTCGTTCCTAGCTGCGCACTGCGGAGCAGCCCGCGGAACTTCCTCTCAGATCTCTTCGAGTATTTTTGCTTTGCGGGCGTTGAAATCCTCGTCGTTGATGAGGCCCTTTTGCTTCAAGCCGACCAGTTTTTCGAGCCGCGCTTCCACACTCGTGGCCGCTGGTGCCGCCGCTTGCGGCGCTCCCGGTTGACCTTGCGCCTGTTGCGGTTGCGGCTGACCGCCCTGGAATTGCGGCGCCCCGGCCGCAAAGTTTGGCGGCGGCGCGTATTGCTGCGGCTGCATCTGTTGCGCCATGTTCATGCCCATCGCGGCTTGAGCGCCGAGCTGAGCCATGCCGACGTTGGCGCCTCCCTTGGCCATGCCTTCGCCCGCGCCCATCGTCGCGCTACCCGCAGCGTAATTGTTCCAGTTGCCCGCGAGATGCTGCACGTAACGTGCGTCCTGTTGGAACTTTTGGTCCAGGCCAAACTGCTTCGCTTGCGCCTGATCCGCTGCAATTGCAACACCGCGACGAGCTTCGCCGCGCACCTTGTTCGCCTCGCGAAGCATCTTCTGATCTTCAGCCGAGAAGTTGATGTTGAAGTTGCCGATCTCGAGGATCCGGACGCCGATCTCTTCGCAATTCGGCGCGCTCTGCTGAATCCGTCCGGCAATCTCCATGCTCATGCCGCCAAGGTTCAAGAGGCTCTTGCCCTGCTGCGCGCACAACTGACCAATGACCGTCTTCACGCTCATGAAGAACTTGCCCTTGATCCAGTTCAAAATCTGCTCGTTGTCCTGCGCTCCCGCGCATTGACCGTGGTAGCCAATGACAAACCGCACCGGGTCGGTCACGACAAGCGCGTATTCGCCGAAAATACGGGGCGTGACATACTCGAACAAAATCGGGTCTTCCATCGACTCGAGCGGTCCACCAAAAGGCAAACCCCGAATCGGTTGCATCTTCACGAAATAGATTTCCGCGATGAAGACGTTTCCACCCGTGAAGTTGTTGATGATGTTGTTCAGAAACGGAATGTTCTGCGTCTGCAACGTGTGACGCCCCGGCGGCAAATAGCCGACGTACTTGCCGTCCTTGAAAAACAAGGCGCACTCATCGCTGTCGACCGTCAGCTGTGAATAAAGCGGGACGTTCTGATCTGGATGCTTGTAGACGATGAGGCCTTTTTTTGTATCTGGCCGCGCGATCATCATCTCGCGTACGCCGCCCTTGACGAAATCCATGATCCCCATGTCGACGTCCCGCTCCTTGCCCGCTTCCTGCAGGCAGATGCCAAGCCCCCCCACTAGGCTTCCGATGCCTGAATGGAGAATGACTCGAACTTTTTTATGCCGCGACTGATCGCAGCCCCCGCAAGATAATCCGCGAAAGGCGGGTCAGCAATACCCGCTCATGCACTTGTTGCTCGAACCGACGAGTTGCGTCGGGAGGCACCCTCCCCCAGAGCTCGTTTTTCGAGCGAGGTTCCCATGATTGCCCCAATAGATCTCGAGTCTCTCTCCGGTCCCGCGCAAAAACTCGTCGCCGCCGACGCGCCTCCCAAGGTCCAGGAACTCGCCGCCAGAGGTGTCGCGCCCGGTTTGAAACCGGCCGAAGTCGTCGCCGTCGTCGTCGTCCTCAGTCGGAGCGACCGCGCAGCCGTTCACGACAACGCCGTCTCCACAATCAAGAACCTTCCCGCGCCCGTTCTCCAAGGTGCTCTCGCCACCGACCTCGAACCCGCTGTCATCCACGCCCTCGGCCAGGCCTACATCGATCGCGTCGACGTCATCGAAAAACTCGTCGTCATGCGCCGCGTGGCGATGGACACCATCGAACACCTCGCTCGCTTGGGTGCCGAAGATATCACCGAGATTGTCGCGACAAACGAAACGAGATTGCTCGAACATCCACGCATCATCGAGCTGCTCTACATGAACGCCGCGACGCGTATGTCGACCGCCGATCGCATCGTGGATCTCGCACGACGCAACGGTCTTGAACTCACCGGCATCCCCACGTTCCGTGAAGCTGCTCAAGCGCTCGAAGGCGAACTCATCTTCGAACCATCGGCTGAACCGACGCCCGACGATCTCGTTTATGTCGAAGCCGTCGCGATCGCCGAAGAAATCTCTGCAGAAGCCGCGTCCAAAAAAGGTGCAGCATCCGAAGATACGCACGTCGAGCAGGTCGATGGTGCAGAAGAAGTCGTCAAAGAGAGGTTTGTCCCGCTCTACAAACGAGTTGCCGACATGTCGATCAGCCAGAAGGTTCGTCGTGCCACACTCGGCACGAAAGAAGAACGCTTGCTGCTCGTACGCGAACGTAATCGACTCGTGTGTACCGCCGTTGCCCGTAGCCCAATGCTTCAAGAAGATGAAGTCGATCTGATTACGAAAAACCGCAACATGTCGGAAGACGTCCTCAAGATCATCGGATCGAACGGCGAATGGTTGCGCAGCTATACGATCAAGAAAAACCTCGCGGAAAACCCGAAAACGCCGCAGCTGATGGCCTTGCGCTTCGCGCTCGGATTACGCGAGTCGGACATGCGCGCGTTCATCAAAAACAAGAACGTTTCCGGTTCCATCCGAGACGCGGTGCGTAAGCACCTCACGAAACGCAAATAGCATGAGCGATCTGGTTCGATTTGGCGTGGCCATGGAGCGCGGTTTGCTCGCCGACTTCGATCGACGGATCGCCGAACGCGGCTACGAAAACCGATCCGAAGCCATTCGTGATCTCGTGCGCGCCGACCTCACGCGCGCCGCGTTCGATCAAGGCGCCACCGTCATCGCCGTCGTGACCGTCGTGTATGCGCCGAATGTACGCGCCGAACTCTTGCGGCAATGCGAAGTCGAACCTCATCAGCCCGAAGTCATCCTGACGAGCCAACACGTGCGTATCGATCGTGAACGGCACATGGAGACGTTCGTGGTGCGCGCGACCGCGGAAAAACTCGCAGAAATTGCTGGGAAATTCGCGGGAACGAAAGGCGTTTTGACATGTGAAACATCCGTGGCCGCCGCGGTCGAAACGCACGGATGATGTTTGTCGGGGCGAAACTGACGCTCAGGGCGCCTCACCCCCGGCCCCTCTCCAACTCCGCTTCGCTCCGTGGAGAGTCCTGACGAGGCTTCGCCTCACCCACCAGAGATGAAAGCGGATCACAACGATCTCGGGGGTATGGGGGGCGTAGCCCCCCATCGTAAACTGGCTAGAGTGCAAGAGTTGGGTCGCGAAGCGAGCCCGACGAATGCACTGACTAGGGCCGTTCGAGCGCAAGCGAGAACGTGCCCGGCATTCATAACACGGGAGTTTTGTTCTGGCTCCCCCTCTACACGCAGCATCACGAAGTGATGCGGAGTTGGAGAGGGGGTTGGGGGTTGAGGCGCGTTTGCCTGTCGAACACTCGCTCAGGGCGAGCTAGCTGCGACCGATTCGTCTTCTTCGCTCTTGATCTTCACGTTGTTCTTCGGAGGCTCGATGATGAACGTGACCATCCGCTCTTTCGCCTCGAAGTCCTGTCGGTAGATCGCCGCCGAGTTCTTGAACTTGAACGGTCCGATGCGGACGCGATACCAAAGTCCGCGACCTTTCACGTTGGCCGCTTCGACATACGCGCGATGTCCGCGACGACGTAATGCCGCGGCAAATTTGTCGGCTTCTTGGGTTGTCTTGAACGAACTCACCTGAAGCTGATACTGGCCAGGACCGCCGGTCGTTGCCGTTTCGGATCCTTCATCGCGCGACACGTGCCGGGCCATCGCCGACAACGTGTCCTTGCCCGTCGCGTTGTCCGGCGGCGCTTGCAAGATGTTCTGCGCAGGCAGCGGTGCCGGCGGGAGTTTGTCCGCCATCGTTTCCGGAGAAATCGGCGGCAAAGCGTTCGGATCCGCAGCAGCGGCTGGGTGCGGTGAACGCACGACCTCGAGTGCCGTCGTGTTTTTCGTGTCCGAAAGCATGCCCGGGAACGTGATGTCACTGCCCGACAAGTCCGGCCGACGTGGTTGACTCACGCCAGCTGGATGCGCCTTCGCCACCAAGTCACCAAGCGGATCGATCTGCGCCGGCTTCGCTTTGATCGGCGCACGTAACAGCGCCACCGCGGCAAACACGATGCAGGCTCCTCCCAGCGACGCGAGCACGATCGCCGCTGCACGCGACGGTCGCGCCCCTGGATCGTTTTCTTGAATTTCGTCGAGGTTACGGATTGTTCCGGCCTCACCGATGTCAGCACGTACGGTCATGATACTTCGACCTCCTCGTCGCCTGCGGCCTGGGCTGCGTCCCCCGCCAGCTTGTGCATGTGTTCGAGCGCCGTGATGCCTGCGAGCTTCAAAGCGGCCGCATACACAGTGCGGATCGCCTCCACCCACATCAGACGCGCTGCGCTCTTTTCTCGATCCCACGTCGCTTCCCAACCCGGCTGCGTCATCTGCACACCGAGCGGCAAGATCGTGTCGCGTTCTTGTTTGCGTCTCGTGAAGTAACTCTGAAAATCCTGCGACAATTCGCGGACGAAATGCAAAATCCTGTGCGGTTCGCGTAGACCCGCCGCTTCCGTAATCAACGCCGGGAATCGCCCGAGACGCGCGACGATCGCAAGTTCATCCGGGTGTTCGATCCGTGCAAGTAACGCCGGGGTTGGTCGAGGTACTTCGAGCCCAAATTTTTCCCGCGCCCGCGTCTGGATCGAACAAAGACGCGCGTACCCCATCTGCACGTAAAACACTGGATTATCCAGCGACGACTTCTTGGCCAAATCGATGTCCAAGTCGATCGACGTCCCACTGGAATGCGACAAGTAGAAGTACCGAAGCGCGTCGGCCCCTGCTCCCTTGCGCTGAGCTGCTTCGTCGATCTCTTCGACAACCTCTTCGATCGTCACCAGGTTCCCAAGACGTTTGCCCATCTTGTAGGGTTTGCCGTCGCGAAGCAGATTCACGAGTTGGTAAAGAAGAACCTCGAACTTCTCCTTGGGCAAACCAAGCGCTGCAAGTGCGCCTCGTACACGCGCCGTGTAGCCGTGATGATCCGCGCCGAGCACGTTGATGAGTCGGTCGTAACCACGCGCGATCTTGTCCGCGTGATACGCGATGTCACTCGCGAAATACGTGAACGATCCGTCGCTTTTCTGAACGACTCGATCCTTGTCGTCCCCTTCGTCGACACTCTTGAAGAAGACCGCTCCATCACGCTCGTCCAGACTTCCACGCGCCTTGAGTTCCACGAGCGCCGCGTTGACACGACCCCAACGATGCAGGCTCTCTTCCGAAAACCAAACGTCGAACCAAATACCCAGGTTCGCGAGGGTTTTCTTGATGCCTGGCAACGTGGACGAACCAGGCACACCATCCAACATGCGACCGATACACACCCGCGACAAATTCGCCGCATCGTCTTCATCAAGCGCCTTCGGATCGTTTTGACGAACCCACGTCGCCAACTCGCGTACGTAATCGCCTCCGTAGCCACCTTCGGGTGGGGGTTTGCCCGCGTCGATCGCGCGAACACTCACCGCCAAAAGACGTACCTGGTTGCCGAAATCGTTGATGTAATACTCGCGCGTCACGCGACATCCGCTCGCTTCGAGCAACGTCGCCACAGCGTCACCCAAGATCGCTCCACGACCATGCGAAACGAGCAAAGGTCCCGTGGGGTTTGCACTGACGAACTCGACCAGAACGCGCTCGCCAAGCCCTCCAGCCGTTCGCCCGTAAAGCGGACCGGACTCCAAAACGTCCGCGACAATGCGCTGAAACGCCGCCGGCACGAGCCGCAAATTCAAGAAACCAGGCCCCGCGATCTCCACGCCTCGCACGTCCGGATGACGCCCGATCCGCTCCGAAAGCATCGCCGCCACATCTCGCGGAGGCTTCTTCGCCAACTTCTGAATCACGAGCGCCGCGTTTGTCGCCAAATCGCCATGCTCCGGCCTCTTCGGCCGTTCCACGACAAACTGCGCCTGCACGACTTCCGGCGGAAGTGCCCCGCTACCCACAAGTTCTGTGAGTGCGCCAACTACGATTCGCCGAACTTGTTCTTCAATACCCATCGTCCACCAAGCTTCTACTTCACTAGGTTCTCAATACCCAAATTTCTGTCATCACATTCTCTTACATTATCACACATTTCACGACCGTGCTACTTTTTCGAGCTGAATTGCTTTCCATCGAGTTTCTTCCAGTTCCCGGTGGGGATCCGAGTCAGCTACAATACCGCCGCCTGTAAAATATTCGCCGTTTGGGCCGCGAAGAACGACCGTCCGGATCGCCATGGCCAACGTCATCGATCCATCGTGTCCTACCGCACCAAATCCGCCCGTGTAGAGCCCACGACGAAACGTTTCCAGATTCGCGATGACTTCCATCGCCCGCACCTTGGGCGCGCCCGTCACACTTCCGCTCGGTAACATCGCTTCCAGGACATCTCGGCGAGATGCTGTGTTTTTCGTAAACGCTGTAAGCAAGGCTTCGCGGTGATGTACTGTACGATGTGTCACAACTTCAGGACCACGCAGCAAACGGACGGAACCGGGAACGGCGACCCGACCAAGGTCGTTGCGTTCCACGTCGATGATCATGGTCAACTCAGCGTTTTCTTTAGGATCTTCGTCCAACTCACGGACCAGCTGCTCATCCTCGAACGCCCCTGAACCTCGAGGTCGCGTACCTTTGATCGGACACGTGTAAAGTCGTTCAAAAGTGCTTGAATTTATTGATAAATGTTTCTGAACTATGCCTCGCTCATACGCACCGGTCGTCTCGGCACGTAAAAGCAGTTCAGGTGATGTAGATACGACAGCTAGTTCACGGTCAAGGTACAAACAGGCACCAAACAGTGATGGTGCGGCGGCACTCATACGCGCATACAAGTGGAGCGGCGTACCTTGGGCAAGCGTCACTCGTAAGCGTCGCGCCAAGTTGACTTGGTAAAGGTCCCCACAAGCGATCAGTGCTTTCGCGGCGCGAATACGATCCAGATGGAGAGCGGGACGTTCGCATTCGGCGACTTCCACGCGAGTTGGCTTACGCAACAGCGTGAAACGGTCCTCGACCAGCGGGGCTCGACCAAGGCGCGAGACAATGTTGCCGATGCATTCTTTTGTGAACCCAACAGCAAGAACTCGACCTTCGAGGTGATCAACCACGATGCACGCCGGATAACGCAACCAAAGCGGTTGATCGACAAGCGCGGGGGGGCGTGTGTCCGGACGAACCCAGGCAGGTCGTTCGAGGTGCCGAAAAGGGTCATAAGGCAAGATGCCGATCCATCGGGGGATGCCTCGAAACGTGCCCGCCAAGTCGGTCTGAGGCATGTCCGGGTCGTCTTCGAGCGGATCGAGCGTTTGGCTTTCACGATCTGGATCGCAGGTGATGAACGAGTAGCGCGCGAACGACCCAGGCGTGCGATCCGACGCGTGCAAGAGCGCCAGGCGATCAGCGCCTGAGTCTTGCAGACGAACGGCGATGGCGATGGGATCGGGCGCGAGTGAAAGCTGACGGCCTACGAGCACGGCGCTTGCTAGCACGCGGCGCGGTGAGAGGGTGCTCATCACAACGCGCACCAGCCTGACGAACACCCTCTGAAACGTGGCGCCATTGCAACGCGGCGATACGCTCGACGTCGCATGAATCCTCGTTTTTTTGCGCTCGAGCTGGTGTTGTTTGCCGTCGTTGGCTCAGGGTGTTCGTCCGAGCCGCTCGAACGATCTTTGTTCATCATGACGGGTCTCGAAACGGACACCTTCACGGCATCCCCGGCGGTGGCGAAGGTGCGCATCGAAGCACGCACGACGGGGGGCACCTTGATTGCCGCGGATACTGTGCCTGGTGGCGCGTTCG
>JANORL010000014.1:0-6431 GCA_031415295.1 Polyangiaceae bacterium | reverse complement strand
TCTGACCGAGCAATACCCCGAAGAGCGGAAAGCATGGTCCATGCTTAGGTATGCTCATCTCACGAACGAAAACGTCGACGCGCAGATTGCCGCATTGACACGGGCAATCGAGATTTTGCCTCCGCAACCAGAGGTCGTCCTTGAGCGAGGGCAGCTTGAGAGGAATCGTGAGAACTTCGAAGCTGCGCTTGCAGACTTCGACCAAGCTGTGGCGCTGGATACCGAACGCGACGCTGATGCCGACGTCGAATCGATCCACTTTTACCGCGCCGAGGTTCTGCTGCAACTCGACCGGCGCGAAGAAGCTCGTGCCGCGTTGGAACATGTATGGGATGGGCACAAGGGGCTTATTTCGGCGGCTGGCGGGATAGTCACCAAAAGAGAATTGCTGGCTGCATGCGATGACAAGGAATGGAATTGGGAAGAAGACGCCGTAACAGGATCAATCGAAGTGCGTACGATTGCGATTGATATGGGGGCGCTCGAGGATGCACCCAAGGCGATCGAATATGCCAAACGGTTCACTGCGGATTATCCCGACAATCCGCACGTCTGGCAGCTCCTTGCTTATACGCATTCCATCAACCATGACAACACGTCTGCGATTGCCGTCATGCAGAGGGCCATTGATCTGGATCCAAAGGAACCGGCTTGGTTTCACTATCGCGCGGAGAAGTATATGGAGTCGCACAACAACGAGGCTGCGCTTGCCGATATGAACCAAGCCATCATCTTGTGTGAGGAGGCCAAGGACCGGGATCGGCTGATTCGTTACCGATTTTGGCGCGCGGATATTCTCCTACGACTTGGCCGAAAAGCGGAGGCTCGAGCTGACTTGGAAGATTTCCCCGATGGTGACGGACTGCGAACCACACGATTACGGTGGAAAGCAGAAATGCTCGCCGAATGCGCGGAATGAAGCAGGCCTCGACGACAATGCCAAAGCCCCTCCGCTCGCACGAGCAACATGAGGTCGCGAGCTTGCTGTCTTTGCATTTAACGGCATGAGAAATGCCTTCATTACGCGATGAGTTTTATGGTTCCGGGTTACCAATCGGTAACTGGCGTGTTCTCGCACCCCACGTGCAAGGTGGAGATCTCTGGGAAATTTCGGAGGTAAACATGAAAAGCCGAACAGTCAGTCTCGTCGTCGTTCTGGGTATTGTTGGCCTCGCCGCATGTGAAAATACGCCGCAGAAGGATGTGGCGGCCGAGCAGAAAATGGCGCAGGAGAAAATCGCCCAAGCAGAAAAAGAAGCAGCAGAAAAGACCGCCAAAGCCAAGCGTGAAGCGGACGAGAAAATCGCGAGCGCTGCAAAGGACCTCGCAGAGAAGAAGGCCGAGGTTACAAAGGATCTCGACGAAGAGCTGGCCGATATCAGGTACAAAGCCTTCGTGGGATTAACCGACTACAAGACGCTGGTGAATAAGCGAATCGACGAACGCGAGAAAAAGCTCATTGATTTCAAGACCAAGGGCGAATCGATGGCCGCTACGATGAAGGCAGATGCAAAAAAGGAATGGGACGATGGCGTCAAGGTGGCCGACGAAGACCTAAAGGCGGCTCGGGCAGAAGTGAAAAACCTCGAAACAACAACCGAGCCGACTTGGTCAGCCGCCAAAGCCAAGGTGGACGCAGCAGTGAAAAAATTCGCCACGTCCGTCGATAATCTCGGCAAAAAAATCTAGCTGTAGACGTGATAAGCGAGAGCGTAGCGCGGGCAAACACAATAAGCTCCGCCGAGGGAATCACGCGATTGAGGCGATTGAAGCGATTAGCCATTCTCCTTGTCGCCATCGCCCAGAATGCCCGCGCGCTTGCCCGCTTCGACAAGCTTTTCCTTGAGCAACTGGAACCGCTTGCGTAATCGCTGCGCCTCTTTCGTAAGTGCCGCGTCCGTCAGATCTCCGTCCTCTCCAAGCATCACCCGCGCCAGATCCTTCCATTCGAGGCGTTTGTCCACTCGCAATACCAACAAGATCCGGTCTTCAGGGGGAAGCGCGTCGCGAATCGCGGCAAGTTTGCTTTTCGCCTCCGTGCGCTGGTGCAGCGGCGTCTCCGTGCGAACCTGTTGTTCCATGGCGATGATCTCGTCGGAATAGGCGCCGCGCTCATGACGCGCGCGAGCCCTCCGGCCGCGGACGAAGTTGACCGATGCGTTACGCGCAAGGGTGTAGGCCCAGGTGCGGAGCGACGAGGCCCATGTGAAACCAGGGAGCCCACGGAAGAGACGCTCACTCCAGATGGAGAAGACCTCGTCGGCGTCTTCACTGCCATGGTGCTGCGCAATGAGAAAGCCCAGGATTTCTGGCCCGTACACGCGAATCGCCGAGGAGGTCGCGGCGACAATCGCACCCTCCTCGCACAAGCGGCGTATCTCGCGCTCAGCCTCGACCTGGACGGTCATCTCGGAAACCCCGCAAAGCTCAAATGAAGCATCCTGCGCCGACGATCGCTCATGATGTGCTTCTCGTCAACGAACGTTTTCGCGATGTCGATTCACGGGAACGAGATCGACTGGACCCGGTCGTTCATCTGGCCCCCGTTGTCGAAGGTTTTACCGCAAAGAGCCATGCTCGCCGAGATCTGGCGCTTACCGCCGGTGCAGTCGAGCCCTTCGTAAAACGTGACCGAACCGGGGCCGTTTAGCGTGGCAAACGATGTCCTGATGCGGTTGTCGGGGGCGAGGTTCACGCAACCTGCTGCCGCAATGGTCTCCAAGATCGGGCTTCCCGACTGGCAGTGGAGCCGGATGGAGACCGATGCGGGGAAGGCAGAACCGCTGTCGGACACGCATCGAACACGGTACGACGCATTGACCGCGGTGTGGTTGGACTGGCCAACGTTGAACAGGACGTACCACGCGTAGCCGGACTGCCATGAGACCGCGGTCGAAGTCCAGTAAGGGACATCAATCGGCGTATTGGGGAAAGCGACAGAATCGATAGCTGGGGCCTTTTGGCTATCGTCCACGATCGTCTGGAGCTCTTTCATCGACGGGAGACGCCAACCAGGTTTGGCTTCGCAGTAGTTCTTGGCGTCGCTCCATGTGTACGTCGACTCCGATGCTTTACGCTCCCAGGTCAGTCCGGTTCCGCCATCGACCACAGTGTCGTCCGCCTGGATAACGAACGCGCTGGCAGGCGCAGGGGACAAACCACGCACGCAGCGGACGATATCGAGTGTGCTCACGTTGCGATTGGACGTATCGCCTTCGGCGCCACCAACCGTGAACGTGTCATTAAACCCAATCACTGGTGTGGACGACTTGTAATAGCCGTTTAACGTCCCGAGGAACATACTCGTGTCGATCGCTGGCGCGTGGCGCATGTAATCGACGATCGAGACGAGTTCGATGCGCGTGGGTAGACGCCAATCGTCGTAGCCGCGGAGCGTGAGGTTATCGCAACGTGCGGCCGCGTCGGCTTGCGTGCATCCCGCGGCGCAGCCCGCTGTCGCTTCCCATTGCAGGCTTGTCACGTGGTCGGTGACGACGCCGTTGTTGGTCGTGTAATACGCAGGATGTGGCAAGCCAGCGGTTGCAGGGTTCGGCATGGGCCACTTGGTCATGACCGCCTGAGTCGCAACGCCGATGCTTTCCTCATTGGTGTCGATGTCGTCGGCACTCTCGTCCAGGGGACCAATGCAAGCCGCGAAGAGCGGTAAAACGAGGGGGAGAACGTAAGCCATGTGAAAACGAACGCCATTAAAACGCATGACAGATCCTTTTGCCGCCGGGAAGGGTTTTCCCGAACGAGCCGAAGCATTGACCGAAGCAATGAGAAGAGCGAACAACCCACATGGTCCCGCTCAGAGAGTGTTCAGCAGGCGTCGCGAGCGTTGCAGGGCTAGGAAGGACGAAGGAAGCGTACATCGTACGCTGAGTAAGTCCGACCGACGCCCTGCAACGCGCAGCAGCCTGATGAACACTCTCACGCTTGTTCTCGGTTCGCGGGGTAGACAACGGCGTTCGTGGATGTGAAAGCGCGGAGAGAAAAAAGATTTTCGGCTGCAGACTCGGCGGCGAAGAAGACGTTGTGCGCTACCGGAATTCGCGTTTCACTTCCGGCTGCATGAGGAAATAGAGCACGACGCAGGGGATGATGACGCCGACCAAGCCCCAAAGGTTGCCGCTCACGAGGCCAACGACGGGATTGATCAACGCGAGCAACGCGGAGACACCCGCGAGCAACCAAGCCCAAGGACGTCGTGCAAGTACGCCGATGCCGATAACGATTTGGGCGAAACCCGTGAGGATGCTGAGCAGCCCTCCCCAAAACGCACCAGCGCCCCAGGTCGCAATCGTGGCTGTAAACGAGAAGATGCCCACGAACCAGCTGACGCTGCCGATGCCCATGATCGCGGCGCCCCACAACAATCCGGCAACACCGCAGACCAATGTGAATATGCCGAGAAGCGTTACACCGGTACTCGCACGCATGCTGGAACCTCGTTGCGCACCTAGGCGCGTGCTCGGGCCCGAGCAAGAACGAGACCCCATCGAAGGCAGACGGACTGCCGAGGCGACATGAACGGCGTTGCAAATATCCACGCCACTGCCAAGCAAATTGAGCTAGAGTCGACCGTATGGTCTCTCGTCGCTTCCCTCGATTCCCTTTTTTACGCATCTTTACGCCGGTAGCCATCGCCGCAACACTCGCGATCACCCTCGCAGCCGGCGGTCACGCAGCGAGCCGTCCGTCGGAGTCGCTGGGCCAGGAGATCTCGTCGTCGCAAAGCAGCGTGACGGTCTACGGGGCGAACTGGTGCTCCGCGTGCCGGAGCCTCGAGAGTAAACTCAACGAGCGCCGAATCCCTTTTGATGTGATTGACGTCGACAAGAACCGCGAAGCCTACGATCGCGCCCGAAGCGCATCCGGCATGGGTTCAGGGATTCCGCTCACGCACATTGCCAAAGGTGGTTCGCGGTGGGTTCAAGGTGACGACGCGGACGCGATCGAGCGGGCGTACAAGGGCGACTGAGCGCGTTTCGCGCACGTTGAAGACGTCACGTCGATTTCGCGACTCGCGCGCCGACGACAAAACGTTCGAGCGCGGTGCGTAATTCGTCGAGGCGAAATGGTTTGGCGACATAACCGTCCATTCCCGCTTCGACGGCGCGAGTTCTTTCTTCGGTCACTGCGTTGGCCGTCACGGCGATAATGGGAATAGGGGCCCACCCGCGTTCGGCCTCGAGCTGCCGAATCCTTCGGGTTGCTTCGTACCCATCGACCTGGGGCATTTGGCAATCCATCAGTATCGCCGCAAAGTCCGGATTTTCCGAAAATCGCTCCACGACTTCGCCACCATCTTCGGTAAAAACATAGTCGAATCCCAATACATCAAGCATGTGGCGCATAACGAGCCGATTGACGCTGTTGTCTTCGGCAATCAACAAGCGCAGACGTTTGGGAATCATCACGCTTGCCCGCAGCGATTCTGGCTTGGCGTCTTTTTCCAACACGATTGCAACAAGAGCCGCTCGTAACGAAGCTCGTGTCGTAGGCTCGACGATGACCGGATTGTTGCCCCTGACTCGCTCGTCCGTCATTCGCACGAGCGCCAATACCGAAGCCAAGGGGCCTGCACGGTTCGTAATCGTTTGCACTTGATCGAGCGTGCCGTCGACGAGAACAATCGCATCGGGTGGTAATTTTTTGCGCGCGATCGCATCCAACTCCACGAATTCGGGCTTCGCCCCAAGCGCTTCGAATTGGGCGGCGAGCGACGCACGAAGGACCGAATTATCGGTAAAGACGATGGGCGATGCATTGGCGAGATCGAATTGCGGGGCCATGGGTTCGGCGATGATTGGCACTTCGAAGAAAAATGTGCTGCCTCGCCCCGGGGTACTTTGCGCTCCAATCGTGCCGCCCATGCTTTCGATGACCCGTTTTGCAATGGCCAGCCCAAGACCGGTACCACCATGCGTTCGCGCCGTGGAAACATCGGCTTGTTCGAAAGCCTCGAATACCGCAGCGATCCGACTTTCAGCAATACCAATTCCCGTATCGACGACCTCGCACCGAAATACATCACCCTTTCTGTGGCCACGCACCTCGATATGACCCTTTTCGGTGAATTTGATCGCGTTTCCCACAAAATTCGTAACGACCTGTTCAAGTCTCATTCGATCGCCCACGAAACGCAGAGGAATGTCGGGCGCCATGATTGCAACGATGTCGAGCGATTTGGATTGAGCTCGCTGGGCCAGCCGGCTGACGACATCCTCCAACGACGCGGCCAGGTCGAATGCAGCCGTCGTCAGGTGAATACGCCCCGATTGAATGCGCGAAAAATCGAGCACTTCGTCGACAATCCCCATCAATGCATCGCCCGAGCTCCGGATGTTGGCAGCAAAAAGCTTCTGATTCTTGTCGAGTGGAGTGCGGCTCAGCAAATCAGCCATGCCGATGACACCATTGAGGGG
>JANORL010000013.1:0-3676 GCA_031415295.1 Polyangiaceae bacterium | reverse complement strand
CAAGCAATGCTGGCCATCGTGGCAAACTTAAAAAGATCCCGGGACTCGTCCGCTCGCAGACCCGCGGTGACGTTGAGACTGACCGCACGCATGGGGCCGGAGATTATCTCAACCCGCGACGTTTGGGTAGAGACATTGTGCGAGGCGTTGACACCTGCAAATTTGCGTCACGAATCGGTCATTTTCCTCGGCTTCGAGCGCGTTTTCGCACGGATGCCAAACCGAGGGCGACACACGCGACAAGTGCCCAGGCAACTGGCGCGCTCGAGTTTCGTGCCGCGTGATAACTGCATCCACTGCCGTCGTCTTCGGGGCCACCACCAACACCCGCGCCGAAATCACAAGGTCCGCCTTTGATGGCGTCACCCTCGCCCCACATGGGTTCGTCCGGAGGTGATCCCGTCATGTTTCCTTGGGCATCGGTACGCGCATTGCAGGCATTGCAAAGAACCGTTGGCGTCGGCCCGTCATTACCAGACAAATCCTTCGTCGACAAACGAAAACAAACTCCCGTCGGGTTGGCTCCTTGAAGACTTGCGGTCGTCAAGCGATAGCCCCAGACAAACTGAGCGGTCGTAATCAAACTACTGCGGCTGCCAATGGGTTTCGATAAAGCACTATCGGCAAATGCCTCAATTTGAAGGACCGTAGGCGCTTCTTCTTCCGACGAGGGGCTCGTTTGCGCATGCACCCACAATCCAACGTCGCTGTCGGATTGGCAATCTCCACCGCCGCTCTTGAAGTCGGCGTAATCATGAACATTGTATTGGGCCGAAGCGACACCTTCCGGAGCCACGAGATCGTCCGCTCTTGCAGTGAACGTAAACGTTTCGGACGCACAACCTGAACAGAATGAGCCGCTGATTGTCACCTTCTGTTCGGGATTGGGTTTGGGTGATACTCGAACGGCCAGCGTGGAGACATTGGCTGCAAATGCCGATGAAGCATCGACCAACATTGCTGGAGAACCATCTACGGTAACCGTCACTTGATCGAGCGAGATATCGAAACCGTCGAATAGAATGATGCCATTCGCTGGATACCAGGCCCCATCCGCGGGAATGTGCGAAGTCAAGGCAGGTAGTGGTGGGCTACATGCGTGCGCATCCGCCGACAAGATGGCCGATGTCGCAACACATAGGGAGCCAAGAGCGAGTGTATTGAAGAATGAGCGTTTCAAGTGATGCATTCAGCGAACGTATCACGACAGCCCGTCAAAGCCAATGATCATGCGGCCGCGTCGATGACGGATTCCGGGGCTGTTGTCCATCGCGCGTTTGGTGGCTTTCGTGCGTGGAATCTGCCGGACGAGCATTGGAGCCCAAATATTATTTTCTACGACCGAAAGGTGCAGAAATGGCTGGATAACCGCGGCAAATGCAACGATGAATATTCAGATGTTTGGGGTAATCGACAGTCGTTCGAGGGCGTCTCTCAGCCGCGCTGGAATGGGGACGGGGCGTCGTGACGCCCGATCGATGAAGACGTGTACGAAATACCCTTCGGCCGCGGCGCTTGTTTCACCGTTCGTAAAGAGACCTATCTCGTACCGGACGCTCGAACGACCAAGTTTTCCAACAGCGAGCCCCGCGTCGATGTCCGTCGGAAAACTTATGCCGCGCAAATACCGACAATGGGATTCGGCTACGACTCCAATGACGTCCCCCGCCGCGATGTCGAGACCACCTTCGGTGATGAGATACCGATTGATGACCGTGTCGAAATACGAGTAATACACCACGTTGTTGACGTGCCCGTAAATGTCGTTATCCATCCAGCGCGTTGGGATGGTCACGAAATGGGGATATGCGCTGCGTGGTCGCGGTTCGGAAGGGTCCGCATTAGCGTGTTTCGCGTCGGTCATGGCGCATCACCAGTACGAAAGAGCCGAGCGGAAGAGCGAAATGACCACGTTTTCGTCGATATTTTTGGGGGCATTCGCCACGAGGCGCGTTTGGGCGATCGTTCCTGCCGTCAATGCGTCGATATCGTCTGCTCCATAACCCACGGCACCTACTCCATTGGGCATACCCACGGCTTGCATCATATGACATACCTGGGCCGCGAGAAGTTCGCCCGCGTCGTCACGCCACGCTCCGCGAATATCTGCGCCAAGAAGCCGCGCGCATTCGAGGTGTCGATCGGGGTTCGTCGAACCGAACGCTCGCAAGACGGCCGGTGTGTTCACGATCACGGCCACGCCGTGCGGCACGAACAGTTTGTCTTCGGGGTACCCCGGCATGTGGAACGAATGACGAAGTCCGGCAACGGCGTACGACATCGCATGCGGCATATGTACGCCCGCGTTGCCAAACGCGATGCCTGCGAGTGTTGCGGCCCAGGCCATCGCTTCGCGAGCTTCGTCGTCCGACGCGTCTTTGACGGCGCGCAAGAAATATTTTCCAGCAAGCTCGAGCGCCTTCACACAGCCCATGTCGCTCCACGGGTTTGCCCCTTGGCTCATGGGCCGTACGGAAGGGCTTTGTGGGCGATTACGCGAGCCAAACGGGCGTGCCGTGTACGATTCGAGCGCATGACTGATGACGTCGAAACCACTCGCTGCGACCACGGAACTCGGCAACGTGCGCGTGACGTTTGGATCGACAATCGCACGGGTGGGACGCAAGAGGCGCGAGGCGATGCCGGTTTTGGCCTTTTGTTTTGTATCATCGAAGATGGCGATTCCGGTGCACTCGCTGCCGGTGCCTGTCGTCGTGGGACACGCGATGTGCACGGGAAGTGGTCCCGGAACGGCGCGACCTTGGCCCAGCGGAGGCGTGACGTAGTCGTTGATTTCAGCGGGATACGTCGCATAAAGCAGTGCTGCTTTGCAGGTATCCATGACGGAACCACCGCCGACCGAAACGTAGCCGTCGAACTTGCCGTCACGGGCAAACGCCGCAGCGTCGCGAAACGATTCGTCTGTTGGTTCGACAACGACGCGGTCGTAGACGACAACGTCACAACCAGACTGTTTCAAGGATTCGCGTGCATCATTCACGAAAGACAAACCGACCAGTCGAGCGTCCGTGAACAGAGCAATCCGCCGACCTCCGAGAGCACGCATTTCGCTCCCCACTTCCGCGATTGCGCCCGCGCCAAACGTCACGGCCGACGTATCTATCGAGAACGCGGCATCGCCGTTGTCACCTATCGAAATTCCCAAACAACAACGCATGCGCTGTATGGTACGCGCATTCTTCGTACGTGCCGTCCCGTTCGCCGCAGAGCACGTCGCGAGAGCGCCGCCACACGATGCGCGTGTGAACGCACTTGAAATCAATAGACTGCGACGCCCTGTCCGCGACCGTAGTTGCCAGTCGACGCCCTGCACCAGAGACATCGAATGAACGTGGAAACCGGGCCGAAAGGACGCGCGCTGATCGTCCACGACGACATGGAGATGCGCCACATGTTGGCGTTGTCCATGCACCGCGCAGGATACGACGTCGACTTCGCCGAGACCGCTGAAGAGGCGCTGCGGCAAGCGCGCCAAACGCTTCCAACCGTGGTGATTGCCGATCTGCACATGACGGGGATGAGCGACACGACGATGCTGCATGAAATTCGCAGCGTAGCGCCGGAGATGTCGATCGTCGTGCTCACATCGGGTGGTGGCATCGCGCCTGCCGTCGATGCTGTACGGACCGTTGCGGATGATTACGTCACCAAACCG
>JANORL010000012.1:0-6306 GCA_031415295.1 Polyangiaceae bacterium | reverse complement strand
CGACGACACACGACATCGACCGAACGTTTCGGCGTCGTCATGCCAAAGGTTTGTCCAAATGGACCGCGCTCGATCCTTGTCACTTGGGCCCGGCAACTGGGGCCTTGTTCACCGCAAGCGACCGCCGCGGCCAAACGCTCGACTTCTGTGTTGTCGGAAAAGACGTTGTAACCAGAAGCGACGCTGAAGCCTATGCAGAGGAGAAAAATGATCGTTTGCCCGGCGCGCTTCATAGAAGCCGCACTCTAGCAGAGACGTCCCGACGATCGCGCGCAGATCGCGATCGCACTCGTCAAAGACGAAGTCGGTTCTCGCTCGTCGATTGCCAAACATGGCGACGCGTCATGTATTTTCCATTCACGAACGCGCCCACGACAGGCGCCACGTTCATCACCAAGTCCGGTCCCCACTCACTGCAATCAATGCCATCGCGTGGGTACAAGTCTGGCGCAAGCAGGAAAAAACCAGGCAATTTCTCATGAGGAATCTTCAAACTCGAAAGATCTTCGTCGAACACATCCACGTCGATTCGCACGAGACGCACGTGCGCAAGTGCGGTCTGCATGAGTGGATGTCGAAGCGTGTTTGAAAAATGTCGACACGATGAACACTCGCCACGCGTCGTCATCACGACCATAAGATCACCTGCGCGCGACGCTTCCGCACGCTGTTTGGCGATTTCCTCCGACAACGACGGAACCAACGTCCCAACATCGACCACGACGATCAGCCCTTCGTTGTGGGCCGTCGTTGCTCGCGACACGATACTCGTCGGCTCGTTGTTTCCTCCATCGGGCAACGTGGTGCTCACGGGTGCATCATTTGGCACGACAGACGCTATTTCGACCGCGCTCGCTTCATCGATGGCGCGCATCTTCTTCTCTATCGACATCGTCACATGCGCAATCACCGCCGCCCACACGCACGTGAATACGAGACCTAAACTCATGCCGACGACCGCCAAACCACGTCGCCGCGGCGATGAGTGCTCGGGAGGCTCGTGATGCGCGGCCCAGCCAAACACAATCGCGACGACCGATCCCACTGGTCCACCCACCAACGGAGCGACGAGCGACATCAGGACGAGAGGCGATCCGCCGTAACCAGAATGTCGCGCGGACAAACTACGGTTCGTTATCCCAAACTGGTCGTCGAACTCGTTCCCACCGCGACCCCCACCGACAGTCTTCACTGCCGCTCGCTGCGAGATATCTTGGCCCACCACCAAACCATAGCGCTTTCCCACCATGCAGGCTCACATTCCCTGGAAAAACAGCGGGTAAAGTGTTCAGGACGTAGACGATGACAACGAACGACCCACTTCGTGGTGACGCATGGTAGGAGGATGGAATCGGCATGAACGAATCGGTCCGTTCCGTCGTCATCATGGAGGCGCCAACCGTTCGGCTGGTCCGCGCAACGGTCGGCGATTGGGCGCCTTTGCAACGCGCTATCGAGCTCGCCGTCATGCCGCGTCGAACTGTCTTGGTTGGCAAGAGCGGCGCGAACGCATCCCTTGTCATTCAGGGAATCGTCGAGGGCGCACGCATAGCGCTTCACGCGCTCAGCGACTCGGACAAACCCAGGCATTTCCGCTGCGAACTGCTGAGCGATCATGGCGAACGTTTTTCCTACGGGTACGATCGTCGTTTTCAAGGTTTCGACGACGATGACGATGATCCGTTTCCGCCATCCGTTCGCTGGGAGGAACGCGCAGCACGCACCGACGATGGAAACGTGGACCTCTGGACTGTTCGCGATCGACGCTTGACCTACAACGACGGAACGCGCGTCTCTTTACCCTCGGGAACGGGCGCACTCGCCCTCTCCACTGAGTCGGGCGATCACGTGCCCACGGATGTACGACGCATCCGCAACTACCTCGAAAACGTTCGCCACCTTGGAGCGACACTTTCGCGTCCCGCCGAATTCATGCGCCAAGATGTGATCCTCACCGGACGTTCAAGCGTGCTGTGGACAAGTCGAGGACTCGATCCACGTCTCGTCTCACTCGGCGCAACCCTGGCGCTGTGGTTCGAAAAATTTCCGGATCGATACGCGCAAGTCGCGACACTCTTGAAAAGTCTCGGCGGACACGGAGACTTACGAGTTCAGATCCGTGAAGATGCGTCTGGTCGACAAGCGGATGTCGGTCCGCAACAACAAGCATCCATCTCATTCGATGGCCTCGATTTCGGTCGCTTGCCCGATGCCGTGCTCCGACGACTCGAACTCGTCGTGGCTCTCGTCGATCCCAGCCCGACGACGTTGTTTATTGAAGAGCCCGAAACGATCGCCGTTCCAGGCATGATCGGACGCTTGCTCGAAACGATCGATGCGTGCGCTGCTCAGCAACAAGTCGTTTTGGCTACGAAAGCATCGCAGGTCGTGAACTGGGCCGCGCCCGACGAGTTACGCATCGTCGAAGGAGCGCGCGATCGCGCGAGCTGTGCACGGGTACTCGACGACGACGAGTTGTCCCAGTCGACGACCCACATCCGTGACGGCGGCACGATGTCGTCATGGTTTGGCTTGGCGTAACCGGTTTGTCAGAACCGAACGTACGCCCGCGGCTCTCATCTCAGAGGGTGTTCAGCAGGCGTCGCGAGCGTTGTGAGGCTAGGAAGGACGACGGAAGCGTACATCGTACGCTGAGTAAGTCCGACCGACGCCTTGCAACGCGCAGCAGCCTGATGAACACCCTCTCACGGGATGCAGGACGCCTCGATGGTTCGCAACAGCGCGCGTTTGGTGCCCACGCCTTGCGTCATCGGTTCAGTCCACAAGAAACCAACGCGTGGGCCAACGACGACCGCCGCGGCTTGATCTTTCGCCGGTCCGGCGTCGGTCAACCGAATGCCTTTGGCCGATGGTGAACCGTTCGCTCCAAGTTTGACCGCAAGAACCTGATTCGATGCGGTGCCTTCTTGACCAGTGAATACAGCAAGTGCTCCGTCGCCCAATGAAACGAGTGACGGGGTTTTCCCATATCCCACGATCCACGTTTCGAGCCCTGGATGCGCTTCACCATCGAGCGTTCGAGAGAAGAGTTTGTCGCCTTCTGACCACAACGCGATCGCGCCTTTGGGCGTCCCAACAAGCACCACACGTCCGCGCGCAGCACCCGCTTCTGCAAGCGTGATGGCTTCGCCAAGTTCCCTGCCCTTCAAATCAAAGCGCGACGCCACGATCTGATCGCCCTCTTCATGCCACGCGAGCGTGTAACCACGTTCATCCGCAATGACCGAAGGCCACCGCGGCTTCTTTGCATGATGCGTGGCTCCAAGCGCCTGCACGGACGGAGCATCAGGTTCGATGGGAGCAAACAAGAACATTCCGAACTGCGACTTGTCCGCACCAAACGGCGCGACAGCGATGATCGCCCCCGTCGGTGTTGCGGCAAGTGAGACGTGTTCCGCATCGGCACTCGCCACGGCACCCAAGTGTTGGGTCGTGGGCAAAGGAGAAGTCTCCCAGCGCGGTTTGCAGTACGCGAGACCTTCAGAATCGAAAAAGACGAGCGTCCATCCGGCACCATTCGAGAAAAGACGCGGTGCGCTCTCGTTCGACGTGCCTACACCCCGAGCGCGGGCGACCTGTTTTGCATCCAGGGAAAAACCAGCGAACGCGAGCTGCACATCCGGCCTGCTCGGTGACAACTTGATGAGCCACGCGGCTGCTATCGCTCCATCGCGTCCGGCAAGAGACACTTCACCACGCTGCAAATAGTCGGCGACTTGCGATGTTTGCGCCTTGCACGTGTCGGTTTGTCCCGCCGCAACAAAGCCCGCAACTCCGGCACCAATGGGCTCCGCAGGCAAAGGTGGAGCAGTCGCTGATGACGAAGCGCTCGCGAGTGGAGCAGATGCAGACGATGAAACACTCGCTTTCGAAGTGGGGTTTGTCTGGGCCGATAACGCGGACTTGGACGATGTCGACGTCACCGGCCGTGTATCCCCGCCGTTCGGTTGCTTGTCGGTGTTGCACCCCATGGCGCTCACGCCAATGACACCAACGGAAAGAACCGTCGCCAGCACAACGTACGGGGAGCGTCCACCTTTGATCCTCCCCGAGTCCCCTGACGTGCCGTACGACATTGTTTTCCGCCTTCGTCAGTGACAGTCGCGCAAACCTCGAAAAGCAAGACTTGAACCAACACGGAGCACAACTCCGCACTGTACTCTTGCTTGTTTGTCCAAACTGAACGGTGCGAAGAAGAGGACTTGAACCTCCACGGGAGTTACCCCACTGGAACCTGAATCCAGCGCGTCTGCCAATTCCGCCATCCTCGCGCGAAACCCTATGAAACCATGCCTTCGGGAGCATCGCTGCTCGACGTCAGCCGTCAACGGGCCGTATGGATAGACCGGGCAAGGCCCCTCGTGCAAGAGCGAAATGCTCGGGACCACTTTGACCCCGCATCGACATCCGCGACGAACGCGGTTTTCCCGCAAATGTCGAGAGATTGGCCAAGGTCCGTCCGCCGTTCAGATCGCATACGAATTCTTGCCGCATCCCCGTGACACCCCCTCGATCACTCGTCACACGCCCAAGCAAGAGCGACGAACTCCCCGGACCACATTGCGTACCGAGACAAACTACAACTCGCACACTCGTCACCTCGCTTGACGAATTCATTTGATCACAAACGATGATCGCAGCTCATCGACGCCACTGCGCTATGTCAACTCGATGATGGTTTGTCTTGGCTATGGCGAAAACGTGCTGAGGCATGGCGTGCAATTTTTGGCACGTGAGCATCGCTGCATGATGGAAACGGGCCCTTAAATCTGCACATGACGCCTCGCATGAGCACACTCCCGCACACATGAAACCACCAAACATTGATTTTCCACGCGCGCGTGCAACTGGCGATGCATACGTTTATGATTCGCTCGTCAAAGCGCGTTCAGGAGGTCACTCAGTGCGAATGTACGATTTCCGCTTCCTTGTTGCCGCGACTGCAATCACCGGTGCCGTGGGCCTCACCGCAACACACGCGGGTGCTGGAGACTCGGTCAACGTTCTCGTGCTCAAAGAACACGGCGTTGGAAGCGCCGCACAAGCGCAGCCATACGTCGATAAGTTCATCGCGATGGCCGCCAAGCAAAACGGCTGGGCTGCTGCCAAAGGCGCCTACCACACGTCACGAGCCAACGCTGACGGCTTCGTCTCCGCAGATAAGCCCCACTACGGAATTCTGTCGCTCGCCGCGTTCCTCGACTACCGAGGCAAGCACAACGTCGAAGTCATCGGACAAGCGGCGGTCGCGCGTGCTGGTGGACAGCAGTACCACATCATCAGCAAAGACTCGGCGGACCTGGCTGGTTGCAAGGGCAAATCGCTCGCCAGCGATCACGCCGACGACCCCAAGTTCATCGACAAGGTGGTTTCCAAAGGCTCGTTCAAGCTTGGTGACTTCACGCTCGTGAAGACCACACGTCCGGTACAAACCATCAAGAAAGTCATTGGTGGCGACGCTTCTTGTGCGCTCATCGACGACGCGCAACTCGCTGAACTCGGCAAGATCGAAGGCGGCTCAGCCTTCAAGTCCATTTGGGCAAGCGACAAACTTCCCCCTATGGTCGTCGTCGCATTCCCCTCGGCTCCAGCGGCCGAAAAGAAGGCCTTCCAGGCGAGCCTGGGCAAGCTCTGCGAAGGTGACGGCAAAGGCGCCTGTACCGAAGTTGGCATCCAATCGCTCAAGTCCGCTGGCGCGTCGGATTACGCCGCCGTCACGGGCGCCTACGACAAGTAGCGTTCGTTCATCGGTGCCAGGAGTCTTATTTCTGCGCCGAAAGTGATATTCCTCCCCCCGTGAACCGCTGGTCGGTACTGTTTTTCCTGGCCGCACATGCCTCCACGGCATGTCTTGGCACTTCCAGTGGCTCGCCCAATGCCGGCATCAGTCCGGCCCTCGTCGCTGCCAATGACACCCACGATGCGCTCGCGATCGCCGACGCGCTCGAAGAGCTCATCGCGGAAGGAAACGACCGCGCCGAAGATCGCCAATACGCTTACAACATCGTCCGCGCCAAACCTCTGGACACGGCTGCGTATACCTACGCTCGATCTGTCGTCACCGGACGTTTGGTGCAGCAACGAGGGCTCCTTGGAGCGGATCTGGTGGGCGAGATCGAGCACTACGCGCGCCGCAGTCGCGAACTTGATCCGAAATTTCGTACCGGTGCTGCAACACGCATGTTGGGCACCCTGTACGTGATCGCTCCGCCTGCACTGCTCCGCCATGGAGATTCAGAAACGGGCCTCGAACTTCTGGAACAGCTCGTCCAAGCGCACCCAGAA
>JANORL010000011.1:0-24766 GCA_031415295.1 Polyangiaceae bacterium | reverse complement strand
ACTCTAGCCAGTTTACGATGGGGGGGCTACGCCCCCCATACCCCCGAGATCGTAGTGATCCGCTTTCATCTCTGGTGGGTGAGGCGCGAAAATGACTAGATATCTTACAAATACCCTCTAACCTTTTCCAAGTCCTTGTGGTTCGACCGCGTAGCGGAAGAACCATGCAAGGTCCAGGGCTGGCCCTGGTCCGGGTCGAGGGGCGGAGAGCCCCTCGTGGGGTGCGGGTGAAACCCCAGGCTACGCCTCCCAACCGACAATCGTCCGTTGTCGCCTTGTCAAACCGACCTTTTCGTTGCACACCGCGCGGCCTATGCGCACAACGAACAGTTCCTCATTTCAGCCCGAGGTGTACGCGATCGACTTTGGCACGTCGAACTCGCTTCTCGCGGCCGCGAATGCGCACGAAACCGTTCCTCCCATTCCGCTCGACCCAGGTGCGACCGATCCGTCGGTTCTTCGTTCGCTTTTGTTTTTCGGGCAAAACGAGTTTTCCTGCGGTTCGAATGCTATTGAGCAATTTGTCGAAGGAGGTATGCAAGGTCGCCTCATTCGATCCATCAAGAAGTTTTTGCCTTATCGTAGTTTTTCTGGAACGCACATTGGTCATCGCGTCGTCGCCATTGAAGACCTCGTGGGGCGATTCTTGGGCGTCATGCGTGAACGTGCCAATCGTCATTTTGGCGCGGATGTTAATCGCGTCGTTCTTGGACGTCCGGCCAAATATTCACTCGATGCAGCGGACGATGAATTGGCCCAATCGCGTATGGAGCGAGCTGCAAAAGTAGCTGGATTTCGTGAGGTTTCTTTTTGCCCCGAGCCTGTTGCGGCGGCGCAAGACTTTCAAGTGATCCTGGACCAACCTCGTATCGTGCTCGTCGCGGACTTTGGCGGAGGTACGTCGGATTATTCCATTGTCCGCATGCGTCCCGAAGGTTTCGATCCGCGTGACGTTCTCGCGCTCGGGGGCATTTCCACGGCCGGTGATGCGCTCGATGGAAGCCTCATGCGCTCCAAGATTGCCCGCCATTTCGGCTCTGACGTGACGTATCGCGTTCCATTGGGTTCGAATACGCTCACGATGCCCAAATCCATTATTGAAAAGTTATGTTCACCGGCGGACATGACCGTTCTTCAACACCGTGACGTCTTGCGATTCTTGCACGACGTCAAATCCTGGTCGCTCGGACCGAATGACAAAATTAAAATGGACCATCTGTTGTGCCTCGTCGAAGATTCGCTCGCGTTTAAACTATTCGAATCAATCGAGCGAACCAAGTGCGAGTTGTCCACGAGCGACACGACCATGTTTCAATTCGAATACCCGACGATTCAATTGGACGAACCCGTCTCACGCCTTGACTTCGACACTGGTTCGGCGCGTGAAGTGCAGGCCATTCTCGGGGCACTCGATCAAACGGTATCCGAAGCAGGCCTTCGTTTCGACGATATCGACGTCGTGTGTTGCACGGGCGGTACGGCACGCGTTCCAGTCATCACGCGCGGCATCGAGAAACGGTTTGGACGGAACAAGGTCAAAGACCTGCGCGCATTCCACTCGGTCGTCCAGGGACTTGCTGAACGTGCGCGGATGATTGCCAGTGGCCAGGTGCCCGTTGATGTTTGACGCTCTCGTGATGGGCAAACCGTACATAAAACTACAATTAGTACCAAGTACAGCCTTGACGTGTTCGGCGTTGGATCGCTGGAACAGCGCTTGCGATGGGAGATCGGAGATGGTTGCTTGTGAGGCTTGAGTGTGGCCGAGTCTTACATTACCCTGCCAAACCACCGCGTGACAAACTTTTTTTGGCATACCTTGATTTTGTGTTGGTGTCTCTGATCGGGGGGTGGTAATGGTTGCGAATGCCCAGGCGAATTCAACCCGATCCGTATGCCTTGAAAGTTGGCGAGCGACTTCGTGCGCTGCGCCTCGAACGCAACCTGTCATTGGCTGACCTCGCCGCGGCGAGCGATCTCTCCAAGGGCCACCTGTCGAGCATCGAACACGGCCTTGCTGCGATCACCATTCAGACCATCGTCCGAGCAGCCAAGGGTGTTGGTGTTTCACCCATGTACTTGCTCATGTTCGCAGGCGACGACGAACGCGGTCACATCTTGGAACTGATACGGAAGCTCCCGTCGAACGAAGTCACGAAGCTGCGTCGCGAGCTTTCGAAGGCCGCCAAAGAAGCTGCCAAGGCCGCAAAACCCGCGAAAACGCCCCGCGCGAAGTCCTGACAACGACAACGACAACGAGGGGCTCTGCGCCCCTCGACCCGCGCAAGGGACAATGTCCCTTGACCCACAGGGAATTTCAGGTGATTCAAAGGCGCAAACCACTTTTGGCATCGCGCAAACGCCCCCTTGAGCTTCCGTCCGAAGCGTGCTAGTCCCGCGCGCCCTTCACCTCGAGCACGCACGAACTGTCATCATGTCCCTGAAAGTCGCAATCGTTGGCTTGCCCAATGTTGGCAAGTCATTTGAGCGGCCTGGCCTTGTGGGATTCGTGATCTAGGTAGCATATCAAGTCCCCCAAAAACGTGAAACGCGTCCCAGGCGTCCGCGGACGGTGCAAAGTACCTACATCGCCCCTTGTAGCGCGCTGGGTTCGTTCGATTTCAGTCGTGGAAGCCTTCGCGCCCAGCCGAGAACCCTCGAAATGAATGGAACAGACGTTCGCGGCTTGCCAAGAACACAACGCACAGGTGTTTGCGGGGTTCATGGGCAGGCGTGAAGGCTGTTGCTACTCAAATGTTGCCCTTGCGGCGTGCCGAGAAGGCGCAAACTACGGGAACGCGACGTTCGCGGCGTGATACGAAGCAAAACCCACGGGATTTGCAGCAAAGAATGCCGCTCAGGTGCCTTCGGTGCTGGGCGTGGGTGCGGGCGGAACGTTGATCTCGTCGCCCGGATCTTCTCCGCGCAATTTGCGTTGCGTAGGTCGCACTCGTTCTGCAAGCTCACCATAACCTGCTGTGCGATAAAGTCCTTCCAAAGTCGACGCTGCGCTGCGCCTTGATAAGCGTCCGACCAAGCGTCGACAGCGCGATTACGCGTCGTTAACGCTTCTTCCAATTCGCGTACTTGACGGCTTTGCCGATTCCGAACCCAATTCCCGAAAAGATCCGCTTGCCCGTGGTCAGCGTTTTGCCCGAAGGCAAACACCATTCTTTGCCCGTCACGGCCTCGCACAAATCCAATGCCGTTCCGACAAACGGCACAAATCCAATGCCAATACGCGATGCCCCGTGCACGATGGTTTTCATCGTGTCGCGGTATTGCTGGGCAATTTCTTCGCCCGCTTGCATACCTGCGGAAAACGCGCGCAACGTATCGAAAACCAGATTCGCGTCGGGGGGATTGTTTTTGGCATCCCAGATGAGGAGCGCTTCTTTCAGGTCCTCCGCCAAAACGCCATAAAGGTTTTTCAGCGGCCCATCGACGTCGGCACGCACGTCTTGAGGAATGGGCGAATCGTGAAACCATCCCGATGCATCCATGAATTTTTGCAAATAGGCCGTCACCTTGTTTTGCGCATTCAGAAATGCACTCGTTTCCGCTTGCGAAACGCTCATCCGCGCCAGGATCGCCGCTTCCAACGCTTTCTGGTTCGATCGCCACGCTCGGACTTCGGCTACAAAGTTTGCCCGGCCAATCACTTTGGTACCCGAAACGTTTTCTCCAAGTGATGCGATTACGCCGTCCACGCACGCGGCATATGGATCGTTGCCTGCATCGAATGCACCTGGCACATTGGAAATGTCTGGCACATCGACCCACGGGAGCTTGCTCGCGTCGCTGGAACCCGACTACGAATTGCGGTCGAATCGAGAATCGGGCCATGGGCGGCCGGACTTGATGATCAAGCCGCGTACGGCGGGCAAACCGGGGGTGGTGCTCGAGATCAAGACCGCGCGAAAGAAACAACGAACGGTCGACAAATCGTTGAAGCCGGCCCTGGAACAGTTGCAGAAGAACGATTACGCGGCGGAGATGCGGGCTTCAGGCGTGACGCCGATTCACCAAATCGCCGTCGCTTTCGATGGGAAAATCGTGAAAGTTGCTTTGCCGAAGGCGGCGGCGAAAAAAGGCGGCAAGTTGCAGAAGGTGAAGGACGCCGTGCGGAAGGCGGCAAAGAAGGTCGTGAAGTGGGCGGCGGACCCATCGAAATGGGCACCGTTTTCGGGCGCGGTTCAGCTTCGCGCCGTGGCGGAGTGCCTAGCAAAGTTGCCCATTTTCGATACGCTTTTCGCAATGGTTCGCCGCTGGCTGTTTGGACTAAGTGCACGTGCAAGTTCGAAAATGGCACTTTGGTTGGACTAAGTGCGCTCGCAGCCCATTGAAGCTCGAAGAGTCCTCACGTTCGCGCGGCTTTACCGTGGAAAAACCGCTCGAAACAGCCCGCCCAAGATATTTGCGAAAAATAGCCTGGGGAAAACGCTTTCACGGATGCGTGGGCGTCAGGGCGACCTCGGGCAAAGCCATCATCAAGCGCTGGGCGTGGCCGCTGGCACCACTTCAGGACGCGTCTTCGCCCAAGCCAACACCTTCTCCACGTCAGCCTTGGTGCCTTGCTCCTGCATATTGCCCGGATCCCCATGGACCGCAATGTAACGGTCGAAATCCCATTCCATGATGCGCTCGAGCGACCCCTGTAATGCCTCGGAATCCTTGACCATCCGCCCTTTCATGAAGTGGAACTCGAGCACGTGGAGCTGCATACCGAATGACTTTTGCATCGGATTGAGCTCTTCGGCACCGACATAAAAGAACACGTCACCCGATGCAATGGCGTGCACGGCAGGCAGGTAAAACACCAGCTCGTACCGCGGCAACTTCCCGTCAGGATCCATAAAGTCGAGCAGCCCTTTGCAGTTCTGCACAATCACGTGCGGCGAAAGCTCGGGGAAAGGATTGTCCGCCGCGACGTCGATGAGGGTATACGCGAAATCAGGATTCTTTCCAGGAATACGCCCCGGCGGAACATACGCCCGCGCCAAAGGAAACGCCTTCAGGTGCTGTCCAATGAACAGGTAATGCCAATCTCCCGGCGAAATGAGGTACTGCACGGTCGCATTCGTTTGTTCTTCGAGCCGCCGGATGCTCTGCTCCATCCCCGCGCTCAGCTCCACCGGGTTGATAATCGCTAACGCACCGCGTTCGGCAGGCTCCGCCGCCGGGATGTGGACAATCACACTCCGGTTCTGCATCGGGAACTTCCCGTCGAAGAAAAAACTCGTCACATAGGTGTAGACGTTTCCTCCCACATGATGCAGGACGTCCAAACCAGGCTCGTTTTTGTTGAATTCGCTCATTATCTCTTGATTCCTCAGCTCGATGGGGGACCCATTCGTATCACGTCATCGACCGCGAGTGGAATACTTGATTCCATTTCCTAGCGTCGGAAACGTCACAATCATCTCGAGGCTCGTATCGAGCCGGATGAGCGCTCGTGCAACGTCGGCGCGGATTCCAGTGAGCACCATGGTTGCTCCCAACAAACCGATGGCTCGCTCCATTCGTACCAACGCGTCCGCCGTCTCCGCGTCCACGCTGGGCACCCCCGTCAGATCCAAGATCGCCAGCCGAGTCCCCGTTCGGCTAATCCCCTCGAGCAACACCTCGAGCGCTCGACTCGCCCGCGGCAGATCCACTCGGCCGACGAGAGGCATCACCAATACGTCGGCGGAAATGGGAATCAGCGGCGTGGACTGCTCCAGCATAGCCTCCCTTTGCAATCGGATAAGCTCATTCTCGAGCCGCGTTTGCTCCTCGTCCGCGCGTTTGATATCCGTGACATCCATTGCCACGCCGCAAGCTCCGACGGGCAAACCCGTGGAATCTCTGAGCACCCGCACATGGTGCTCGATCCAGAGAATGCGCCCCTCTTTCGTGATCCACCGACCCTCGAGCAATCCCACGCTCGTTTGGAGCAACGATGCCGCTTCGCCGACGATAAACGCGTGATCCTCCGGGTGAATCAGCTTCGTCAAAAAGTCGGGGTCACCAATACATTCGCTGGGAAGATATCCGGTCAGGGTGGTCATGTAATGGCTGACGAACGTCAATTCCGTCTGCTGGGTGTTTGGTATCCATCGCGCCTCCCACACAACGCCTGGGACGCAGGCAATGATTTCCTCGATCCGCCACGTGAGCGCCCGTATTCGCGCGAGCTGTTCGCGGTCGGTGTCTCTTTTCCGCTCGAGAATGGTCTCGTTTTTGGCAAGCGCCTGCAACAGCTCGGCCTTTCTGGCACGCTCTGCTGCGATTTGACGGCGCAGTTCATCCTCAGGGCTTGGCTCAGGGCTTGGCGCGTTTTGCATGGGCAATACCCCTCTCGAGCGTCGCATGAACCACGATGCCCTCATGTTCGCTACCGAGGTTGACGAGGGTTTGAGCCACTTCGGAGCCGATTCCGGTGAGCACGACGGTCGCGCCAAGAAGCCGAAGCATTTTCGTCGCCGCGAGAAGGATGTGGGTCGCGTCGGCGTCGACACGGTGCACGCCGGTGATGTCGATAATGACGAATTGCGCTCGGCCACGACGATGAAGCAGAGTGTCGACCACGCGCTCGGTCCGGGTGCGGTCGAGCGAGCCGATGAGGGGCACGACCACGATTTCATCCGAGATGGGCAACAGGGGCACGGACATTTCTACCAGGGCTGCGGATTGGGCTTCGATTACCTCGGCCTGGAGACGTTGGCGCGAAAGCTCAGCGTTTTTCCGAGCGCTAATATCCAGGGTGAGCGCGCGGGCGCCCTGGTGCTCGCCGTTCTCGCCGCGCAGGATGTGCAATCGTGATTCGATCCAGATGGGCCGTCCATCTTTTCGCAGCCAGCGATATTGAACAATGCCGCCACCCTTTGCGTAAATCTCACCAATGGCCGGGCCAATGCGTGGCGCGTCTTCCGGATGGACGACGCCGCGCCAAAAACCTGGGTTGCCCACGCATTCATCAGGGCGGTAGCCCAACATGGGGGTGATGTAGTCACTGACGAAGCTGAGCACGTTGCCCACGCCTTTGTTCATGCCTCGAGCTTCCCAAATCAACCCGGGCACACTGGCGATGAGGTCGTTGGCTCGTCGCTCGCGCGTTAGCACCTCGGCGGCGTCCTCGGTCGAAGGCAGGGGCGAGGCTTGTTCGTCGATCTCACGCAGGACCGAAGCGAGGCGTGTTTCAAGGGCGGCATTCTCCGCAGAGATCTGCGCCAACTCAGCGGATAGTGCAGCGATCGTTTCTGCGTCGTCCACCTAGTTCACCTGCAAGCTCACGGCATCAGCGATGCCTAGGGCGTGAGCCAACAGAGGCTATGTTCGCATGGTACGGTTCTGCGTAGCGAGAAAAAATCGCTTCGATCACAGTCGTGAAGAAGCAGACTTGCTATCGTGGTGCGTCCGGTTTTAACCCGACGCGAAGTTGCGGGCCGAAATGTGATATTTCGTCGCGATTTGAAACCAATCGCTGCTCAACTGCCGCAGGAAATCATCGCAATGGTTTGGTCCTGCGGGCGCCCGGAGTTCAGCCAACTGCGACCAGACCACAGAGGTGTTGTATTCATTGTAAACCGCTGCGCCAATTCCTGTGCCGATCGGAATTGGCCCCGCGCCATCAAAGCCGCCCGAAGCGAGTCCGAGAAAGCCCGCGGTTATCAAAGTATGCAATTCCATCGTCGTAACCTCGTTATCGTTGTATACACCCCTTCACGACCACGTTCGTTTCATTTAGGTCCCCTTTCGCAAACTTGAACGCGGAGACTATGAACGCGCCGGGATTGTCGAGGCAAGCGCGAATTCAGTTGCCAAAAATTCCGGCTGCACAATCCGCCGCATCGCGCAAACGCCCCCTTGAGCTTCCGTCCGAAGCGTGCTAGTCCCGCGCGCCCTTCACCTCGAGCACGCACGAACTGTCATCATGTCCCTGAAAGTCGCAATCGTTGGCTTGCCCAATGTTGGCAAGTCCACTTTGTTCAACGCCCTCACCCAAACGGCTGCTGCGCAAGCTGCCAACTACCCTTTCTGTACGATCGAACCCAATGTGGGCGACGTGGCAGTTCCTGAGCCGCGCCTCGACAAGCTCGCGGTGCTGGCAAAGTCCAAGGACGTCATCCCTGCGCGCATTCATTTCGTCGATATCGCCGGCCTCGTCCGAGGTGCATCGAAAGGCGAGGGACTCGGCAACCAGTTTCTTGCCAACATTCGCGATTGCGATGCCGTTGCGCTCGTGGCCCGTTGTTTCAAGAACGACGACGTCACGCATGTCGAAGGTCGGGTTGATCCTTTAGCGGACCTCGAGATCATCGAAACGGAATTGATGCTCGCGGACATCGACAGTTTGGAAAAACGTATCCCCAATTTGGAAAAACGTGTCCGTGGTGGGGAAAAAGAAGGCGCGGCGACGCTGCGTCTTTTGAAATTGGCGCTCACGGAGCTTCATGCAGGGCGTCCGGCGTTTAACGCGAAAATCGACCCCGAAGACGACAAAGCGTGGCGCATGCTTCAGCTTTTGACCGCCAAACCAACGCTTTATGTGTGTAATGTCGAAGAAGCTTCGGCCGCGACGGGTAATGCGTTGTCCAACTCGGTTATGGAACGCGCGATGCAAAGCGGGGCGAAAGCTGTCGTGATTTCGGCGCAAATCGAAGCAGAAATCGCGCAACTCGGAGCTACGGAACGTACGGAATTCCTCGAAACGTTGAGCCTCGAAGAACCGGGCCTCAATCGATTGATTCGCGAAGCCTATTCTCTTTTGGGGTTGCAAACGTATTTCACCGTGGGCCCCAAAGAAGCGCGAGCGTGGACCGTGCCGGTGGGTGCAACGGCGCCGCGATCGGCAGGAGAAATCCATACGGATTTCGAAAAAGGTTTCATTTGCGCCGAAACAATCGCTTTCGACGATTACGTCCGCTTCGGCGGCGAGTCGGGGGCAGCCCAAGCGGGAAAACTACGCAAAGAAGGCAAGACGTACGTCGTGAAAGATGGCGATGTCTTGCATTTTCACTTCAACGTCTGAGAGGGTGTTATTCAGGCTGCTGCGCGGAACGAATCGTCGGTCGGACTTACTCAGCGTACAATGTACGCTTCCGTAGTCCTCCCTAGCTTCGTTCCGCTCGCCACGCCTGAATAACACCCTCCGAGCGTAACGCGCATCATCCTCCTTGCCATAACGCAATCGCTGCTCTAGCGTAACGCCTATGCCGCTCGCCCCCATCGAAGGACAACCGGACCCGGATGGCGCCGATTGCGTCGCGTGTGGGCGCTGTTGTCATCACGGCCCGCACACCGTGATGCTCCACGAAAGCGACGAAGAGCGCCTTTCGCTCGACGATTTGGTTCGTCTTACGGTTTTGCTCGATCGGCCGCCTTTTTTCCGGTTTGTCAAGAATGACGGCGAACGTTGCGGAGCACTCGATGTTTCCGTGCCAAACCAATTTCCATGCGCGATTTATGCGGCTCGCCCCGAAGGCTGTCGCGAAGTCGAACCGGGTTCGCCGTGCTGTTTGGAAGCACGGCGCCTCGGTCATTTGGGCAAGAGTATCGAATTCAAGCGGGTTGAAGCCGATTAAGTCAACGTTTCAAGGCACGCATTCCGCAAGCATGTTGTCACGAATCGCCGTCGCACCTTCCACAGACTGATCCATTTCGTGAGCCGCGCCGGCCACGTATGTAACCTTCACGTTCGCGCCTTTTGCAGAAAGCGAATTGACGAGCGCCGTCACCAGCGGTTCATACGCCCCCGGGTCGAGTTTCCCAATGAGGAAATGTGCGGCTGCTCCATCGAGAGTTGCTGCATTCGGGCCTAGCTCGGGGCTGGCTGCTTTCAAAATGGGCATGTCGCCGGCCATAGCAGCCGAGCAACGAGTGGCTCCGCCAAACGAAAGATCGATCAAGGCTCGTGGACCATTACCAAGCTGACATCCCGTGCTCACGCAATCGGGGCACGACGACGTTTTCAGCGCCGTGCATTCCGCCGTCCACATCGCATCGAGCGCCCCATTGCAAGCATAATCCAATCGATGGAACGGTCCTGACGTCGGCATTGCAAAGTCCATCACTTTTCCTACCCCTTGCCACGTCAATGCATAAGCAATTTCCGCACTGCCGCCGGAATTACCCGTGCCACATAGCAGTTTGTCCTTGACGACAGTCGTCTTTATATGGCGCGCAAGCGCTGCATACCTACAGGCTGCTTGTTGCGGCCCTTCTTTCGCCCCTGTAAACCATCCCGCCGGCCAACGCCGATCCAATACGGTAAAACCTGCATCCGTCAACGCTTTGCGCTGCACGAAATTATAAAATCCCGTTCCGTCGCCTCCACTGCCGAAAATAATCGCGCCCTTTGTTGCGCCTCCAGCGGGCTCGAAATACGCCACATCGACAATCGCCGGATCCGCACCTCCACACACGACTTCGTACGACTCGCACTTCGTTGCCGCTGGGGACTGTTTTTCACACGGCTGCGCCCGCAGTGTCACCGTTTCCGCGGCCATGCTCCCTCCTCCGCCACCGGTTCCCGCAGATCCCCCGCCCCCCGCCGCTCCGCCACCCTCGCCACCACTACCTCCAGCTCCCGCCGTTCCGCTGCTGGAACTACCGCTCGCAGCGCCAGACGTACTGCTCGCACTGCTGCCGTCGCCCCCGGAACAAGCCGAGAGTGTAAAAAGAATGGACGTAACGAAAACAAATTGACCGCGCATGAAGCCTTCCTATCGGCGCCGCTCCATGCAGCGCATTGTCAAGACACGGGAAGAGGGCCCACGGTAAAGTCTGAGGCGACTTTTTTCGACTTCGACACTTCAACCCGCTCCAAGCAGCACGTTTTTATCTGCCAAATCGGCCAGCATTCGAGCAATCGTTTCGAGCACCGACGCGGGTGGCACGCCGCCAAAAGCTTCTACGACCGCTTCGCCAAACTTCTTGCCTGCCAAAAGCCGCTCGAGAATACCCGCAGCCAACGTATTGAGTTCCAAATAGTGCACTTCGTAGTCAACGTCGCGATATCCAAACAATCGAGTCGATTCTTCGACGGGTACTTCGCGATCCGTTTCGTCCTCGTCCAGTCGCTGCACGGCATGATCAAAGGTAGCAATACGCGCGGAAGCGTCGAAAACAACGGATTTGTCGAGCGCCAATTCTTGCCCATTCACGTCGCGTCGCTCGGACATCGATATCGCAATGTGAAACTCGAACAGTTCAAAACGGGCCAGGTCCGACAAATACCGAGGAATCGTTTTATCTGCCTGCCATTGCGGTAAAACCCAATCGACAAATTCGGTCGCTACGTCGCGCAGATAATGCGAACGAGGCATTTCATTGTCGTTATACCGCTCGACCCAAACGTCGAATGACGATCCAAAACGCGCAGCTGTACGCGGGACCAACTTGCGTATGGCTGAACGTAATCCATTACGCACGAGTTTTCGATAAAGCAAAAGCTTTTTGGCACCAACACCCGCAAAAGCTTCAGCATGGTCAGGCGACACGCCCATTGTCTCGAACCAGAGGCGCGCGTTTTTATGAACACGTTCGGGCGTTTCGGCGTCACGCACAAGGGCAACCGAGGCATGTACGAGGCTTTCGTAATCGTCACGTTCGTGCATGGAACCCTCGCAAACCGCGCTGATAAGCTACGTTTACCCGTTCGAGTTCTCCAAGCAAAGCGTCCAGCGACGGGACATGGTTGTCCCTTTCGAGAATGACGGGTAAAGGTCCCGTTTGGGATATCGTCCATTCGAGCAGCGCCAAAACCGGATCGCCGACATCTGCACCATGCGTATCGATCCACGTATCGTCATCGTCCCACCATTCGTGCCCGGCCACATGAATAGCGATCGTTCGTTCGATAGGCATTTTTTTCAAAAACGCGAGGGGGTCGAATCCATCATTCAATGCATTGACGTATACATTGTTGACGTCCAGCAGCAAAGAGGCGTCCGCTTTTTCTAGCAGTTCACCAATAAATTCGGCTTCATGTTGGACGGGCCGTCCGGGCACGAAATAATGCGTGATGTTCTCCAACGCTAGGGGCAAACCAAGGCGATCTCGAGCTTCACGAGTCCGCTGGGCGGTGTGTTCCAGCGCCGCACGCGTGAGGGGCAAGGGCAAAAGGTCGTGAAACAGGCGTCCATCGTGCCCGGAAAAACACAAATGATCGCTATGATAAGGTACGTCAATGCGCTGAAGAAAATCGTTCAGCTCGGACATGTATTTGGGATCGAACGGATCCGTTGCCCCCACGGACAACGTGAGTCCATGGGTGAGCAGCGGGAATCGTTCGTGCACGCGCAGAAGCGAATCGAAATAGAATCCACCGCGCCGCAAGTAATTTTCTGGTGGTATTTCAAAAAATGGAATTTGGGCTCGTAGGGTGGGATCATCCAAGCGTTCAACGACGTCGGCAATAAATTCCCAACGTAAACCAAGCCCCACGCCGTGAAGTGGCATTGACGCCGTCACTCTTCGAGCCATTCGCGTGCCAATTCAAGCGTTTGAGCATGCGCGTCAATGTTTTCCAGATACGATTGTCGTGCCGTTTCATCGGGGATTTTCGACGCACATGTCAACAAATCTTGCCGAGCTTCCCGAATCACGTCCCGAGCTTTCTCCAAATGGCCCGCCGCATGCAAAACCAAGGCGTACCGCAATCGTAAAGGGCTCTCGCCATAATTGTAACGCGGTCCAACCTGTCCAATGGCAATGGATTCAGCAGCAACCACCACAGCGTCTTCCGGTTTCCCTCGTCGTCGAAGAATGTCCGCCCGCAACGACAAGAAGCGTGCACGTAAAAATGGCAAAAATGCATTCGTTTCTCCGAGTTCGTCGAGAACACCGCCCGCTTCGTCGAGTTTGTCCGACGCAATCAATATACCCGCTGTCAATAACCGGGCGCACCAAAGCATGACATAATCGCTGGCCGCTCGCGCTTCTTGCGCAAGAAGCGCGGTTATCTCGAGCGCTTCGTTCAAGCGTTTGTGTTCGAGAAAAAGGCGGCCCTTATAATACCGAGCGTACATGAATGCCAGTTTGCCTGCATCCGGCATCGCCAAAACGCCATCCAGAAGTTCTTCGGCCTTCGCCAACAAACCGAGCTGCATATGTGACAAACCCAAATGGGCATTCGTGATGGCCAAGTATTCGCGTGCGCCCGCGGCAGCATATCGATCCGCAGCGGCGATGTTGTGTTGCCGCGCCAGCCACAAGTCGTTTTTCATTTCACGGGCTGCGAACATGAGTGCGAATTCGGTCCAGGCCGCCGTCAGGAAATCCGTAGTGCGATGTTTTTCGGCGATTTCCAGCATCCGCTGCAAGTAAGGCGCTGCATTGGCACCTTGTCCCGTGACGATGAACATGATGAAGACCGAATAAAGCGCTTGGGCAATCAATGCCGCCACGTCAGGCTCGGGCTCGATGGATAGAATTTCGGGAAAAAGTTCGCCGAATACATCGTATTTGCCCAGAAAAATAGCACTCGCTACGGCGTAACCGAGCGCTCTTGCGCGATTCGAGCTGCCCATCGTCGCATCGCGCAAGACCAACGCCGCGCTTTCATAGGCCTTGGCATATTGCGCCGTCAGAATATACCCGCTGGACAACGTACCATGAAGCGCCGCTTTTGCTTCCCCTTCAGCACCCAACGCCAAACCTTTTTCGGTTCGGGCCAGCGCAGCAGGAAAATCCGCACCGCGCAACGCTTGTTCGGCCGCCTTGGCATAATAAAGAGCGGCTTTTGGAGGGAATGTTCCGCGCTCAAAATGTTCGGCCAGTACCATCGGGTCGGGTTCACCAGCATTACGCAACCATTCGCCTGCAAGCTCATGCCCCAGCGCTCGATCGCGATCGGTCAGCATTGCATATGCACCTTCGCGCAGCAAGGAATGCCGAAATGCATATTCGACTTCACCCGAATAACGGCTATTCGGTCGGCGCATGATCAATTCCCGCACGCACAATTCTTTGATGTGGGCCAATCCATCGCTCGATGCTTTGTCCTGCACCAGGTTATTCAACGCCCGTTCCCAGAAAGTATCGCCAAAAATGCTGGCGGCGCGTAAAATCCGGCGCGCTCCCGGTTCGAGCGCTGCAATACGTGTTTCGACCATGCCCAACACGGTTTCCGGCAACTGCTCCCCCCGCCCCTCGGCTACCGCACGAATCAATTCTTCGAGGTAAAACGCATTGCCTCCAGAACGTTCGAAGATCGCGGTCATCGTTGCAGAAGGGACATCTGCGCCCAGCATATCCTTGATGAGCGCTTCCGAACCTCGTCGGGTCAATCCGCTAAGCGTCATTGAAAACATGCCTCGACCGGCCCACAACTGAGGGAACACTCGGTGAACCTCCGGGCGAGCAAATGCTACGACAATGAATGGTTTGTCCGACAATTCTCGCAATGCTGTATCGATGAGCTTGATGGAGGGACCATCGCCCCAATGCACATCCTCGAGTACGAAAACGACGATTTGCGTAGCGACGACCGAACGTACGAATTCGAGGTAAGCGGATTGCACCTGATCCGCCATAATCGCAGGGTTTTGCCGAGCAGCACGCATGCGGGGGTCATTTTCGTCGGCACACGGAACACCAATCAATTCGCCCAAGAATTCCGTCACCCGCAATCGTTCCGCCGGCGCGACATAAGAGAACACGGCATCTTCGATTTTATCGCGGGCGATTTGTAATGGTTCGCCCTTGACGATTCCAAGAGAACTCCGAAATGCAGACGCGAGCAACAAAAATGCCGACCCGGCACTCGTCGAATCGCCACGACCAATGGATATGGCTACATGAGGGTGCTTGCTTTGCAAATGCTTGATGAATTCATAACGCAAGCGCGATTTACCCATCCCCGCGTCGCCCGTCACCAACACGACACGCCCGTGTCGCTCCTCGATCGCTCCTTCGACGGTGTCGAGTAAATGCCGCAATTCGCGGTCTCGGCCCACGAAGGGACTCGGCCGTCCCATCAACGTGCGCCCTTCAGCAACCACATCCTGCTCGCCTAAAAGCACGATGCCACCGGATTCTACGCTGACATTAAATCGAACATCGAGCAATGCACGGGTGATTTCATCAATGTAAATGCCACGCGTCGAATGAGTTTGCGCATTCATACGTACGAGCAAAGATGCCGCACCCTCGAAGACCTCGCCAACAGGCAGCCGCCCCGTATTTTCCCCGCGTCCTGTGAGCAGAACGATCGACGCTGTCGGCATCAGAAGCCGGAAACGCAACGCGCATCGCGCTGCATTGGACGCTTGATCCGTTGCCGGCCCTGTTCCTACGAGCAGCATGACGAACGTGCCACTGGTGATTTCTTCGACTTTCGCCCCCAAAGGCCGGGCTATACGTCGAACGACCGCCAATAGACTTTCCTCCACGAGCGTCGGGTCTTCCGCCACGGCGCCCTGATCCGTTTGTCGAAATGGCACGACGACCACTACGGAAACAAGACGCTTTTCGGTGTGCGTCAAAGACTCCGGCGACGATATCCGCGGAATACGCGAAACGACGTCGAGCCCTTCGAGCGACCCCATTCGCTCGATTTGCGTCGCCAGCATTTGACAGTCTGCAGGTCGTTTTTCCCGGTCTTTCGATAGAAGGAGCGATATCAAATCATCGAAATTCTCCGGGACCTCCGGACGCAATTCGCGCACCCGCGGCGGATCCTCCATGAGTAATTTCGCCAAACGCGCCAAGACGTGCGTCCCCTGAAACGCCGGTCTGCCCGTCAAACACTCGAAAAGCACACAACCGAGCGAAAATACATCCACACGGCTATCGACTCGATGACCCTGACCCCTCGCTTGCTCGGGCGCCATATACCCTGGCGTACCAATGATCGTCCCCGTCAACGTGAATGATGCTTTCGATCCATCGACTCGCGCGATGCCGAAATCCAGCAATTTGACTCGCGAAATCTGGCCATTCTCCAAAAATACATTCCCAGGTTTGACATCCCGATGCACGATCCCTCGCGCATGCGCCGCCCCCAAACCACTCGCGATTCGCCACGCCAATTCGACCGTTTCGTCCACGCCTAGCGGCCCCCGTTCGAGCCGCTTTGTCAATGTTTCCCCCTCGAGCCACTCCATCACCAAATATGGATCACCAAACTCCATTTTCCCATGGGAAATGTAACGGACCACATGGCTATGCTCGATGTCTCCCAGCACCTGAGCTTCATGCCAAAAACGATTGATTGCGTCGTTCGTCTGGTCCCGCAACACTTTGACGGCAACCGTTCCCTGGGTGGTTCGATCCAACGCGCGGTATACCGCGCCCATACCGCCCCGAGCTACTTTCTCGAGTAACTCGAAACGTTCGTCGATCAGAACCAGCTCGGACATGCCTGCAGATTGCACTTCATTGCGTGGCCGTTTCAAGCGTTTTGTTGCAATTAGGACACAGATTATCGGGAACGAACGCGAAGCATGCTACGCAGATTACAGCGCAACAGCGGTCCTGGATCTTGATTTGGACAATTTGTTGCGGCGGCGCCCAAACCAAACCATCCAGGGAGCAGCCACGTAAAACCAATTTACGTCAGCCGAATACGGCGCTGTATAAACACATGTCGCGCTCGGAACCTCGCCCGTTGGGCCGTCTTCCCCGCCACTCGACGACGACGACGAACTCGAGCTGCTCGGCGGAATCACGAAGGGTTGCGGGTCATCGACGACGTACAACGCTCCGTGAATAAAAAGCACGGGACGAGGACGTAATGGCGTACCCAGCGGCATCATCAACACATTGGCTGCGGCAACCTTGGTCACTCGGCCCAGGTCGAAACGCCACGTCGCCACATCGTTCATCGTAATGGGCCGACGGACGCCATGATCGATCAAATACACGTCGGGGGTTCCATCATCGGCTTGCACCAATTCTGGTTCGGCGGGCATTGCTAATGCTTCTGCAAGCTGTTCGGCGTCGGTTGCCGATAATGGCAATACATCCCAAAACGTCGAAAACTTCCACGCTTCGAGTGCCGGAACGTCTTCGATTTTGCGCCGTATGCCCGTTTGTGCAGCGGCTATGCATTGTAGTATCCGCGGGCTGTTACCCAATAAGGGATTACCTTCGCCGGCATTGTCGATTGCGTACGCGTATACCTCGTGGGGCGCTCCATCGTGCAACGAAAAAGGCGACGCTACGTAATAACCATGCGCACATGAACCAATTGCCGCACAAAGATCTTCGCGATGTACATTCGCGTGCGTAGCGATAGCCGATGCCCATGGCGTTCCTGCCGGGCCATTAAAATAGACATGCACATCGATCGGCATGTCCGGGATGTCTTGGTCCTGCGACCAACCGGCAATGACATCGCACCCGGCATTGTCGAGATACCCGATGGGTTGCACGGCCATCGCGGGACGTGAACAACATACGGCTGCCAAAGCCGCTAGAACGAATCTCGCGCGCTTCATACCAAGATATCGCCAAAAGCTTCGGACGTTTCGCCACCATTCCAACCAAAACTCGGCGTTTCCAGACCGATACCTCGCAACATGGTGACATGCGCTTTGCTGATGTTTCCACCGGGATCTCGCACATGCACATTGCGTCGGATTTTACCATTGCCTCCGCCCGCCAATACGCAGGGCATTTCCGCCACACTGTGCTGATAACCTTCCCCATATTCGGAAAGGCCAAAAATGACCGATCTGTCGAGAAGTGTCGCGCCATTCGGATCCGCGACAGCCGCGAGTTTTCCAAGAAACGTTCCAAACGCCTGCATCTGATACAGAATCCCGGCCCGAGTCTGATCCCACGACCCCGCATGCACGGTCGCGTGAAAATCATTAGGCACGCCAAGATTGGAAAAAACGTGCGTCGTCGCCGGCGAGGAGAGCATGAACGAAAACACCCGCGTCATGTTGCAGGCCAAAGCCGCCGCCAGCAGTCCGCCCATGATGTCCGTCTTCGCGATGAGATCCTCGTTCGGCCCAGGTTTGGCCGGCGCAACACACGCTTGGCCCGAATTCTCTAGGCGGTTCTTCACTTGGTTGAGGTGATCCATGTGCGCTTCGATGCGCTGTTTGTCCGCGGCACCTACGCGCCCTGACAAACTCTTCGCGTCTTCGAGCACCGCATCGAGAAGCAGTCCTCGTCGCTTGAGTGAACTCGTATCCGTTTGTACTCCAAACAAAAGATCGTACAGTTGCCCGGGGTCCTGGATGGTGAAGTTGAGGTCATCCGGACCGTTGTATGAAATGCCGTTCCAGTGTCCGTAGTCGTGAAAACGCGCCGTACTCACGCCCGTCACGAGAGAACGAAATCGCGGAGACTCGAGGCCGTAAAAGTCTGGATGCTTCGCGACGTATTGATCGAGCGTCGGACGCAAACACGTGAGCGTGTGCGACGGATGATCGAAGCCTTCAGGCCGCACCCGATCGCCTGTCATCGACACCATGAACCCCCGCATGTGCCCGTCTTCCTGTCCGGCTGGCGTGGGAGGCACCAAGGTTTGTGGCGTCAAACCCGTCACGACGCTCGGTTGGTACGGCGCAAGCGGCCCGAGTAAATCGCTCGGTACGTAGTTCTTTCCGGTCGTCGAAGGCGTCCAAATGTCGGGATGTCCAGATTGTGCCGCGCCATGACCATCGTGCCAAGGCAAACCTCCTCCCCAGAAGAAGACGCCAAAGATTGGACCTCCAACGGCCGCATCCGCTTGGTTTGTCCCGAGCATCGCTTCGAGCGTAGGGAGCGCGAGCGCGACGCTGCTACCAAGAGCTGCGCCACGCAAAAACGTACGACGAGAAAGCATCGGCCGAGCCATCACGGAGTCTCCTTCGTACCAATGAAACGGAATGCGTCGTGCTTGACGAGTTCGAGAAGCAAGGAACGAAAATCGTACGACGTCGTAACAAATCCATCCGCCAACGTTTCGAGTGCAATCGCTTCACCCGGTGTTTCAAGGCGTCCCTGCGCATGTCGATACAGCTGTTTGACCATACACCGCCCCACGCGTTCGTCCGTTTCGAGCACTGTTGCGAGTCCCCGCGCATCGGAGAGTGGTTTGCCATCGAGGTCCCCGGACGAATCGATCGGCAACACGCCTTCTTGCAGCTCGCGATAGGCGCCCGATGAATCGAAGTGTTCGAAAAGAAATCCTGGTGGATCCATGAACGAATGACACGAGGCACACGATGGGTTTGTCCGGTGCACTTCCATTCGTTCGCGTACGGTTTTCGGCGGTTCACCCATCATCACCGGATCGAGCGACGTATCGACACCAGGAGGAGGAGCAGGCACTTCGAGACAAAGCACTCGCTCACGCACGTATTTGCCGCGCGCTGTTGGCGACGTGTACGACTCGTGTGCGTTCATCGTGAGAAAAGCGCCCGACGTGAGAATGCCTGCGCGTGGACCGTCGGCGGGTAGTTCCACTCGGACAAACGAGGTGTTCGTCGCACCGGGAGCATCGATACCGTAGAGCGCAGCAAGGTCGGTGTTCACGAACGTCGTGCGTGTACTGAACATGCTTCGCGCATCGGCATGGCTTTCGAAGACGAGATCTTCGACGAGTAGTTCGATTTCTTTGCGCATCGCGTCCGTGATACCGGGCGTGAACAGCGGGTACACGGCCGGATTGCGATTGATACCTGTGAGCCGCCCAAGATCGAGGTATTGCCGGAAAAACGCCTGCACCGCGCGACGCGATCGAGGATCGTCGAGCAATCGCTCCGCTTCGTTCGTGATGCCTTCACCCGTGTCGAGATCTCCGCGTTCAGCAGCATCGAGCAACGCTTTGTCGGGACCTTGATCCCACAAGAGAAACGACAATCGCGAAGCCATCTCGTACCCCGTGAGCGGGCGACGCGACGTGGTTGCTTCTTCCGCGGTCCCTAGATCGACACGATACAAAAAGTGCACGGATTGAAGGAGACCTGCGACAGCGAGACGTAATCCTTCCCAAGCATCTGGATCAGCCAGCGTCTTCGAGACGTTCATCCAACGTGTGACCTCGTCTTCGGTGAGTGGACGACGCACGACACGACGACCGAACGTACGCACGAACGACTCGACACACGCATCCCCCGGCGCCGCTGGTGCACACCCGACAAACGCTGCCCGACGAAGGGGATCCGAGAAAACATGATGCGACAAGGCATCAGCAGATTCTTCGTAGAGCTGCACGCCATGTTCCGACAGCGTCGTGCTCGAAGCGCCGATGTTGTAAAAAAGGTACGGTTTCGTATCGTCTTCGAGGGGCCCCGATGGGGCAGATGCACCGAAAAGTTCCACGAGCGTGTTGCGATATTGCGCTTCCGTCAGGCGTGGAAGTGCAGCTGGAGGCAATACGAGCGTCTTCGCTTTTGCGTCTTCGCCGGCGTCGCCCACGATGCCTACACATGCTGTCGTCGAAACACATGCAGCGAGAAGCGTTGCCGCAACGGTACGTACACTCGTTCGTTCTCGCCCGAAGGTCCAGGTTCTCTTCGACATTGCTTGGCGAGCTTATCACTGTGAACGATTCCTTTGCGGGCTTTCAACCCGTGCGCCACCAGGGGCTCAGCGCCCCAGGACCCGCGTCTCACCCCCTAACCCTTCTCCACCTGCGCAATGCTTCGCAATGCTCCGTGGAGAGTCCCGACGAGGCTTCGCCTCACCCACCAGAGATGAAAGCGGATCACAACGATCTCGGGGGTATGGGGGGCGTAGCCCCCCATTGTAAACTGGCTAGAGTGCAAGAGTCGGGTCGCGAAGCGAGCCCGACTCTTGCACTGACTAGGGCCGTTCGAGCGTAAGCGAGAACGTGCCCGGCTTTCATAACAGGGGGCAAGGCGCTTGGGTTTTTCCGACTCCCCCTCCCGACGCAGCGCCGTAGGCGCGAAGTTGGAGCGGGGAAAAATAATTTACGTTCGTACGAGTTCGCCCATGGCTTCCCGGACAAACGAAGCGATCGAAGCTTCATTCCAGGGCAATTCGGATTCTGAACCCGGACCACGAATGCTCGAGTGCACGGTGCCGTGTTCATCGACGAGTGCGACGCGCCCAGCATCGAAAGCTTCACCGCGGATCCGCGCGACCACGATTTCCGCAGGAAATGCGGCATTCAAGAAGGTTGCTAGGCACGCACCGAGAGCGTTCTCGTCAGAAATTTTTGTCACGACAACCTGATCACTTGTGACGACGATCTGCACGAAGTCCTTGTCGGCAATGTAAAACAGGATCGATTTCGGCACTGCTTTCGATCGCCCGAGGACTGCGAAGTGCGGTGCGATCGCGATGGTCAACGTTTCGATCAAGTCTTCGTTGGTGTGCCAAGTATCTGGTCGATCGGCTGGGGTCATGAAGCCATGAGCCTGCAGTTTGGCCATGATGTGCGGCAGGTTTGTCTCGGAAAACGAGGCAAACAGACGTTCGTCCATGCCGACGATCTTCTTCGCGTTGAGGAAGCCGACCATGGCTGCGAATTCGTCGATTTCGAGTGTGAAAGAGAGTGGTGAAACCATGGGGGTGCGTTTCTCCGTCACTTCGTGAGCCAGTTCCAAGCGCCGGATGCGGCGTCTTTGGCAGTGTCGTAACCACTCGACACGACGTCTTTGGCAGTGTCGTAACCGCTCGACACGACGTCTTTGACGGTGCCGTACGCGTTCGATACGCCGTCGATGCCGTCGACGACGCCTTCGATGATCCCGTCGCTTGCGGCATCGGTGATTCTTTGACCGATGGAGCGATCGGGAATGACGTCGCGCCAATAGGAAATGCCCGCACGTTGTCCAGAGAGCGGGCTGCTCGTGTCGCGTCCTTCCAAACCCATGTAATCGTAACCTGGGCCTTGGTCGTGGTAGTTGTACAGATAGCCTGCGGCATCGTGGACTGCACCGTGGTAGCCAACGGCCGAATCATCTCCGTCGAACGCAGTGTTGCCCGGACCAACCAGACCGCCGCTGGGGTTGAGTAGCGCGCCGAATGCCGGGTCCATGCCAAGCGCATCGCCCACGACTTGACCTGATCGCAATTGCGATGTGCTGCCCATGAAATTCGGGTGCATCCAGTTGAGGCCTGGCGAAGGATCGAGACCTTTGGCGGCCGCAAGCCGTTCTTGTTCGGCAAGTGCCGCTTGAAACTTCCCCCATTCGCCCTGAATTTCGCCGAGAGGACGGCCGCGGGCGTCGGCGAGTTTTTGCAATGCTGCGTTCACATCGGGATGATTCGGATCGTGCCGATGTTCCCAAAGCGTGTTCATCGCGTCTTGCAGTTCGTCGCTGTCGGCTCCTTCGAGCGTTTTACCGACGAGCGCGAGCATGTACGCATCGCTGAACAACTGGGCTACGGCATCGCCTGGCGCGAGCGGCCCAATCAGCACTGTGGAAAACCCCATCACGATGACGCCGCCGTGTCGCGTTTGATCCCCCATGCGCGCTGCCGGCTCGCCACCAATGAGCACTGTCGGTGCGCCTGAGCGGATCATGTCCAACGGCCCGGTGCATTGGCACATATCGCCAATCCGAGCGGCTGCTTGTCCGCCAATCACGACCGTTGGGCATCCAGCGGGCAAAATCGGTCCGCCGATATGCGGTGACGGGGTCACCATCGGACACGTGTGTGGATCACCAACCCGTGCAGCCTGTTGCGTCATGGCTCAATGACTCGATCAGAAAAACGTCCCGATCCTATCAGACGCCTCTGCGTAAGCGTAGATGAACTTCTCGGGCGTAGCTGTGGGGATTGAGGCGATGTTGCGTTGCGCAAGCATGTGTTTCGAAGCCCCGGCCCCTGCTACGAAAACTCGTTCTGGCTCCCCCGTCTCCCGTGCGCGAGTCCGTGCGCGAGATCTCCCGTGTTCGGCAAGAGCTCGTAGAACACCTCGTCGTTTTCATCTCTGATGGGTGAGGCGAAGCCTTGTGGGGACTCTCGCCGTCGCGATGCTCCGCAAAGAGGAAAAAAATTCCGCTCTTTGCTCCTCTCCTTCGTAGGGAGATGGCAAATCTTGACTCGCAATGGTCATTCAATGGTCATTCATGACGCACCATTGACGGTATGCGGCAACGAAATGGAAAAAGGGCGCAGCATGAAGCCACACCCTTTTCTTACGGAATCGAAGTGTCAGTCAGCAGTGATCAGTAACCACCGCGGCCGCCACCGCCGCCGTAACCACCGCCACCGCCACGGCCGCCGCCGCCGTAACCACCGCCACCACCACCGCCGCCACGGCCGCCGCCGCCACCAAAGCCGCCACCGCCGCCACCACCGCGCGGGCGCTCTTGCGCCTCGTTCACCTTGAGCGCACGGCCGTCGAGTTTGGCGCCGTCGAACTGTTCAATGGCCGCGGCCGCTTGCGAAGCGTCGCCCATGGTCACGAATGCAAAACCGCGCGGTTGTCCGGTTTCGCGATCCGTCGGCATCGCAACTTCGCGAACTTCACCGGCGCTGATAAACATAGCCTCGAGCGATTCACGAGACGTGCTGAAAGAGAGATTGCCCACGTAGAGACGATTACCCATATGTCACGTTGCTTTCACGGCTTCCATTTGCGCACAGTGCGCCCCTCGTGCCTGCCATCCGATGAAGCCGTAGCGGATCGAACGGAGTCGTGCTGTGTGGGTTCCCACACAAGCACACAAATGCGTCGTCCAGTCATCCGCGCGAGCAGTCTGCCCCAGGCAAGGGGGATGGAAAGCGTCGAGTCGTAGGGCCAGTGACGTTCGTGAGTAAATTCAGCCTAGCCTGGTCAAGTTTCGAAGACAAGGTCGAAGTCAAGGGAGATACACACTTTTCGCAGGCGACCCGCAGTCTCAAATTTGAAGCGACGAGATTTCTTTGAGCCGCCACCTGCGCTAGCATCGTTCGCGATGGCGCTTGCTCGTGCTCTTCCGCCCGATCTTCCACTACGTTTTCCCACTGGCGATTCTTTCATCGAAGGTGCCCTCGTTGCAGCATCGATGCTCGCCGCTTCGCGCGCTCCGGAAACGCTGCGCAAGTATCGAGGTTCGTGGGCTGCGTTCGAGTCCTGGGCCAACGAACAAGGCGTTCCCGCGTTGCCGGCGCCGGCATCGGTTGTCGTTTCGTACCTGGGACATTTGCACGCCGAAGGGCTTTCACCGGCGTCTTTACGTTTGGCTCTGGCCGCTCTCGTGGCCCAACACCGCAAGGTGGGATTGCCAAGTCCTCGCGATCCCAAAATCAATCTATTTCTTCGCGGATTGCATCGCACCGTCGGCAAAGCGCCAAAACATCGCAAAGCGGCCCTCACCCCAGCGGAATTGCGTCGACTCGTGGATGTTTTACCCAAAACGGTGGCTGGAGTTCGCGATCGGGCGCTCTTTTTATTGGCATTTTCGACAGCATTGCGTCGGGTGAACGTCGTCGAATTACGCGTGGACGATTTCGAGCGGCGTAACGGTGGGCTTTTGGTGCATGTAAGGCGCAGCAAAACCGATCAAGAAGGCCAAGGTCACGTGATTGCGGTGCATCGCGGGACGCAATTGTGTCCCATTGCTGCGCTCGAAGGGTGGCTCGACGCATCTCACATTCGGTCGGGGTTTTTGTTTCGCAAAATCGATCGCTGGGGGCATATCGGTGACGGGCGCCTCGATCCGGGAACGGTTCCCCGTCTGTTAAAGCGTGCAGCGGAGCGTGCGGGAATCGATGCGGAACACATCAAGCGTTTGGCGGGGCATTCTTTTCGAAGCGGGCACGTGACCACTGCGGCCAAAGCCGGTGTGGGTTTGGCAGAGATTGCCAGCGTCACGAATCACCGAAGGCTCGACCAAGTACGTGAATACATACGGGAAACGGAAGCGTTTCGCGTCAATAC
>JANORL010000010.1:0-5283 GCA_031415295.1 Polyangiaceae bacterium | reverse complement strand
AAAAGCCGCGCGATTCTGATCCGATACGAACTTGGTCCGCTTCGCGTCCGCGAGCAAGAATTTCGTCCCCGGTGGAGTATGGTCTGGTAAAACGCATATCGTGGTCGCCAGTGCTTGCGGATTACGCTCGTGCAACGATTCGAGCGTCAGGTGCGACGGTTGCGTCATTTGCGAGGGAGCCTCGAGCTGCTGCGCCGCACAACCAGTACATGGCAACGCGAGCGGCACGACGCACAACGACTGCCAAGACAAAACGACGAATAGCACGCTGCGCAAGAATCGCAGGAACAACGAAAGGCGATGGTTCATGTGTCGGATGGAAACACAGGCGGCGCAAGGGGTCTACATTTCGGGCGTCGAAATACTGCGTGAGTTGCAGCGATACGAATTGAAACGCGTATGGCAATTTTTACGCAATCCTCGAGCGACGACGGAATCTCTCGTTCGTGCCGAGAAGGAATGACACGTTGCGAAAATTCGACTAGTGTCAACGCTGTGACAATGTGGAAAACTCCGCCAGATGGACCGCTTCCGCAAAGTTCGCCGCGAGGTTCGTCTCGGCGTTCTTCGGCGCAAATGCCGGCTGTCGAGCCGCGGAATGCTGAAACGCTCGACGCTGGCGATGACGAAGCAGGGGCCGCTCGTTCGTCCGTACTGCCAGCGTCTTCACGCCGCTCGACGATGCCTCCGGAGAATCGAACGACACCTCTGCCGCCTTCCGGGACGCCAGGTTCTTCGCGAAAATCGACGATTCCACCACCAGAAAATCGAACGACACCCAAGCCTCCTTCGGTGGCTCCATCGACACGAAAATCAACCTTTCCGCCCATCACGGAGAACCGCACGACGCCGCAGCCGTCGTCGGTGATCCGCAAGCTGACACCGGTACCTGGTTTTCATAGACCAACCCCGATGCCTTCGACATTGGCGCCGTTGCCAAGCGCATCCACTGTGCGATTGCCCCGGTCATCGATTCCGCCCGCGGCACCTCCACCTCCGAACGCATCAATTGGACAAACTCCGGTGCCGTCGCGCGTCTCGGCATCGCCCGCGCCGTCTGCGGTCGAGCCGCGATCGGCGTCGTCGGGTTCGACGGCGACTGCAGCATCTTCGCCAACGTTGCGAGCGATAGGGTCGCGTTTTCCGTCGTCATCTTTGGTTACGGCCATCGACACGGGCTTGTCGACGCCGGCGCAACGCGTTCTTGACGAGTTGGTGCAACTCGATCGCAATGAGCGGTTGGCGATTGTCCACGATCAAGCGAACGAGCCGATCGCGAATGCCTTCGAGCTCGCAGCTCTCGAACGAGGGGCGCGGGTTGTCCGGGTCGATGCGGAAGCGCTCGCACCTCGTCCGTGGAGTCGCTGTCCACGCGAGGCGCTCGATGCGGCAGCTTTGTCAGATGTGACTGTGTTTGTTACGACAAACGAAGAAGGGGAATACGATGCGCGGCATGCGTTCGTCACGGCGTCGACGGCGGCGCGAGCGCGTCATGTGCACATCGTGGGGACGAGCAGGCGGGCATTCATCGGCAGTTTGGTGACGAATCCGCAACGTATTTTCGACTTGCTGACGGCACTTCGCAGTGCGTTGCGTCCGGCGTCTCGTCTTCAGGTTCGTACGTTGGCGGGGACGTTTCTGGAAGTCGAAATGGCGCCGCATCTGCGATGGTTTGCCATGGGCAGTCCGCTCGCCCGTGGGCAATGGCTCAACGTGCCTTATGGGGCGTTGGTGTCGTCGCCGGCGTCGGTCAATGGTACGTACGTCGTGGATGCGTCCATGGGTGGAGGTCTGGGTAGTCGTCTCGGTTCGTTGTCGAATCGCCCGATTCGTATCTCGTTCGAGGGTGGAAAGGTAAAAGGGGTCGATTGTCGTGACGGGACGCTCGAATCGTACGTGAAGAAATTTTTGGGCGATGCGATGGGGCACGATCGTGTGGGTCTGATCCGGCTTGGGGCCAATATCGGCGTTGCAGCTCCGCTTGGCGAGTTCCTTTACGATGAAGTGATGCCTGGTGTGCATTTGAGTCTTGGCGATCCATTGGCGCCTCGTACGGGAGCGCATTGGAATTCGCACGGACAACTGCCGTTTGCCATTACCGATGCCGACGTGGATCTGGACGGCGAAGCGCTCATTCGGCATGGGCGGTACGTGCGATTGGTTTAGAGGATGTTCCGCAGGCTGCTGCGCGTTGCGAATCGTCGGGAGGTCTTTCTCAGCGTGCAATGCACGCATCCGCCGTCCTCCCAAGCTTCGCAACGCTCGCAACGCCTGCAGAACATCCTCTGACGCACCGAGAAAAGGTGCCAGCCACTTTTGTACAAGGTGCCAACCACTTTTGTACAAGGTGCCCTTTGTAAAAGGTGCCAGCCACTTTTTGAAAAGGTGCCAGCCACTTTTGTAAAAGGTGCCAGCCACTTTTTGAAAAGGTGCTGAAAATGTGCCACTTTTTGAAAAGGTGCCAACCACTTTTGTACAAGGTGCCAACCACTTGAGCCGTAGGTAAGAAAATGGCGTTCCCTGATATTCACAAATACCCCAACAGCTACCCAGGACCTTATGAACGGCAGATGGGTATTTTTGTCGTTGGACTGCTCGGCCTGTTCACTTCCCGAATGCTTGATACCGAAAGTAACAATGCCGTCCTGCAGCTCGTGGCGACGCCGTCTCGTTGGTCCGCTGCGCACGCTGTGTTTGACGAGATCCGCTCTCGATTACTCGCGGCTGTGGCCTCGAAAGACAAACTTCGGGAATGCCAATACCACTTCGAGGAATCTTGTTGCCAAGCAGTATACAACGCGACATGCCCAATTGATGCATTCGATCCCGCATCGGCTTTCTTCGTCGTCGGGCACGCGCTCGGTTTGGCGCGCATGATTGGCATACCCGTTGATGCGGTGGCACTCGTAATGGCTCCTTGTCACATGAATCAATGATGTATTTCAGCGATAGAATCGACAGCTCGATCGCTGCATGTTAAATGCTCGTCGATTCGTATTTCTGTGCCATGCCCCAATCATAATCGCCAAAAGGGCTTCCGGCCATAAAAAGACCGCCACCGCCCTCGTGGCCGTCATGGCCACGAGGGCGGTGACATTGCCGATCATCGAGCTAGCTGCACCCAAGGTGCCAACCACTTTTTCACGGTGCGTGCCTCACCAAAAAATGTGCCCCAAAAACGTGCCTAAAAAACGTGTCCAGCCACTTTCAGCCTTGCGTGTAACGTTGCCCAAAGCTACGCCCTTGGACTGCTTTTCAAACGGCAAAGAAGCTAGAACATGCGGAAAAACTACGTCCTTGACGCAAACGTCCTCCTTCATGATCCCCATGCCATCTTCAAGTTCGAGGACAATGATCTCGTCATCCCGATTTACGCCATCGAAGAGGTCGACAAGTTCAAACGTGAAGGAACCGAACGTGGTCGCAGTGCTCGCACCATCGCTCGATTACTCGATGGACTCCGCAGTTCCGCAGGTTCGCTCAGCGTAGGCGTTCCCGTCGAAAACGGCGGAACCTTGCGTATCGCCATTCCCGAGAAGCGTCCCAACTTGCTCGTGGGCCTCGAACCACGCTCGCAAGATTTGGCCATCCTTCAAACTGCGATCGATGTCCGCGACAAAGACAAGGCCAAGCCGACTATTTTTGTCACAATGGACACGAACTTGCGCATCCGAGCCGACGCGCTGGGTGTGACGAGTGAAACGTACGAAAGTCAACGCGCTCCGGATCCCGAGGAGCAGCCGCCAATCAACGATGTCGAAGTGACTTCTGCGGATGTTGATGCATTTTTCCAACAAGGGTTTGTCACTCTGCCCGATCATCCGAACCTGAGCCCCAATGCAGGCGTGCTTTTGCGTGATGGAGCAAACGCGGCGCATACAGCGCTTGGGCGGTACGATGCGGTGCATAAGCAGGTCATTGCTTTACGAGTCTCGCGCGAAGGCGTAATGGGGGTCAAGCCGCGCAACAAGGAACAAGCGTACGCCCTCGATTTGTTGCTCGACGATTCGATTCGTCTCGTGACGCTCGTCGGCAAAGCTGGTACGGGTAAAACCCTTTTGGCGCTTGCTGCGGGACTTCGTCGTACGGTTGAGGATGGCGCGTTTTCGCGATTGCTCGTCAGTCGGCCCATTATTCCTCTGGGGCGCGACATTGGTTTTTTGCCTGGTGATGTCGAGGAAAAGCTGAACCCGTGGATGCAGCCCATTTTCGACAATCTCGAGTTTCTTTTCTCGAATTCGGCCGGAAGCAAAGGGCGCGACAATCGTGGATTTACGCAGCTTCTCGAAAGCGGTGTGTTGCAGGTCGAACCGATTACGTACATTCGTGGCCGAAGTTTGCCCAACCAATTCCTCATTGTCGATGAAGCGCAAAACCTCACGCCGCACGAGGTCAAGACCATCATTACGCGTGCTGGCGAAGGGACGAAGATCGTGCTTACGGGCGATCCCCATCAAATTGACAATCCGTACGTCGATTCCATGTCCAACGGCTTGAGTGTCGCGGCGGATCGATTCAAACCTGTCGCTTTGGCGGCGCATGTCGTGCTAGCGAAAGGTGAACGTAGCGAACTCGCAGAACTCGCTGCCAATTTGCTTTAAAATGGAATCGTCGAACCTTCCCGCGTGGATGGTCCAGGCGGAAAAAACATTACGGGAAGCTTCGACGCGTGTCCGCATGATAACGGCGACGACGCCGATCGACCTTGCCAGTGAACTCGAACGGTTGCACGCGAAATGGAATGCAAACGAGGATTGTTTGCCGCAATTTTCATATCCCGAGCCGCAAGATCACCGCGAACTCATCATAACGCTCGAACGTCTGGCAGAATGGCTCGACCGGGAAGGGCCTCTCGGGGCAATTCACGCGGACCGAGCGCGCGAAATCGCGGCGGAAGCGGCGGTTTGTTCCGCTGTCGGGACGCCGCAATTGCGAACATGTGCGCGGCTTCGTTTTTCTCGGCGCGATGATTTTGATGACGCGGCAGACGCGCTCGTAAAGGATTGGCTGGACGCACCATTGGAAACGTGCCCTGGCGATGCGGCCGATTTGGTTCGTAGTGACGATCCTCGTGATACGCGTTCACTTTTGGTGCGTATGCGCGAGGAAATGGGGGCACGGAAGATTGCGTTTCGAGTTGTTGTTGCGCGGAATTCGTCCGCTTTGGCCGCGACGGGTGATACGTTTGTGCAAGTCGCGAGTGGCCGAATGATGACGGTTGCGGACGTCGAGCGCACGGTGCTTCATGAAATCGAGGGGCATGTATTGCCGCGGTGTCGTGCG
>JANORL010000009.1:0-2180 GCA_031415295.1 Polyangiaceae bacterium | reverse complement strand
GCCTTGCCTATGTCACCACTTGCTCCCGGAATGGACAAAGCAGCCAGAAGACCTCTTCCTTTCGCGCGAACAAGCGAGCAAAACTTCGCCGACGGATCACTCCGCACGGTTGTCAGTCAGAACCGTGCTGATTTGGGCCTGGGTCAAGCGCCGACATTGACAAACTCAAGCTACTCTCTACGGTTGTCCTCGTATCAATGTCGATGATTGCCATTCACCTCGCGAGGAGATCCACGTGAAAGCGTTGACCTACCACGGTGCATACAGCGTTCAAGTCGATAACGTTCCCGACCCGGTCATCGAAGCCCCCGACGATATCATTCTTCGCGTGACCGCAACCGCCATTTGTGGCTCTGATCTGCATTTATATCGGGGCAAGATTCCAGGTTTGTCTTCAGGCGACATTCTCGGACACGAATTCATGGGTATCGTGGAGGAGGTCGGGCCGGGTGTCACCGCTCTGCAAAAAGGTGACCGTGTCGTCGTCCCCTTTACGATTTCCTGCGGGCATTGTTTCTTTTGCGAGCGTCAACTTTACGCCGCGTGCGAGACGACCAACCCGCAAACTGGCGTGATCGAAGGCCGGGGCACCATCATAAACAAGAAGGGCATCCGCTCGGGAGCAGCTCTTTTCGGATTCAGCAGTTTCTACGGCGCCGTGCCCGGGGGGCAGGCCGAGTTCGCCCGGGTTCCAAAGGCGAACGTCGGGCCGCTCAAGCTTCCGGCCGGCCTCACGGATGCCCAAGTGTTGTTTCTGTCCGATATCCTTCCGACAGGCTATCAAGCCATTGTCAATGCGGAGGTAAAGCCGGGGTCATCGGTCGCCATCTTCGGTGCTGGCCCCGTAGGGCTCATGGCCGTGGCGTGCGCTCGAATGCGACAAGCCGACAAGATTTTTCTCGTCGATCATCACCCTTATCGACTCGAGTTCGCCCGCACTACCTACGGAGTAATTCCAATCAACTTCGACGTGACCGACGATCCGGCGCAAGAAATCATCAATGCAACAGACAACCGGGGCGTGGATGCGGTCATCGATGCCGTAGGTTTCGAGGCCAAGGGCAGCATAACGGAGACCGTCCTGACCACATTAAAACTGGAAGGAAGTAGCGGCGCCGCTCTGCGCCAAGCCATTGCAGCGGTACGACGGGGTGGCATCGTCAGCGTGCCCGGAGTTTATGCGGGGTACATCCACGCCTTTCTATTCGGGGACGCCTTTGAAAAAGGCATCACCATCAAAGGCGGGCAAACGCATGCGCAACGATATATGCCCGAGCTACTCGAAAGAATTCAGGCTGGCCACCTGGCTCCGGAAGTTATCATCACGCACCGGATGCCTTTGGCCGACGCCGCGAAAGGTTACGAACTATTCGACAAAAAGCAGGAAGACTGCCGCAAAGTCGTGCTGATTCCGTGAATCCACGACGTTATATCCCGCTGTACAGACAGGAGAAAATAATGCCGAAAGCTACATCGAAAGCCACTCCGAAACCCATCTCGAAAATTACGTCCAAACGCACTGCCTCGAGCGTGCCGAGCGACGCCATCGCTTTATTGGAAGCAGATCACCGCGAAGTCGAGGCGCTCTTCAAGAAATTCGACAAGTCCGAGGATGACGACGCCAAAAGCGACATCGCTCAGGAGATCTGCAAGGAATTGACTATTCACCAAACCATTGAGGAAGAGATTTTCTATCCCGGCGTGAAAGAATACGTGGACGAAGAAATCTACACCGAAGCTTACGTCGAGCACGACGCGAGCAAGGTACTCATCGCTGAAATCCTGGCGGGTTCACCCGACGACGAATTCTACGACGCGAAGGTGAAAGTGCTCTCCGAGATGATCAAGCACCACGTTCACGAGGAAGAACAGCGTAATGGCATGTTCGCGCAGGCCAAACACGGCGGCGCCGATCTGAAAGCGCTGGGAGAACAAATGGCCGCGCGAAAAGACGAGCTGATGGCGCAATTTGATCAAGATGGACTTCCGCCCCCGGAAACGAAGGTAATGGCGGGGGGCAAACTGAACCACGGTTCATTGCAAGCGGCCTAGGGAGGGGATGAACCCCTGACCATTCGTCTCATTTATTCACCAATCATTCCCCCATGATCCGAAGCAGTTCCGCGGCGAGCAGCAATCGATCGAAGCCCCCTTGCACGACGAGCAGCGCATCTTCGAGC
>JANORL010000008.1:0-6769 GCA_031415295.1 Polyangiaceae bacterium | reverse complement strand
CCAAACCACGACAATTCCGCGGGGTATTCACGGGGCAATCGAGCGGCAAGGGCGTCGAAGTTTTTCTTCAAAAATGAAAACGCTCGCTCCGTCGTCGCCGGATGCCCCGACGCCATCCAGAGAATATCCATGGTTTCACGGTGGCGCGCTGGGCGCGGGAAGGGAAGGGTTTGGAGGTGACGTGGGTTTGCAAAGGCTGCTGGTGGTGATGCCGTTGCATTCAAATCCTGGGCCACACTCCTCATCCTTGATGCAACTCCGGCACCGTCCGCGAAGACAAACGAAGTGCGCGCCATTCCTCGCCTTGCATATGTAGTCGCCATTACACATATGCAACCGCGGGTAGAGCGGATCCCCCGTGAACTCTGTCATGCACCGATCCCGATCGCAGAATGCGTCGTGGGAGCATCGGCCATCATCGTCGTGGCATTGCGGTTTTAACATAAGCGCCTTGCCCTGCGTAATCATCAAGAGATCGCGTTGTAGCTCCTGCTTCTCGTGGTGGTCATAAGCACGGAAGCCTGTGTAGACGACAGAGCCGACGAGGAGCCCAATGAACAGGTTTGCCAACCAAGCCCGATTGCGCGGTTTGTCGCTCATGGACAGCTAGCACTCCGGCCCGGTCCACCGAAGTAGATTTGGCTTTGCCAAGGGTCGTTCGGCTCGAACGAAAAGTTCGCGATGATATCGTAACATTCCTTCCTTGTTGCCAAAACTTGATTGTCCGACGCAAAGAACTTCGTCCTCTCGCCCCCGGGCTGCCACTGGTACTGGAGATTGCGCATGAATGCCGCTTGCCTGCGCCAGCCCTCGGTGGTGGGAAACTTTCCGCTGCCCATATCGTTCTCGGTCATCTCTGTAGAACTGTTATTTGTTTCGCCAAAGAACAAAACGCCTTGTGCTTTCGTGCCAAGTTCATTCTGCGCGTACATCGACGCGGGATAATACCCGACGAACTCGTCCTTCACCCGGACCCACCATTTTCCCTGATGCAGCTCAACGCGGAAGTACATCTCCACTTGCTTTCCCCCGAGCACACTCATGGGCGTGAGCATCACGCCCGGGGTGATGGTGCGCGACACCTGGACCCAGCCCTCCTGGTTCATGTTGTAACCCCCTTTGAAGTCGCCCAACGGGGCGTAGCCATTGGTCGTGTAAAACACGAAGAAACGCGTCGTATAATCGCCGTTGATCTGGCCGAGCACGTGCCACCCAGCTTCGACGCTTTGATGGGTCTGGCCCTGCGGATTTTGCGAAATGATCGCAATTTGCGCCGTCGACTGCTCTCTAGGCTCCTTGACCAGCGGGTTCCAGATGTTGAAGTAGCCTTCGCCTCCGTAGTTCTCCGTGATCAACTGTGCCTGCGCGTACCAATGGCTGCCCAACGCCGCAGGCGGAGGCGGGTCGTCGAAGTAGGAAGGCAATTCCCCGTCGATTCCGTACCTCGACAAATAGTCCGCCAGCGTTCCAGGAGCATGGATCAGATCTGGATCTACCCAAAGGACTGGGACCGTTCCAGGCGGCCCCATCGCCTCCGGGTCTTCCTCCAGCTCGGTGCGAACCGCCATCGGCGCGCAGTCTGCGGTGCTCGCTTCGCTCAGTTCACCGATGGGTGGCGGCGTTCCAATGTCGCCGCCTGGCGCTTGAGAGTTGATATCAATCCAGTCGTAGACGTGCCCCCACTTTGTAACCGTCGTAGCAACGACCGCCCGCTGCAGCCGCCGCGATTCGAGGTACTCCCGCACTTCCTGTGTGACGACCCGGTCGGCAGGATCGAGCGGCTGTGGCGACGTCTCCATGGGGGTCGCAGGCACCCCGTTGCTCTCGCCGAGGACGCAGACCTCATTAACATCGGGAATCACGCACCCCACGCCAAGAAGAGTAAACAGGCCAATGAAGACGTACCTTGCGCGCTCTCTCAGCATGGTTCGCTCCTTGTAAAACGGAAGGCCACAGTATCTCTCTCGCGCATCGCCTGCGTCGAGGTAAATCGCTGCTCTTCACCCCAAAGTACTTTCCGATTCGGACCCACCTCGATTCGGTTGTCGGAAGCATTTTCTCTGCCTCAATTAAATTTTTAAGAGTCGAAGGCGAATATCTTTTGGAGTTCCGCATGGTCGATTTAAATTTTTCGCGGGGTTCACTTCTACATTCCACTTTTCCAATCTTAAAACTTCATTGTTGCAGTGCGCCTCCATTTCATGAATCAACCCCTGGCCAATTCAACGTTTCTTCCGGCAAACGAAGCTTTGGTGGCGTGGGGTTGAATCCCGCAGTGGGCGTCGCTGCTTTGTGAACGGTGGTCGAGTCGATTTTGGATCCGTCGACGTGTGCCGTGGAGGCGCATGACGACAAAGCAAGAGCGGCGAGGGCAAAACCTATCTTTCTCATCAGTGGTTGATCGCTCTGAGGCAAGCTTGGCGATGCGTCAAGACCTAGAACTGCAATCGGTTTGAACCAATCGACGTTCTAACGCCTTTTTTTCGTTGGGGATCCACCCGCTGCGCGAGGTCTACCCCGCAAGCATGTTTACGCGTATCGAACCCCTTGCACGACGCAATTCATGGTACGGAAGGGCGAGCCGTTGCCGAGGTTTTTCCGAATGTATGATTGGAACGTCAACGTCCCACCACGCACCGATGGCGGTGGTGAGAACGGGCCTGAACCTGGTGCACTGCACCGCGCATTCGGGCGTGGACCGAAAAACGTCGCTGTCGTGGATGAAACCCTGCGCGATGGTCTGCAAAGCGCCACCGGGGTCCAACCCGATGTTTCGCAAAAAATCGACCTTCTCTACGCGATGGATTCCATCGGCGTCGATGTCGTCAGCGTGGGCCTTCCGGCCGCCGGCAAACAAAACGCGGAAGATTGTTATCTGATCTGCCGCGAAATCGTTCGCTCGAAGCTGCGGCTCCTCCCGACAGCTGCGGCCCGTACGGTCGTCACGGACGTACAAGGCATCGCCCGCGCTGCTGAACGCGCGGGTTTACCCATCGAAGTTTATTCGTTCATCGGTAGCTCACCCATTCGACTCTTCGTCGAAGGATGGGACCTCGATTTTTTGATTGGCGCGATCACCGGCGCCGCCCGTGAAGCCGTCAATGCGGGCCTGCCGTTTTGCCTCGTCACTGAAGACACGACGCGGTCAAACCCCGATGTGTTGCGCACGCTTTACAAATGCGCAGTCGATGCCGGAACGAGTCGCATTTGCATTTGCGACACGACTGGGCACGTCACGCCGTACGGCATCGAAGCACTCGTGACGTTTGCCCGAAAAACGCTCGACGACATGGGCGCGACGCACGTGCAACTCGATTGGCACGGACACAACGATCGCGGCATTGGCCTACCCAATGCCATTTGGGCCGCAACATCAGGCGTCGATCGCGTTCACGGCACAGGCCTCGGCGTCGGAGAACGCGTGGGCAACACGAGCCTCGAACTACTCATCGACAACCTCGGACGACTCGGTGCACGGCCACGACCATCAGAAGCGCGACTCATCGAATATTGCGAACTTGCCTCGCGCGCGTTGCAGTACCCCATTCCCAAAGACCATCCGATCGCAGGATCGGAAACGCGTAAAAGACGTTTTTCGTTCCGGCCCTATCGTTCCACCTCCAATGAAGTGCCCGAAAACAAACCTCGTGAACGTCTCGTGCCTATGTCCATCACCGTGGGCGATGGACGCGTCGATCTAGCTGTTCCACCACGACGAACCCTGCTCGAAGCACTTCGTTACGACCTCGATCTCGTCGGTACGAAACAAGGTTGCGACAAAGGTGACTGCGGAGCATGCACGGTCATCGTCGACGGCGTTGCGGTGCTCTCGTGTTTGACACTCGCGCTCGATGCGGATGGAAAACACGTACGCACAGTGGAGACACTCGAAGGCGCGCCACACATCGATGCGTTGCTCGATGGCTTTGATCGCGCCGGTGGTGGTCAGTGCGGCTTTTGTACGCCAGGCATGCTCATGACCGCGACGGCGCTTCTCGATCGCAACGCTCGGCCGTCACGAGACGAGATCAAAGTCGCCATCTCGGGCAACCTGTGTCGATGCACAGGCTACGGTAAGATCGTCGACGCCATCGAACTTGCGGCAAAAATTCGGCGTGGCGAAGCGGCAGCGGGTGAAGGTTTGCCCGGTACGGAATGCGCTCCACCACCCCTCGTTTCAAACGCGGCTACACGAGCGCAGAAGCAGGGATAAGGCCATGGCTGACCAAGACAAACCGAACACTTCGGTACGCGGCCTCATTGGAACTCGAACGCGGTCGATGCTCGGCCCACGAGTCACGGGACAGGTACGATACACGGACGATATTCACCTGCCGCGCATGTTGTGGGGCCGCATTGTGCGGTGTCCGCATCCGCATGCCCGCATCAAACGTATCGATGCTTCGCGTGCACTGGCGCGTCCCGACGTCGTCGCGGTGATCACGGGTCAAGACATGCCCGAACGATTCGGCATCATTCCTTGGACCCCCGACGAATTTCCTCTCGCACTCGAGATCGCGCGTTTCGTAGGCGATGGCGTCGCTGCCGTTGCCGCTGAAGATGAACGCGCAGCCCACGAAGCCGCGGACCTCGTCGACGTCGACTACGAGATTCTTCCCGCCGCAACGGACCTCGATACAGCGATCAACAATCCGGAAATCGGCCTCGGCAAAGGCGGCAAGGACAACATTTCAAAAGACGTCGACCTTGCTTTCGGCGATGTCGACGCAGCGTTTGTCCAAAGCGACTTCGTCACGGAAAACGATTTTTATTACGAAGGCTCGGCGCACGTTCCGATCGAAACGCACTGCGCGATCGCGAACTACGACAAGAACGGACTACTCACGGTCTGGTCGACAACGCAGGTGCCGCATTATTTGCATCGCGAACTATCGCGCGTGTTGCAGATTTCTCCCACGCGTATCCGCGTCATTCAGCCGCCCGTCGGTGGCGCGTTTGGTGGCAAAAGCGAGCCGTTTGCGCTCGAGTTTTGCGCCGCCAAACTCGCGATGAACACCGGCCGCCCCGTCAAATTTCTCTACACACGTGAAGAAGAATTTTACGCGCATCGCGGCCGTCATCCGATGCGTATCCACATGAAGATCGGCGCAAATCGCGACGGCAAACTCACGGCGCTCGATGCTCGCACGTACATCGATGGCGGCGCCTATTCATCGTTTGGTCTCGTCACCGCCTACTACTCCGGACAACTCCTCACGTTGCCTGCGTTCCCTGACAACTATCGTTTCCACTCGACTCGTTTGTTCACAAACAAACCGCCTTGTGGTCCAAAACGAGGTCACGGAAGCGTGCAACCGCGGTTCGCGTACGAGGTTCTGCTCGACGAAGTCGCCTGCAAGCTCGGCATCGATCCCATCGAACTACGACGCAAGAACATCGTCGCTCCCAATTCGACAACGCTCAACGGCATGCGCGTCACGTCGAACGGCATTTTGGAGTGTCTCGAAGCCGTCGAGAAAGCGAGCGGCTGGAAAGATCGTCGCGGCAAACTCGGTAGAGGGCGTGGATTAGGCGTCGCGGTAAGCGCGTACATCAGCGGGACGAACTACGCGATTTACCCGAACGCGATGCCGCAAAGCGCAGTGCAGTTGAAGGTCGATCGTTCGGGCGTCGTGACCATCTTTTCAGGTCAAAGCGAAATTGGTCAGAGTTGCGACCTGATGCTCGCGGTCATCGTTGCGGATGAACTCGGCCTCGATCTTGGCTCGGTGCGCGTCATTTCGGGCGATACGGATCTCACGCCCGTCGACCTCGGTGCGTATTCGTCACGGGGCACGTTCATGAATGGCAACGCGTGTTTGATGGCCGCGCGCGAGGTGAAGGACAAACTCGTAAAAGCTGTCGCGAAGAAGCTCGAAATCGAGCCGCGCGACGTTCTCGTGACCCGTGGAGCGCTCGTCTCGATCAGCGATCCATCACGAGGCGTTCCCGTGACGGAAGCAATTCAATTGGCCGAAGCTATGTTCGGAACGATTGGCGCTGTCGGGCACTACAACACGCCCAAACTTGGCGGCGATTATCGCGGTGGATCGATCGGCGCATCACCCGCGTATTCGTTCACGGCGCACGTTGCTGAAGTTCGTGTCGACGAACGATCCGGCATCGTAGTCATCGAAAAAATCTGGGTCGCTCATGACTGCGGCAAGGCCTTGTGTCCGACCGTCGTCGAAGGACAACTCGAAGGATCGGCCTACATGGGTGCGGCCGAAGCGCTTCTCGAAGAACACGTCATCGGCAAGGATGGACTGCACAAAGGTCCCAACCTTCTCGACTACCGAATTCCTACGAGTTTGGACGTTCCAGAGTTTGTCCCGTTCATCATCGAGTCGGACGATGCGGAAGGTCCACGAGGCGCGAAAGAAGCCGGCGAAGGGCCCCTTCATCCTTCGATTCCCGCCATTTCCAACGCGATTTTCGATGCTGTCGGCGTACGTATGCGCCGTTTGCCTTTCTCGCCCGCGCGAGTTCTCGAAGCCTTACGAAAGCAGAAGGCCGACGACGCGCACGAGCGACCTGCTGCTGCGGAGTGAACCGACGTGTTGCCGTTACCGATCTTTGATCACCATCGTCCACGCACGCTCTCCGCCGCGATCGACTTGCTTGCGCATCTCGGCACAAAAGCTGTCGTTATTGCGGGAGGCACCGACGTTCTTCCGAACATGAAACAAGGTCTCGTCGAGCCTGAACATGTCGTGTCGATCGGGGCCCTCGAAGAGTTGCGCGGCATCTCGCTCGAGTCGACAAGTGA
>JANORL010000007.1:0-3079 GCA_031415295.1 Polyangiaceae bacterium | reverse complement strand
GTAACTTGCAATGTAATGGGCTGGGGAAATGCGTTGGTTGCACGAGCGATGCACAATGCTCGAATGGTGGCAATTTCTGCGTTATTGCCTTATGCGGCGCGAATCAGAGTTGCGAAACGATGCCTAAGTCCGCAGGCACTGAATTGCCCACCGCAGCGCAGATTCCACAAGATTGCCGACGACAGATTTGCGATGACTCCGGGCATATCGTCGAAATATTCGATCCTTTCGATGGCCAGGACGACGGTAATGATTGCACCGAAGACGTGTGCAACGCAGGCATGCCGGTGTATACACCAACCGCCGCTGGTATGACATGCGGCGTAGGCGGCGAGAAAATTTGCGATGGATTGGGCAATTGTCGCACCAAAACATCCGACCCGTGTGTCACAGGATTGGAATGCGCCACTGGTTTTTGTGTCGATGGCGTTTGTTGCGCCTCGTCGTGCGGGCTATCGTGCATGGCTTGCAACATCAATGGTTCCGTTGGAACATGCAAGCTATTGCCTTTTCCAACACCGGATCCGTCATGTTCCGTGAATCAAGTTTGTAATGACAGCGGCGTTTGCAAATCGGCCAATGGGAGGTCATGCAGTTCGAACACCCATTGTGCGAGCGGTACGTGCAGTGGTGGAGTTTGCAAGAGCGTGGCTGGCCAACCGTGTACATTAAACACGGAATGCGTCAGCGCGATGTGCGTAAACAACGTTTGTAATTAATTTTTGCCCGCTTGGATGAGCGGGCCAGGGCCACAGGTTTGACTAATTCAGCGACTTGGGGTCCACCGGGCTCACGGCATCTCCAATGACTTCATCGCCGCCACCATCGGCAAGCGATCGTGTGCGGACAGCATTACGTTCGTATTCGGAGCGGCGCTTGCCAGGTGATTCGCGCTCGGCCGCTCGTTCCCACAGGTGTCCTGCTTCGCGATAGGCCGAGGCTCGTGAATGATCATCGGTTGCGTCGAGCGCCTTTTGTTCAGCCGCTTGTGCCTTTGGGACGTGAGGATTTTTGCCGAAACTCATGGGCAAACGCTTTGGTCCAACTCGTCCCGAACGGCAACCAAAATCGCACCGTCGGTAGAAATTTGTGGACTCGATGTGTCACGCACCATCCGCAAACACCATCAACCCCGGTCTACCGCTCGGGTGCCGCCGTGCCCGTATTGCGCGAACCTAGGCCACGCGTATTGTTTCAACCGCCATCATGCTTTGGCCACGAGAACGCGGTCGAGATACGCAGTCAAACGCTCGAAATCGACAGGCTGGCACCGATACGCAATGTATTTGTCGGGCCGAACGAGGTACAAACACGGCGCTTGTGCACCATAACGGCGGTGTATCTTGCCCTCGGTGTCGTGAAGCACGTGACCATCAAGATCTTGGGCATCGAAATCTCGAGAATCGCCAGGCGTGACGAGTACGGGTTCGATCGTCGCATCATAACGGTGCCGAAGTACAGCAACCGAAGCACGCCATGCATTAGTTTGTCCGGAACCATCCGTGCCGACGAAAAGCACAAGCGTATGATGCGGGCCGCGCAAAATATCCAAAAGGCGAATTGTTGCGCCATCTTTGCCCTTGATTTCGACGCTGGGCGCAAGATCCCCAGCATCCGGACCATGACTGAAATCATGAGGGCCACTCGGTAGAACTCGTCGCATCATTTGCGATAAGAAATCAGTCTTCGGAACGTCTTCGGCGACGACAGGGCTGTCTTCGTAATCCAGATTCAGCATCCCTACACTATGCCCGAGGCGATTTTTCACGACGTCCGTGTTCATCAACATTTCGGCGAGTTGATTGCGCACTCCTTGCGATATTGCATGTCGGAGCGTCATCATCGAGGTGGCTCGACGAACGGTTTTGATGGTGTCTTCCGCAACCGCGTGGCGTTCGGCTTCGTAGCTGTCGAGCAAAACAGCGGATGCGTGCCCTTTGTGGAAAAGAGCCAGTTTCCACATCAGATTGTAGGCGTCTTGAATTCCCGTATTGAGGCCCTGACCACCTACGGGACTATGAATATGCGCGTCGTCTCCAGCCAGAAAAATGCGGCCTTGTCGATGATGTTTTGCCACGAAATGTTTCACGCTGAAATGCGACGTCCACCCGACATCCACAATACGCGTCTTTTGCGCCGTTCGCTCGTCGAGAAGCGATTGCAAAAGCTCTTGCGTAATGACGGGTTTGTCGCTCACGTGTAACGTAGGCATGTGAAAAATGAGGCGAACTTGACCTGGTTTGCACATCGGAACGACAATTGCCAGGCCTTGGGGCGCCATGAAATTGTGTCCCTCGGCATCCGCCAATGTCGTCTCGAGTGTGACGTCGGCCAAAATAAAAACCTCGTCGTCGGCCGTCCCTTGAAAATCGATTCCCAAAAGTCGACGAACGTCGCTCCTTGCACCATCACTGCCGACGACCCAACTGGCTTCACACGACTCGGTTTGTCCGTCCGCGCGTCGCAAATCAGCGGTCACGAAATCGGTCTGCTGCGTGAGTCCGACGAGTTCCGTGTGCCGTTCGATTTCTACGCCGAAATCACCAAGGTGCTCTTGGAGGCACAATTCAGTATCACTTTGGGCAATGCTGAGCCAAAATGGATACGGCGCATCTTGCCAGTCCAGTTCGCTAAAAACGATGCGCGAAATGGGTTTCTGGTCGATATGGACGTTGAGTGCTCGAAATTCGCGTCCGCGGTCGAGCACGCGTGCGACAAGTCCCATATCGGCAAACAGTTCGAGTGTGCGGGCGTGAACGACGAGCGCCTTGGAATACGGCGTGCGTGCGTCGTTTTTGTCGATGATGCGCACGGACAAACCATGTCGTCGTGCTTCCGCGGCTGCTGTGACGCCCGCCGGTCCGGCGCCGACGACGAGGACATCGATACGGTTTTTCGTGAAGGAAGGCGCTTCGTTGGTCATATTCTTTCCTTGAATTTTGATTCGCTCGATTTATTTAATGGGCGTCGTGGTGGTCGTGGCTGTGTTCGGAATGCGACGCTTCGTGATGCGCACCTCCACGGACCTGGTGAACGAGGAGCACGAGATTGGTTCCTGCGTCGGGTTCGACGGAATGGG
>JANORL010000006.1:0-6232 GCA_031415295.1 Polyangiaceae bacterium | reverse complement strand
TGGTATCATGCACAGCGGAATACAGGATTCGAAGTCGCGGCGGCGTACAAGCAAGGCGATATCATTGACGCGATCAACGTGGTCAATCCGTTGATGCCGTTGGCAAGCTTGGCGTTTGCCGTGGACGACGACGATTGGTATACGGTCGGTGCGGCGACCGTCGGCGTCGGGGTCGCGATTCTCAGTATCGTCGTCGGGAGGAAGGCGGCGGGGGTTGGAAAAGGTGGGAAAACGGCAAGAGGGCCGCCGAAGGCTTCTGGAACGAGAATAACTGGCCAGGTTTTGGAAAAAGCACGAAATGACTTCAATCGGATGAGGCCCGATTTTTGGAAACATGAAGCACGGTCGAATCCGGCTCGATATAGCGCGGAGAGTTTGGCGCGGATGCATGAAGGAAAGCCGCCCATGGGGTCGGACGGTTATCCAATGGAACTGCATCACAGAAAACCCTTGGCAGAGGGCGGTGCTAATACTTTTAATAATATTGACGTCATGACACAAACTGAGCACCGTCGAGGTGGAAACTACAAGGTAAATCATCCCAATTTACCATGAGGGAGTCCATGAAATTTGATAGGCTAAATGAGCGATTGCACAGGTTCGAGAAAAAAAAATTCGGCCGAGGAGCGTCCGAAGCAGAGATCAAGGACGCAGAACGAATCTTAGGTGTAATGCTTTCAGCAAGTTACCGGCGGTTCTTGCGTGACTTTGGATGGGGCGGCGTCGAGCATTTGGAAATATTTGGTTTGGGTTCGGACGCCCCCCATTACTTGAACTTAATCAACATGACGCTGCGAGAGCGCATAGAAATGGAGCCAGCGATCCCCAATCACCTTGTTCCACTGATGAACGACGGGGCTGGGAACCACTACTGTCTTGACACTCGCCAAATGAAGAAAGGTGAGGGGCCAGTTGTATTTTGGGATCACGAATTGGGAAAAAATCAGCAGGCATCCCTGATTTCAGCGTCCTTCGACCTTTGGTTGATCGACCTTCTGAATGGCCTCGATGACAGCCAGCCATAGGCAGTAGGAAGGCGCAGATTCGAACAAAAACCATGACCGCGAAAAAGCATACGAAAGCGCCCATGATCGAAGCCGTTCTGGCGCGAGATGCTAGCCGACAAGGTGCCTGCCGGACAAGGTGCCCGGACAAGGTGCCCGGACAAGGTGCCCACCACTTTTGCCAAATCCCTCTTGCGCATCGATGTATCCTGCGGATACATCTTGGGCTTCCCTCATCGAAACAAGAAAGGATCCCCCCGTGCTTGCCGGACCGACCTCCACTCTCTCCACAATGGCGCAAGCCATTTTCGTAACCGTCCACGCGTTCGATGTCGCCGCGGAGCTCGACCTTGATCGAACCGACGAAGACCGGGCCTTTTTCACGGCCCGCAAGGCCATTCTCTTGCCCCACAAGCCCCTGCTCATTGCGGCATTACGCGCGATAGAGGACCATGATCTCAACGTCGGCAGCCGTCTGCAGGTCCGCGTGGAAATGGGCGATCGGGTGCTCGACGGCGGTGTCAGCAATGGCAATGCCCGGACGAAACTTGCACTCAAGGGCAAGCCTGGACTCGAAGCGTCGCATGTATTCGGCAAGAATGTGACCACATTGACGAAAGAAAAGATAACGCTCGAGCCCCAGAAAGTCCTCCTTGCCGTCGAGCGGCTGGACGAACTACCGGACTTTTCGGAACGCGCGGCAATCGCTGCGGACCTCACGAAACGCGCCAACCAGCAGCAAGGCTGCCTCGACGATCGAGAAAGTGGCCATAACGCACGCGAAAAACTAGTGAGCACGGGGATGAAGCTGGTGCTGAATGCGGCCGATGCACTGGCCGCTGCGAAGGGAGCGCTTGACGAACGATTCCCACGTCAACGTGATTACGTGTCGGCGTTTTTTCTGGATGTGGCGCCGGAACGTGCGAAGGCGAAAGAGGCCGAGTCCACGGAACCCCCGCCCGTTGCACCCTGAAACGGCCGGGGACACCGAGGATGCGGCAATTGCGGATCTTAAAACGCTCCCGGACGCGCGTCCCGGAGCGTTTTGTCTTTCCGGCCGACAAAGGTGCCCACCACTTTTGTAACTGGTGTACGTTGTGTCGGAATCGTCAGGAGATTCGTCAATGCATCCCGCGTTTGCTTTATTGTTTCCGAGTGTGTTTGCGTTCGTGAGTGGATGTTCGCCCGAAGCGAAGGCGAATCGAGCGCTCGAGACCTACGTAACGGTATTTTCCGCGTGCAAAGAGCAAACCGAACGAGAAAAAATGCAACCCGGCGAACATCGATGTGCAGCCATTGCTAGTTCGGCGCTTGATTTGGGCCTTGACCCAACGCAGCTCGAGGAACCCAGGCGAAGTGAAGTATTGAATTCGTGGCTCGAGAAGAAGAAGTTTGTCGGTTATTATGTGCCGCGTGAAAAACGACCGGCGGAAAAATAAACGAGGAAAAACGTCGTGTCCGAAATGGCAGATCCGCGGCAGATTTTGCAATTGGCAGCATTCGATGTGAATGCGGGGGCCCCAGACGAGGCGCTCGAGAAACTTCGTGCGGGTCAATCGGTACTTGCGCAGAACCCCGATTTTTTGGCGCCTGCGCGGGCATTGGAGGCGCGGGCATTGATGAGTCTTGGTCAAGAGCAAGGGGCGCTTGCGGTACTCGATAAAGCCATTGAGGAAGCCAAGGAAGCGAAGCTCGACAAACACGTGATTGGATTGCAAGGATTACGCGAGCAGCTCGACCGGGTCGTTGAAATGCGGCGCTTGGCAGCGACGCCAGTGGACGAATTGTCGGGTCGGGAGATGGATCCTGGCGAGCGCGCGGTGTTGTTGTCGAATAAAATCGTGGCGTTTTTGGGATTGGGCGACATCGCGAGTGCGCGAGAGTTGTTGCCGCGGGCGCGGGCGAGTGCGCAAGAGGCGGATGATCCATTGGCGCTCCTGCCGGTGCTTTTAGCGACGAGTCAATTGGCAGCGGCGACGGGCGATTTGGTTTCGGCCAAGAAGGCGATTGAAGCAGCGCGGACGCTGGCGAAGTTGCACGATCCTGAATCGATGGCGCTCGTCGAGGAAATGGCGCGATTTTTAACAGCCCGTTGACTTATCTGCTTACACCCGAAATCGTCGGTCGACATCGCTCGAAATACTGAAGTATTCCTCGCTCAGTCGCCCTAGCTTTCGGGCGCTCGCAACGATAATTCAACGGGCTGTTAGCGGAGCCAGAGCATCGCGACGCCCACGATAGCCACAATGGCTCCGATTCCGGCGCGTGGGGTGACTCGTTCTTGACCCGAAAGAATCACCACGGGAATGATGAGCACTGGCGTTGTCGACATGATTGTCGCGGCAATTCCGGTTTCAGTGAGTTGGACCGAGACGAGTGACAACGATACGCCAATGAAGGGGCCTGCGAATGCTCCGAGCGCTGCGTATTTAAGTGCGTATGTATCTCGAACGCCGTCCAAGGTTTTTCTCCACCAACCCACGGCGGAGAAAAGCACAGAAAATCCAATAATACCGGCGATGATGCGAATTTGACCCGAGGCGACCGGATCATACTCGCCCATCCCGATTTTGCTGAGGACCATTCCGAGCGCTTGGCCAATGGCTCCGCCGAAGGCAAGAATGATTCCGTGTTCGAGATCTTTTCCCTTGGGCTGCGTATGGTTCGATGTCGTCGTCTCCGGGCGTTCGCGGACGACCCAAGCGACGCCGCCAATGGTGACGGCCATTCCGACGATTCCCAAGGTCGAAATACGTTCATTCAGTAGGAAAAACCCGAGCACCGCGGCAATGGGCGGTGCGAGGGCCATAATGAGCATCGATAAACGTGGCCCAATGAGTACAAAGGCGCGAAAAAGACACAAGTCGCCCAAAACATATCCAACGAAACCACTGCCGAGAAGCCATATCCACGTCTTTGGCGACGCGTCGAATGGTAACCACATCCCTCGACGAATGCCGCAATACACCGTGACGAGGACAAATGCGAAAACAAGCCGTACGAGGTTTAACGACAAGGAACCCATACGCCGGCCAGCTGCTGAAAATGCCAATGAGCTGACCGTCCAGCAGCAGGCCGTGCCGAGAGCGGCAAGTTCTCCAAGAGGAATGGACATATAAGGCGTTTAAGGTGGGATGGCGCTGGTGGTTGGGCAGCGTGAAAGAGTCAAACGTTCCGCGGGGTGGCGACGGTATGAACGCAGGTGGGAGGTTGTGCAAGGGCATCCGATTGGGGAGTCTTGGCGCAAGTCAACAAACCACTTGGGTCTCGGACGTCCATGGTGCTGGAACCTAAACGATTCGAAGTCACAATCGCTGACACGCACCCCGCGCCGGTGCTAAGCGTACGTTCGTCATGACGACTTCAGCCGATGCTTCCGCCGCGACCAATGAAACGACTCGCTTCAACCATGCCGAGGTTGAACCTCGATGGCAACGATACTGGGACGACCACGACGTGTTTCGATCCGAGCGTCGCGAAGGCCGGCCCAAGCGTTATGTGCTCGACATGTTCCCGTATCCGTCGGGCGCGGGTTTGCACGTAGGTCATCCTGAAGGATACACGGCGACGGACATCTACTGTCGGTACAGCCGCATGATTGGTTATGACGTTTTGCATCCGATGGGTTGGGATGCATTTGGTTTGCCCGCGGAACAACACGCGATTCGCACAGGTACGCATCCCGCGACGACGACGGGCCAAAACATCACGAACTTCCGCCGACAGCTCAAGATGCTCGGCTTTAGTTACGACTGGTCGCGTGAAGTCGACACGACCGACCCGCACTACGTGCGTTGGACTCAGTGGATTTTCTTGAAGCTCTTCGAGAAGGGTTTGGCTTTCCAGGACAAGGTCTTCGTCAACTGGTGCCCAGCGCTCGGCACGGTGCTCGCGAACGAAGAAGTCGTTGATGGCAAGAGCGACATCGGTAGTCATCCGGTCGTGCGGACGCCGCTGCGTCAGTGGATGTTGCGCATCACGGCGTATGCCGATCGTCTCGCGAAGGATCTGGAACTGCTCGACTGGCCCGAAGGAACGTTGACTGCGCAACGCAACTGGATTGGTCGTTCGGAAGGTGCGCTGATTTCGTTTGAGGTCCAAGGACATTCGGAAGCGAAGATCGATGTCTTCACGACGCGTCCCGACACGTTGATGGGCTGCACGTACGTGGTGCTCGCGCCCGAGCATGCGCTCGTGGCAAAAGTGACGACGCCCGAATGTGCTGAACGAGTTCGCGTTTATGTCGATGCAGCGACGCGCAAGAGCGATTTCGATCGAACGACGGGTCAAAAGACGAAAACGGGTGAACCGACGGGCGGTATGGCGATTCATCCATTGACGGGCCAAGTGGTACCGATCTGGGTAGGTGATTACGTCATTGGTTCGTACGGAACGGGCGCGGTCATGGCGGTGCCAGGGCATGACGAACGCGATTTCGTTTTTGCGAAGGTTTTTGGACTGCCCATTGTTGAAGTGATCAGCCCTGATGGAGCGCTGCACGAGAATCTCGAAGCGGCGTATGTCGAAACGGGCGTATTGGTTCGCAGCGGGCAATTCGATGGTCTGAAGTCGGCGGATGCAAAAAAAGCAATCGTGTCGGCGCTCGAAGCGGTGGGCAAAGGTTCGTCCAAGATCACCTACAAGTTGCGTGATTGGGTATTTTCCCGTCAGCGTTATTGGGGTGAGCCGATTCCGATCTATTTCCCTGTGGACATGAAAAACCCCGACGGTGATCCACGCAAAGGTGACGAACATTCGATTCGGTATGGCGAGCCTATTGCTGTAGGGTACGATGAATTGCCGCTAAAGCTGCCGGATTTGCCGGATTTTCGTCCAGGCGAGGATCCAGCGGGGCCCTTGGCGCGTGTGGCTGATTGGCGATTTTTCCAAAAAGACGGTCAATGGTACGCTCGAGAAACGAATACGATGCCGCAATGGGCGGGGTCGTGTTGGTATTATTTGCGATTTTTGGATCCGCACAATAACGACGAGGCATTCAGCAAAAAAGCATATGCGGATTGGATGCCGGTCGATTTGTACGTTGGCGGTTCGGAACATTCGGTACTGCATCTGCTGTATGCGCGATTTTGGCACAAGGTGCTGTACGACATGGGTATCGTGTCGGATCTGGAGCCGTTCAAGAAGTTGGTGCACCAAGGATTGATTTTGGGCGAGAATGGCGAAAAAATGTCGAAATCGCTTGGGAATGTCGTGAATCCCGACGATAT
>JANORL010000005.1:0-4832 GCA_031415295.1 Polyangiaceae bacterium | reverse complement strand
GGCACCGGCGGTGCAGGCGGTGCAGGTGTTTTGCATGTATCGGGAAATGCTTCGGCCGTTCCACCTTGTTTCGTCGCCACGGCAAACATATTCGTTTTTCTCCTAGAAATTTATCCGAGATTCACCCGTTTGCCATCGATTTTGACGTCGTCCTCGGCCTCCAGCGACGCGTGCTGCGCCTTCACCGAATACGCTCCGCTCACCAGCGTCCGCAGCCGCCCCGCCGTTAATTGCTCGAGTCCTTCGACGTGTCGAATCACGCGTTTCGCCCGCTGCACCACACTCACCGCCACCGTTTCGACCCGATCGAATACCATTTGCGCATGCTCGACCGTCGCGGAAAGCCGCACGCCATGCACCTTCGCTTCGGCAAATAACATATCGGCCCGCTCGGCCGAAAACGACATCGCTCGCGCCGCAAACGCGAGTTTTTCTTTACCAATCGTCAGCAAAGACGAACCCTGTTTGTCCTCACCCGCGCCAATGGATACTCCCTCGGCACCACGACAGCGCACCGCGCCTCCCGCAATGATGTCAATATTTCCCTGCGGCGCATGCAGCGCAAGATCCCCCGCAGGCATCGTCAACGAACCTCGACCCGTCACCGCATCGTAATCGAAAAGAAGCCTGCCTTTCGGATCACGCACCTCGATTCGATCGCCATCCACGAGCGCCGATGCACCAGACGAAGTCGTCATTCGTTGTCCCGAATGGGGCGGGGCATCGTCATTCATTTCTACAGGCAATGCGGCAAGCTCGTTCATGATTGCTCCGGTCATTTCATGTTCTCATGTTCCATGCGCCTTCCAGTCTTCGGCCGCTGCCAAATCCGGATCGGTAAGACGCACGTCGGTACGGTTTGTCAAAGTCCACACGGCGCCGCGATCATCCATTCGATGCAGATTCGCGCCCGTCAAGTCAGCCTGGGTAAAGTCCGCGTCGTTCATACGCGCGTGTGATAGGTCCGCATATGCGAGCACGGCGCCAAGGAAGTTCGCATTACGTGCGTCGGCACGAACGAAGACGGATTGAGACAGGTTTGCCCCGGTAAGCATCGAGCCTTTCATCAATGTTTCCTCGAAACATGCCATGGGAAAAGCCGATTCGCGCATGTCACACGGCCCCATCTTCGCAGCCGAAAAGTTCGCGCCTGGACCACGTGCTTTCGTCAGCGTCGCATGCACCAATTTGGCTTCGCTGAGGTCGGCACGCGTCAGGTTTGCCCCGACGAGTTTCGCGTTTGTCAGGTCCGCGCCCGCCAAGTCCGCGTCCGTTAGATCGGCACCGGATAGATCGCGCCCCTTCAAGTCGGCACCGCGCAAGATACTTCGAACGAAACTGTTGCTTCCAAACTTCGTATTGCTCAATTCAGCTCGGGAAAGGTCGACGCCATCGAATCGCGTCGCGCGTGCATTCACGTGACCCAGTTTCGCATCGCATAAACGCGAAAAAACCAATCGAGCTTCATCCAGGTCCGCGCCCTCCAGGTCGGCTCCACTCAGATTGCTTTTCTCCAGCACGGCACGCACCAGACTGGCGACACGCAACGAGACACCGCCAAGCTCGCCATGCTTGATCGCCACACCATCGAGCACGGCGCCCGATAGGTTTGCCCCCGTCAGAACAGGTTCGTCCGCGTGCGCACCTCGCAGCGTTGCCCCCGAAAGATCCGCACCGTCCAGCGATGCACGCGTAAAATCCACTTCGGAAAGGTTTGCTCTGACAAGCTTTGCGCCCGATAACGTGGTTTTGACGAGTTTCGCCCGCACCATCACCGCGTCCGTCAAGTCACACTGCGTCAGATCGGCACCCGATAAGTCAACGCCATCGAGGTTGCACCCGGATAGGTTGCTCCGGACAAGCACGGCATTCGTAAAATCCGTGCCACGCAAGTCCATGCCGTGAAGATCGCAATCTACGAGTTTCGCACCGCGTTGATCGCCTGCGATCATTCCAAAGGAAAACAACGGCAACCCGCGTGCACTCAATCGATGAATCGTCTTGGCCGCCGCGATTGGCAGCAGCGCGGGTAATACGTCGACAAATGTCGCGCCGTCGATGCTTGCCCCATCGAACGATGCGCCCGTCACATCACATCGTTCGACACGTAATGATTTCAGCGTGGAGCCATCAAATCGAGCGCGCACCAAACCACAATCCTCGAATACCGAAGCCGTTATCGACGCGAACGCGAGATTCACTTCCCCGAGCTGGCTCTCCTCGAACGTTGCCCGCTCCATACGCGTCCCTCGAAGCGATGCGCCCACGAGAGCGCATTCACGCACGATGCCGTCGGTCCAATCCGCTCCATCGAAAACCGCGCCGCCCATGTCCGCCCCCTCGAACACCGCGCCCACCAATACCGCATTCGTGAAATCCGCGCCCGTCAAGTCCAAACGTTTACGACGCACACCGCGTACGCCCATCTTTTGAAACGCTTCGACTTGCTCGGGATCCAATCCCGTCGTTTCCAGTGGCACATCTACGGCTGCGGCGGGATCGATCTCCACATCCATCGACGTAAACATGGCGCCCGTAAGCTTCGCGCCCGCAAGCTTCGCGCGCTTCAAATCGCACCCAATAAACAACGCGCCATCGAGATATGCGCCCGAAAGATCGGTCCCGGCCAGTTTCACGCGATACAATGCGACGCCCTCGAGATGCATCCCGCGCAGATCTTCGCCCGCGAGATCCATTTGCGCGACGACGGGCGGTACGTCGGGCATGGCCACACGAAACTGCGCTATCGCTTCCGCGAGCCGCTCGGCAGCCGTCATGTTCTCCCCGCGAGTTTCGTTGCCTTGAGGTTTGTTCCGTCGAATTTCGTTTCGGTCAACACGGCATCGAGCAATTCACAGCCATACAAATTCGATCCGCGACAATCGGTTTTCGTGAGCTGCGCGCCCTCGAGCGTGCCCTGGAACAGATTGACGGCCGTCAGCAGCGCCGATTGCAACTTCGATTTGCTCAAGTTTCCAAACTTCAGCACAGCACGATGCAAACTCGCCCCCTCCAGATCGGCACCCGAAAAGTCCGCACGGATCAAACTCGCTTCGCGAAAATCCGCCTCACGTAGCGAGGCGCCCGACCAGTTTGATCCATCGGCCCGCACACCCTTGAATTCCCCTCGCCAAAATGATGCTCCCTCGCCCGCTCGTAATCCCGTCAAGTCCGCGTCGACCATAGACACGCGTTCGCCTTTCGCACCATAAAACGAGGCATTCCGCAGCGACGCCCGGCCAAACCTCGCGCGATCGAGCGAGCATTCAGAGAAGTCCGCCGCATCGAACACGCTCTCGCGAAGATCCGCATCCGTGAGCGTCGCGCCGACGAAACGAGCGCGAATACCGCGTGCGCCTTGCAGGTTTGCTTCGGACAGGTTTGCCCCGGCCAATTCGGCGCCTTCCAATGACGCGAGCTCGAGGTTTGCCTCGGCCAAAACCGCCCCCGTCAAGTCCGCGTCGTCGAGCTTCGCAGTCGTCAAGGTTGCTTTGCGCATCGAGGCTCCGGCAAGGTTTGCCCGGAATAGGTTTGCCCCCGTGAGATCCGCCTTGAAAAACTCGGCCTTCTCGGCGATGGCCTCGGCCAGCGAACCGCGGCGCAGATCGGCCCGCTCGAATCGTGCATTCGATATATCGGCCCCGTCGAGGCGCGTGTCCTGGAGGTTCGTCCCGGTAAAGTCAGCGTGCACGAAAACGAGCTTTTGTAAGTCCAAACCGCTCAGATCGAGCCCCGCAAGCGATAACTTGGCAAAACTTTCGCCACGTTTCGCCCGCGCTTCTACGTCGGCGCGGGTATATGGGGATTTGGGGGCGTCGTCGTTGGCCGCTTCAGGTTCGTCCAGAATCGACGCATCGTGCCCGTGATCCAAAAGAAGTTTACGTGTGCGCTCACGTGACTCCTTCATGTCACGCTCAGCCGCTTCGGGATCCTGCGGCAGCAAGGTCAGGACAATCGCCATGAACGCGTCGGGATCGTTTACCTTTTTGAGCCGCGCGAGCACATCCGCGGGGACCTTCGCCTTTTCCAGCATGGCCCGCGTTTCGTCGAGCGCCGCGATAACTTCAGCGTCCACTGCGGCTGGCGCCTCTGGTGTGTCCTGCCGAGCGGGTTCGTCCCTTTCGGCTTTTTCGATGGGTTCTTTGACCCGTTCCCAAAACCGCGTTTCCGCATACACGCGGGCGTTTATGGGAGATGCGTTCAGATCTTCGGTTACGACCAACGCCTTTTGGATTTCCTCGGCATCGCGTGTCACGGTGGTTGTTACGCCGCGCCAAACCAAGGACAACTTCAACGCATTCATGTCGACACAGAGCGTATCGAGTTGCAAATTCACTTCGCGAAACTCGGTCCCGCGACGCGGATCGCCCCGTAGAAAGCAACGCGGGCGTAACGCGGGCAAACGTGATTCGATACGAGGAACTTCGGGGTGGAAATGTTCGAAGGCGATAGGCTCGTCGCCACGCAGGTAGCCTGCGACTTGCTGATCGGTCGGTGCGGCATTGAAGTAACCTAGATCGAAGTCCTCGGGAAAACCAGGCCAACGTTCAGCGAGCCATTTGTCGTCGTAGGTCCCGACGCGTGACGTTCGTTGTGGCCATCGACGATCGATGGGCCCAAAGCCGGCCGGATCGGGCGTTTGTCCTGGCGAAGAAATCATTTGCGTGGGTCGCTCGATGTTGGGTAGTGCTTGTCCACGACCGCGGCCGATGGGATTCTTTGAAAAACCTGGGCCGCCATAACTACGATCGTACCGGAGGGGCATGGATAAAAAAGGTCGAGGCTGGCTGGGTCTTGCGGTCGGGCCCTCGCCGATCCAATGGCGGTCGCCG
>JANORL010000004.1:0-5679 GCA_031415295.1 Polyangiaceae bacterium | reverse complement strand
CCTGATGAGCTTGTCAAAGTCGCTCTCAAACGAGCGATCCTGCACGATACGATATTTCTCGAATTCGCTTTCGGCATGAGCCTTGGCAATTTCCGCCGTGACTTTGCCGGCATCCTGAAGGATTTCCCTGTCCCATAGTTTGAGAAATCCGCCAAGACGCTCTTCCCAATCCTGCATGGTCATGGGAATCCGGCGTATCGCCTGAAGTTCGGCCATGTCCAGATAGGCTGACACGATTCGCTGCATCTGTGCCAGCTCGAACTCAGCGAGGTAGTTCTCGGCAATGGCAACGTCGTATTTGTGGATCTTCCCTTGGGGCGCGCCGTCCCAACTGGTCAGGCCCATGTTTTCCTTCTTGTGATCAGCCCGATCCAAAATGACTTCTGCCGCCGTCTGGCCGTGAATGGCGTAATGCAGCTTGTTCTGCACTGCTGCAAAAAATCGCTTGGTCGCCGTGGCAGACGTGTCGTAATCCAGTGAAGTCGCGTAAATGTCAGTGATCTTCTGGTAAAATTTGCGTTCAGAGAGCCGGATTTCCCGGATCTTCTCCAACTGCCTCTCAAAGAAATCTTCCGTTAGTTTGTCAAGAAATGCGATGGCCGTGTGTGCCAACGTCGGTTTGGTACAGTTTTGGCACACCAATCTGCTGCTCGGGCGTTTTACCAATTTGGCACGGGTTTGGTACAGCTATTTCATCAGGGTATTTGATGGCTAGCACAACTCGTGCGGCGGCAGCTTTGGGCCTGCGAGGGACGCGCCGGCTTTGCAGGCGTGTCCCAGCAGGCTCGCAACGGCGCAAAACGTCCCGGAGCAGCGCCGTCTTGCTGCCGGCGCGAGGAGGGGACGCCGCCCTCAAATATCTTGAAAGGATCGCCATCAACTATCGTGCTCACTCTCACGCGTCGATTTCCTTGATAGACGAACATACGTGTGTTTCGGCGCCGGTCAAAACGAGCGCAACATCACGCAAGATGCGGCAGCAGCTTCACCCGCAACGCGTCTAACGATCCCGCCCGTCGATTGCATCTCCTGCATAGACTTTGAATCCATCGACGACAACCGCACATTCTCCTTTGCCCAACCGCGGACCATCTACGATCCGCGTCTTCGGCGCTCTTCCCGCAATGTCGTAACACGACAAAATCGCCCGCTCGGATTGCCATGCGTCAAAATCGAAATGGCCGGGTCATTTTTCCTAGGCGTGCGTCTAAACGTATCGGATGACTTGACAGCACGTGTATCGTCACTAGGTTCCGAATTCCGGAAGTCTACCATGACCGCGGAATCTTTGCTGGCCTCGCTTTGATGCGAACTGCACCGTGGATGTATAGACCACTTCGTTAACGATGGCGACAGGGCCATCCTCAACGTGCTGCGCGATGTCTTTGTTGACTGGGCAGCAGCGCGCTTGAGGACCCGACGAGAATTCTGGTGTTGGTGTCTCTGCCCAAAAAGCAGATGATTCAATGCAGGATTCGCCTTCGAGATTCGAATTCCGGGAGTTGGTCGGGTGCAGGCGGAAACCTGCTGTAGCGACCAAGACCCAATTGCAAAAACGGGCGATGAGGATAATTCCCCATTCGATCCGACATAAAGAAGTAGAAGGTTTCCATGCTCCAGTTGAACCATTCCCCCGGCTTCACTTTTCCTCGCATCACGGGCCTTACCGCTGTGCTTCTCTTGTCCCTGCCTTTCGCTGTCGCTTGTAAAGACTCGAATGAAGGCTCGATGGGTAGCAGGATCTCGGCGAGCGCGAGCAACGCCAAGTTCACCGCGTTGATCACCGAAGAAGCGACCAGCAAATCTGGCGTGGATATGAACGGGAAGCACGACTCGCGCCTTGGCAACGGCGCGCCATCGGTGCCCCGTGTGAACCTTGGCACGGCGGGCTACTACGTGGTCCTTTCCAAGGCTGGGATTTCCACCGTGCCGCAGTCAGCCATCACGGGAAACATGGGCGTTAGCCCGGCTGCTGCGTCGTACATCACGGGATTCTCGTTGATCGCGGATGCCACGAATACGTTCTCGACATCGACGCAGATCACGGGCGCTGTATATGCGGCCAACTATGCGGCGCCTACCCCTTCCAACCTGACCACCGCGATCAGCGATATGGAGCTTGCATTCACCGATGCGGCGGGACGCGCACCCGATGTCATCGAACTCGGCGCGGGCAACATTGGCGGCCTGACCATCAATCCAGGCGTCTACAAGTGGAGCACGGGCGTTTTGGTTCCGACGAACGTTACGCTCAATGGGAATTCGAATGGCGTCTGGATCTTCCAGATCGCGCAGGATCTCACGATCAGCGATGCCGCTGCGATTACGCTTGCTGGTGGCGGATTACCCAAGAACGTCTTCTGGCAGGTCTCAGGAGCCGTGAGTCTCGGCGCGACTGCGCACTTGGAGGGTGTCGTGTTGTCGAAGACGTCGATCAGTCTGAATACGGGCGCGTCGTTGAATGGCAGGCTACTGGCACAAACAGCGGTCACTATGGACGCCAGCACCGTCGTTCAACCCGCCAATTAATCGAGCCATCACGGATGCAAGGGTTGGGGCTCGGTTGTGACCAGGAGCAAATAGACGTGTTGGTTGTCGGATGGTTACGCTCGGGGCAACCCATGAAATCCCGAGGTTTGTCGAAGCATTTCCATTGGAGGTCCGAGCATTGATCGGCACTGTTTCCTGGAGGCATTTGCCCAAAGAGCTGCACCCAGTGGCGGCTCGATGGGTGGCCCAAGGTGCGGGGCAAGTTTCGCATTGTTCTTATGCGGCAGCGACGGTGTTTGCAGCGCTGCCCATTCTCGAAGAACCACAACGAACTCAATTGATTCAGGCCGCGCACCATCGCCTGTGGGATGAAGAGTTCGGCCTGGATACGGAGCACGCGGCATTCTTGGCTGCGGCTGGAGAATGGAGCTACGGGTGGAAAGCAGCAAACAATGAGAGTATGGCGTATCCAACGATGACCATGTTCGCGGCCATCGCGCCTTATGTTCCGCAGGAGAAAAAAGCCGAGCGGATGTCAAGGGATGGTCGAGTGTTGTGACGTCCTGAACTTCCCGCTGCCCGCCCTTGCCGAGGCGATCAATTTCGTGACGTCACGAAACTGATCCGTTGCCTGGTAACCCGTGGTTTCACAGGACTCGATGGCACGCTGGATGGCGGTGAGGAAATTCTTCCACCGGGCAACGGCTGATGAGACGACGAACCAATCTCGGATTCACCCTCGCAACCGACCCTCATCGTCTGCAAAGCGACCACAACGTGTTGAGGAGCGCATTCGGGGCCCCGGAATCCACGTACCCACGCGGTCACTCGACAATGCAGCTCGACGTGTTGCACACCTCTCACTTTGCCCGTTACCGATGTCTCGAACTCTTGCTCGTGCCTGTTTGTCGAAACGGCTTGCCCGTTTGTCGCGCAGGGCTGCCTTCAAGACGGATTCGCGAGTCCCTGGTCATCTTCCTCCAGGACGCGTGAGATCCGGCGCGCAACTTGTCGAAACGCGCCCCTTGCCTTTTCCCGCGCATGGGCGCAGAATCGCCGCATGGTGTTCGCCGACCTGAAGAACGACTTCGTCTTCCGCCGCATCTTCGCGACGCATCCCGACATCCTGCGCAGCTTGTTAAACGACTTGCTCAATCGTACAGGCGACCGAACGATCGAGTCGTTGGAATACCTGCCGAGCGAGCAATTGCCAGCGATACCTGGATTAAAACTGTCGATCTTGGACGTGCGGTGCAAGGATCGTGGTGGAGGGATCTTCATCGTCGAGATGCAGCTCGCCCACATGGCCGGTTTTCTGAATCGCATGGTGTACAATGGGAGCAAAGCGTATGCCTCTCAATTGAAGGCGGGCGAATCGTACACGAAGCTCGTGGACGTCGTAGCGATTGCGATATGCGACTTCGTGTTATGGCCTGACGTGGAACAGGACAAACTGAACGAGCCCCACATGCCCATGCATAGTCGTTTTTCGATGGCCGAAGAGGCGACGGGGAATCGGAAGTTGTTGCAGGTGCAGTTTGCCTTTTTGGAATTACCGAAGGTACCGAAGGTAAAGCCAGCGGGTGGTGCGGCCTTGTGGGCGTGGCTTTTCGTGAACGCAACGAAGCTGAAGAAATTGCCAGAAGGTTTGCCGGAGGGTCCGATGCGAGAAGCCATGGAGCTGGCCAATGAGGCGTCGTTTAGCGTACTAGAGCTTGAGGCGTACCACAAAGTGCTCGATGAGATTCAGCAAGCCCGTGATTATGGCGAAACGAAGAAAGCGGAAGGGTTGCTCGAAGGGCACAAATCGGGCGTGGTTGAGGGCAAACGCGGTGCATTGACTCGACTCATCACGCGTTTGAACGTTAACCTTTCGGACGAAGATCGTGCACGGATCGCTGAATGCAACGATGCCTCGACACTCGACCGGTGGTTCGACAACGCGCTCGGGGCAAAGACGTCGGCGGAGGTGTTTGCTTGACGATTACGAATGTGCCGGTATTGGGTGCGATCGCTGATTGCGACGGAGTGGCTCACGATGGTCCACGACCGTCTGCATCCTATGTGCAGCGCTCCGCCCCTTCGATGATTGGAGAACGCAGATGTCAAGCTGCGAGTCGCATGCGCTTCTCGCTACGTCGATGCTGCTGTCGCAAGAGCTACCGCCACCTCCTTCGCCTCTCGGTTCTGGCGCTAGTAATAGCGATGATGCTGAGCTGCAAGGGAGGCAAAAAACACGTAGCGTTTGGCGGGGGGCTACCCCAGAGCGCGAGCGACATTCATGAGAAGGAAGTCGAAATGTTCCCGGATTGGGAGTATTACCTCCGCGCTACCATGCCAGGCCCGGACTGCGACGCGCTGTTGGCGAAGGTCGTTAGACAGGAGAACTTGGGGTACATCACTGAGCACCGCTGGTTGGATGGCAAAGGTGACTGGGGCCCTGCGGTCCCACTGGGGTGGTGGCAGCCAACTTGGGCCGGTGGTCACTACCACGGGCGCCAAGGGGACGTAAACACTTGTGCAATGTGTAGGGACGGCATTTTCTACTATTGGACCGGATCCCACTGAATTTGGGGAGGAAGATCCCCACCTTGGAAAAATCCCCACCCACGTTGGTGCCTAGTCCAAACAAAGTGGCAATTTCGCACTTGACGCGTTTACGTCGTCACGCGTCATTGGTCGGTTCCTGTACATTTGCGCACATACGGATGCCACGCGTGCTCGGTCCCGGCTCGTCAGCGTTTGTCGGCGTCGAATTTTCTTGACGCGCGGACACACGTGGGCACTGGCGCCGGCGAAGACGAGCGCAAACTCACGCAAGACGCGTCGCTCTTTCTTAGGTGCGACGTTTCTTCGGAAATGGCAACGAGAGTTGCCCAATGGGCACCCTGTTGCGTTTCGGTGGACCTCGCGCCGACAAACCCGCCCGTGCCAAACCCTATCGTATCGCGTCGGCCGTCAATGCTACTTGACGCCACTTCATTCGACCTGCGCACTTTGAGCAAACGTTGACGTCTATCGCGAATACGTGCCGGAGCAACCATGCACAGGGTTTCCGGCGAGCATGCTTCACGTCGGCTTCGGGCTCGTCGAAGAGCTTGCCAAATAGCGGAAGCTGCAATGGGTTTGGCGCGGTCATCTCATTCGGCGGCACATACGGTTTGGCCGATGCTACGACCCGCTCGCGTA
>JANORL010000003.1:0-2026 GCA_031415295.1 Polyangiaceae bacterium | reverse complement strand
CCGTGGCAGCGATCGAATCGAGACGCTTGTCGTCCCGCGAATTGCTCGAAGACCTGGCCATTCTACGCCAAGCTTATGAAACGCTGCATCCGGGCCTCTATCGCTACAATTCAAAAACGCAGATGGACCAGCGATTCGAGGCGCTTGCCACCGAATTTGGTCATGACCGGACACTCGCCGAGGCGTACCTAGCGATTTCGATTTTCTTAGCCCACGTCAAATGCGGGCATTCATATGCCAACTTTTACAATCAAGATAAGAGCATTGTGGAATCGCTCTTCAAGCGCGCCGATCGTGTACCATTCTATTTTCGCTGGTTGGGTAAACGCATGATCCTGAGCCGTGATTTCTCCGGAAATCCGATGCTGAAGCCTGGCGTCGAAATCGTCGCCATCGACGACGTGGCGGTGGCGGACATACTCGATCGGTTGATGACGATTGCTCGGGCCGATGGATCGAATGACGCCAAACGCGCGAACCTGCTTGAAGTGCAAGGAACCGATGAATGGCAAACGTTCGACATTTTCTTTTCGTTGTTTTTCCCGACGATGACGGGCACGAGAAAAATTGTCGTGCGCGAGATGGGAACGGAAAGAACATTCACAATCGAAGTGCGCACGTTGACGCACGAAGAACGATTCGCGCCTTTAAAAGCTGCTCGCGAGGCAGAACGAGGCGATGGGCCGGTATGGTCGCTTGATTTTATCGACAATCGTCTGGCGTTGCTGCGACTGCGCACATTTGCGTTGTACAACAGCAAATGGGATTGGAAAGGTTTTCTGGCGCAATCCTTCGCGGAGATTCGACAGCGAGGGGTCAAGAATCTCGTGATCGACATTCGAGGGAATGAGGGAGGGCTTGATGTCGGCGACGTGCTCGTCGACATCATCGGGCGAAGGGGCGTTGTGCGCAGTTCAGAACGAAGGCTCGTGCGATATCGCCAAACTCCAACAAGCCTGGACCCGTACCTTGATACGTGGGATCCTTCTTTCAAGAATTGGGGCAATGACGCGGTGGACTTCAAAGATGGTTTCTTTTTATTAAAAGACGAGCCTGTCCCGAATTTGCCATCGACGCAACCAGTATTTCAGGGGAAAACCTTTGTATTGATCGATGCCGCCAATAGTTCCGCCGCATTTCAATTCGCGCAGGTCGTGCAGGTAAACAAATTGGGGACATTGGTCGGTTCGCCAACGGGAGGCAATCGGCGCGGGATCAATGGTGGAGCTTTCTTTTTCTTGCGTTTGCCTCATTCCAAAATCGAAGTAGATGTGCCACTCATTGGTCGTTTTCCGATGAAAGAAGCGCCGGATACGGGGCTCGTGCCAGATGTCGTGGTGGAGCCCAAAGTCGAAGACATTGCTCGCGGAATCGATGCGGAACTCGAAGCCGTCAAAAGGATTGTGGCGCAATGATTGTTCGCAAGAATGACGTCGCCAAGACATGGTGCACGAGCAACACCCACGGACCGAAGTAAATCCGCCGCAGGCTCGGTGATTGTGGTACTCGTGTGTGTCTGTGTCCAAACGAGCGCGCCTGACGGTTACATCAAAACCTGATCCATCCAAATCTGACGTCGTACCGGGCACCAGCACGGCACCTGACCCGAATGCGCGTTCCACTGAACTTGCAGGAACGGTTCGCCGCTTCCATCTAACCGTGGTCGATGGTCCGGCCAAGGGCTTTGAATGGGTCTCGTCGAGTGACCGCTGTTCGATTGGGTCGCATGCGTCGAATGCAGTCGTTCTACAGGACCCGACGGTATCGAGATTTCATTGCGAAATTGTCATCAACGACAACGGCGCTCGGGTGCGTGATCTGGAAAGCCGCAATGGAACGATTGTCGATGGTGTGGGCGTCATTGAAGCATTTCTTCGAACGGGCAGTCTGTTGCGTTTAGGAAAAACCGTGCTTCGGTTCGAGATCGGAGGGGAACGTAATCGCGTCCCGCTTTCCGACAAGACTCGATTTGGTACATTGATTGGCGTATCGACGTGTATGCGGGGCATTTTCGCCCTCATTGAAC
>JANORL010000002.1:0-6544 GCA_031415295.1 Polyangiaceae bacterium | reverse complement strand
AATTTCTGGCGTGGTACGGCGCTCGTCGATGCAATCAATACCGTCTGGACGCGGGGAGGTATCGTTGGTGGTACGAGCGCCGGGTGCGCCGTGCTGGGAGAATATTTCTTCGGCGCGTATGAAGGCAGCGTCATTTCATCGGAGGCGCTGCAGGATCCCTACAACATGTACATGACCGTGGATCGTAATTTCTTTGCATTTCCGCCGCTTGCTGGGTTTATCACGGATAGCCATTTCGCTACCCGTGATCGAATGGGTCGTCTCGTTGGTTTTCTCGGGCGCATCATCACCGATGGATGGGCGCCTTCGGCCAAGGGAATTGGTATCGATGAAAAGACGGCGATCGTCGTCGATGCGAGTGGGAAAGCTGAGATTCTTGGCGCTGGGCGCGCGTATCTCGTCAATGCCAACCAAGCGCCAACGGTATGCACCGCAGGTCAAGCCTTGGAGTATTCGGGCCTTTCGCTGCATCGCATTGGATCGAGCGATACGCTGCAATTTCCGTCGGGCGCGACAAGCGCTGCGGCCGAGCCGCTTGCGGCGTCCGGTGGGATGTTGAGCATTGTCGATCCGTATTGAAGCAGGAGTCCGGGCCTCACGCCTTCTGCCCAAACATTGCCGACTTCGCTCCCGCACTCACTCCGTCGTTTTTCCAAGAAAACTGGTCGATCAATACAATCGGATCCGCAGCATTGAGTGGATCCACTTTGCCGAGGACAAAGGCGTCGATCGTACGACCATCACGACGTACTCGTAAACGTACGAAATGCTTGTACCCCGGATGCGCCAAGGCACTAAACGCTTGGTGCTGTTCGATTCCGAAAAACGTCAGCGCCGTCAAATACGCTCCAAAAACGAATGTCGCCCCGAATGCCGAAATGACGATGCCAATCCATTCCTCGAAAGCCATGATTCGCGAAGCACTCGCGCCAAGGTGCGTCAATGCGTAGTCCAAGAGTCGCTGCGTCACGTATGGCTGAAACCCCATGGCCAAGCCCGCAAGCGTCGCGAGTATGTACAGCCCCAGCGATCGATTGCGAAATCCTGCCAATAGCCGACATGAAAACGCCAAGACAAACGACGTACCGAACGCAATCGCCAAACGAGTCAAGCGTGTTTCACGTTCCAGGAGAAACCCTAGTCCATAGATCGCCCCCACCGCCAAATGCACCAAGTATCCCGAACGTCCGAGCGCCATCTCACCGGGGATTTGCAGCGCAAGGGCCATCGATGCTTTTGGACCTGGGAATTCCGCGATCGGCGGCGTCATTCCGGACCTCGCCATACGCGCCGGATGTAAGAACGCTCCGCCACCACCAGCGGTCACGTGTTCGCTGTTGCCAATTCGTTCACGTGCGTAATGATGCGTATCGCCCGAAAGAACGAGCAAACCATCGTCTTCGAGGCGCAAGTGAAGTGCATCCAGGATGTGTTGCCCCGCGAGGTTCGTCTCGAGAAACGCACGGACTGGGTCGGCCAAGCAGAGCACGAGACCTTGACCGTCTTTGCGTTGTTCGGCGAAAAACGCTCGCTGTTCAAAGTCGATTTCGCGCAGTTGTCGATCCGCGCCCCACAAGTCGAGTCCTGGCGCGAGGCGCAACGCGAAGTAGCTCGCGTCTTGCACCGTGACGTAACCACGTAGCGGCAAGATCGATCGTTTGGACACATAACGACCGATTCGAAACGCTTCGACCCACTCCACGAAGTGTTGGATCTCGGCGAAACGCACGACTTCGTTGGGTTCGTCCGACTTTGCAGCGTTGACGGTGCCCCGACGTGCACGAAACATGCGTCCGAAACCATCGAGGCCTCCGTACCAATCGTGGTTGCCGGGGATGCCGATCAGCACGCGTTGCCTGGCGTCGCGAACTTCTGCAAGCGCTCGAGAAAATGGAACAATCACGCGGTTGTTGATCTCGAGTTCCGTGGCGACGGGATAGGCCGTGTCGCCACCGAAGAGCAACACATCGCCACGCGGCAAGTACAGTTTGTCTTGGCCACCGTTTGGATTGTCCACTTCGTAGGTCGAGAACAACATGCGGGCGACGGCTTCGCTCACGGATGCGTCGTCACCGGTATCGGCGATGAAGTCGATCCAGACGTCACGATCCAAGCCTTCGGTGAGCGATGCCGCGTCGGTTTTTCCTCCGAGCACCGCGATCGTTTTTTGCGTGAGCGCGATGGGAGGACTTGGGCGCATCCACGCGCGGCTATCGATGTCTTCGGTCGCGATGACGCTGGCGGCGAGATGCCACAGATGTCCCCAGAAAGAGCGCACGCTGTACCAGGCGACGGCGCGTGGATACTGGTCTCCGCGAGCGAACAAGAGCTTGGGCAGGTCGGGCGGCGCGGTAACCGGTTGGATCGGGTCTTCGGGGACACGCGATTGGGACGCCTTGGGGAGAATGAGGTCGGAAATTGGCATCGTCGATTTGCTCTTGCCACAATAGGCTCGAGTTCGTGCAAACTCTATACGCCGGGCAAGTTACCGGTTGGGCCGGACGATAGCCACGACGCGAAACGTACGGTGTCAAAAGATCGCGCAGATCCGGTCCCGAAGTCATGATCAAGGAGAGCAGGATGAGATATGTAGTGCGGTTCGCGGCATTTGTCGCGCTCGTGGGCGTTTTCGGTTGCAACGAAAACAAGCCGGAAGGCGCGGCGATGCCGGAGGTCAAACCTTCCGCTGCCGCGATGACGGCACCGAGTGCAGCGCCCGTTGTTTCGGCAGCAGCTCCGAAGGTGGAAGCGAGCGCTGCGGCAGCGCCTGTCGATTCAGCCGCAGCAGCGCCTACGGAAGTTGCGAGTGCTGCAGCGAGTGCGGCGGCAGCACCAGCGACGAGTGCGGCTGCTGCGTCGGGGCCGAAGACGTTCGATTGCGGTGCAAAAGGCCAAAAAGCTTGCCCGATGCAAGGGTGGATGAAGGGCGTAATGGGTCCTGCAACCTCGAGTGGCGATGCGGAAAAAATCGCCAAAGGTTTGGACTACATTGCCGCGAAACCACCGCCCGGAATGGGCAATTGGTCGTCGATTGCCAAAACCGGCGCAGCCAAAGCGAAAGCCGGCGATATCGACGGCGCGAAAGCTTCGTGCAAGATTTGCCACGACCAATACAAGGAAAAATACAAGACCACCCTGCGCGACAAACCTTGGTGAGGTTTTCCTAGTTCACTCGGACAGACGGAGACGAGGGGCTCCGCGCCCCTCGACCCGCGCCAGGGCCAGCCCTGGACCTTGCATGGTTCGTCCGCGATGCGGTCGAACCACAAAATCATTTCGAATTTCTTGTTAACGACGTCTGTACGATTGTTGGCAATAGGCGTCGGGGTGATTCATGAAGCGCCTTGACGAAACGTTTTCCATCAATGGCTAAACTTTGAATTAAGCTTTGCCGTTGCGGTGGCGCCGAACAGTTCGAAAGATTTGTTCAATTGGATCAAGAACAAGATCATCTGACAACGTGGGCAGGTCTGTCGAAAAGGGTTTAGTCATTACGATCAAGAAGCGCGCGTTTTGATGATGAGCAGACACCAGGTGGGTCATAAGGAAAGCTTGCGCGCGTCTCCGTGCAGGGCGACGCGGACGATATTGCCGTCGGAATCGAGCCGCACGACAACGGCATTTTGATGTTTGTTTTCGGCTGGATCCGGCTTTGCACGGGTAGCTAAAGCACCTGAAACAGATGCCGTGGCGGATGTCTTGGAACCGGACCATGTAGCGGGTTCGGCGCGAATGGAATGCGCTGCAGAGTTCCACCATGTAGGTCGCGACGTGAGCGCAAGTGCCGAACAGTGTCCGAGGAGAGTTGCAAGCATATGAGGGCGAGGCGGTTGGTCGGTGCTCGCGTTGAGTACACACGTGACGATACCAAGGTCTGGATTCATTTCGCGCCACAACGCTTCTGCGTACGCGCCTTCGGATGCATGATGGGGCACTTTCGCCACTTGCACCTTTCCGATCGGAAATTGAATTCCCTTCCATCCTTGAAACGAATCATTGCCGGCGCAAATGGCATCGCCGCCGAGCAAGATTTTCGTGTTGCCCCACGATATAAGCAAAGCTGCGCTGATACGGTTCGGATCAACTGCACGGCGCGCATTTAGTGTATTCGCGTTTAGTGCCGCAAGTGCGTCCTGTTCCGCCAATCGAACTCCTGACGAAGAAGGCAAGATACTATTGATTTCAAGTGGTGGCTGATCCGCTATTGGATGACGCAGGACGAGCTTCCAGTCTGACAACGCCTGTCCTCGGGGGCGCGGATCGAGTTCTTTGGGTGGATCATCGGTAAGTGTTCCAATTGCCGCAACGACAGGCCCTAATTCTCTAACCAATGGTTTGGCAGTTGCCGAACTCTCAACGGAATCGCCGCGCGTCTTGCGCAGATATTGCAAATAGTGGTCAAAAAACGCACGCTCTTGAAAACCCGGCCACCAGACGTGCTCAGGTGGATATTTTGTAACCAGATCAGCGAAACCCAAGAGATGATCTTTGTGTGGATGCGTCAAGCACGCAAAGAGCAACCTATCGACGGCGAGTCCTGCCAGGAGGTCGAAAATGGGGCTACCTCGCTTCGTGCTGTCAGGTGGTGGTCCACATCCATCGATGAGCCCAATACGACCTTCGGGCGTGCGCACGACAATCGCTTCGCCATGACCCGGACCAAATACGACAACGTGCAAATAACCATCCAGAAAGTCCTCGGGTTTTACGACGCGGTCGACGTGCTCGAATTTGACAGAATGCCCGCCGGTCATGGCGCCTCTGTTGGCACTGGCGTTGCAAGCAGTGATTCCATCCAATACCGAGCTTCCAGCGTGTCGGTGTCTCCCTTGACCATCCAAGTTACGAGCCGGAATGGCAAACCTTTGTAGGGCAATAGGTTTGCCGTTTCAAACCACCGCCAGGGCAGTTCCGCAACGAGCGGGCGCCCAGACGGCTCTTCGGATAATCGAACGCGCACGTCTTCGCCCTCTTCAGCATGCCCATCGACTTGCCCGCGATATACAAATGGAGTGTGGATGGCCTTATGCGCCTTCCGATCATTGGCGCTTGCGTACTGCTGCCATATCTTCCACACCAAATCGTCCGTTCGCGGTCGTGGTACACCCTGAAAAACCAAACGCGCCGGTCGTACCGCAACGGTTGTCTTGAAAGAACCCAAACGACCGAGTTCGCTCGAAGCTGCGGCATTTGGATGCATCTCATGGCGCACGGGAAGCCGTGTGCGAAATGGACGCGTATTCATGGGTGAGCTACCTCGTATTCCGGACGCGATTTGCGAGGGTGTCAATGAACCCCATTGCTTCGACGCTTAATGGATCTCCGCCAAAGATCCGCAATTCGTGGCGGTCTTCTACAACGAGAGGAGGGGCCGATTCGCGAAGCAGAGAGCCATCATAAAGTGAAAGCTCTGGCGGCAGTTGAGAATCAACATCGCCATAATCGCCAATGAGCCGAGGTAACAAGTGGCCCTTCAAGTCATCCCAATGCGCTTTTGTTGTTCGGTTGAGAATAATGGCAATGCGCTCGATTTCATTCTCCGGACGTCCGACGAGCCATCGTTCGGCTGCGCGTATATCCTGCAAATCCGTAGTGGCAATGAGAAATGGAGACCATGTGATTGGGCTCGTACGATCGCTCGTCAGTTCAAGCGGCGTTCCTCCGTCTTCAGCAAGCTCAGTGTATTCAGGAAGCCGCAAAGCCATCGATAAGATTGCGCGCGACAAACCGGGAATGGTCGGCGGCGTATCGAAAACGACCGTACGTACATTGGTTTTGGCGAGTATCCAATGGAGTAGCCATTCAAGTCGGCTTTCGAGATATGCGGCCTGAAGTTCGTCGTAAATGAGCGGCAAAATCTGGGACAAATCATTGGGTAACGCGCTCGAAGGTATGACGAACAATCTGTCTGCTAGCGGGTCTTTCTCGGGCAGTTTCCAGAAAAGCGCTTCCGGTTCGACATCGCGATGTACGTCGTATCGATTGCAATCCCAGAGAAGAAAGTCGTTGAGTAATGGAACGAAACGCGCATGGGGATCATCCCCGCTCATGCTTCGCTCTTGCAGGCGCATGCGTTTCGGATCCGTGGCTAACCAGAAGTCGGGCTTTTGATCCAAAGGCAATCGTTCGTGCTCTCCGTTCCACGCCGGTGAACGAAGGGAAAGAACATCTGCGAGGCTCGTACCGGTCAAGTCTGCATCGATCAACGCGACGGGCCCGTCGGCGGCCAGCGACCGCGCAACGAGATAAGACAATGTCGACTTTCCAACGCCTCCTTTCACCGAATGAAAGGACGCGCAACGTAGCGTTTTTCTTGGTTCAGGCGGCTCGACCGACACGCTTTAGCTCCAGGCGGATATTGGGATGCGCACTCAATTCATGATCGAGTTCGCCATGTAAACGATCCAAAAATGATTGCCGTTCTTCTGGCATCAACTGACGTGCAGCTTGAAATGCGGCAATGGCCGCCGGAAGTCGCAACGTCCTCTCGGATGCAGACGTCGCGGCAACAATGGCCAAAAGTGCTTCGCGCGCGTCGCGGGCA
>JANORL010000001.1:0-2242 GCA_031415295.1 Polyangiaceae bacterium | reverse complement strand
GGAAATTCCAGATAGACGGAACCAACGCCGATGCCCGCCTCCCGCGCTACATCGGCAACTGTCGTCTTTTGCGGCCCGTAATGCTCCAAAAGTCGCTCGGCTGCCTGCAAAATTTGCTCGCGTCGAACTGCTTCACTCATGGCTCTGCCCGTCGAACGATGAACGAATTTGCCACGAGTTCATACGATCTGACAAGCTTGTCGTGACCAACCTCGAGCCCTTCTACATCGTGTCTGCCGTTCGAGGTGCCATCGGTCCAGGTGATGTCGTGTCCCGACGGATTCCTGGCGCATCTGTCGTTGCCTTCGGCGTAACGGTCGTTGTCGGCGCAGCGTTGGTACCCGTTGCTGCCGCTGTCGTTGGTGCAGTTTTCGCACTCGGCGATGCAGCCGATGATTCCGTCCCGGCCGAAGTTGGTGGCGACAAACTCGGTGGAGGCAACACGGGCTGATCGGCAAGCTTCGGTGGCTGTGCCGTAGGCATCTCCATCGGTGCAGGGGTCAGCGCTGACGATGCAGGCGTCTGTTTTGACTCCGCGCCATTTTCGCAGGTCATCGCGCCGAGCAACAGCGCGAGCACTGCCAGGTTTCGGGACCATGGTCGAGACAAACCAGCGTTCTCCATGTCCAAAGGTGTATCAGAAAGCGAACGAGGCGTCATTGATGCGTCGCATGACGAGGCCCTTGCATCGTGTTCGTTGTAGCGTTACGAGCCGCTGCCAAGACCACTCGGAGGGGCCGCATCAGGTCTTGTTACACGAACCGAACCGACTCGTTTGTTTTCAAACGAATCCTGTGCGTTCGTATCCGCGTTGCATGAACATTTTGAGCACAAACGAATACGCATCTTTCATCGTACCCAGTTGACGACGGGGCGTGCAGCCCCAAACCCCGCCGGATGAGAGAATTGAGGGCGATGTATGTCGTCTTCTCAAAGCGGTTCTGCGGGCAACGTCGTTCCCAGAGCTGCTGCAAGCGTCACCAATTGTTGTGGCGAGCCGCATCCGAGGTGCTCACGAGACAAACGTTTCGTATGCCATCGGTTCAACCACGACCCTGCTGGATGCCCTGCAGCGACGCGACCGAAATCATCGCCGGCTTCTTGCACGAGCCGAGCGACTTCGGCATCGAGTCGTTCGCGCAATCCCGGAATGGACGCGCGTAATAACGCGGCCCAACTCGTGATGCGATCGAGCACTTCGCGATCGAGTTCCGGATCGCGCAACGACCGAACCTTTTTGTCAATTTGCTCGAACGTCATTGTGGACCACGGCAATGTGCGCAACACGGGCGCTTGCCATTCTTGACGTACCTGGACCCAATGATCCGTTCGCGCGGGCACGGACACGAGGCGCATTTCCGGAAGCAATAGTCCTGTCAATCGCATTCCGTGACACGCACCTGTATCGATACCGAAAATGCGATCACGAATGACGAGTGGTTCCGCACCGACTACGGAATGACCAAATACGACGGGTTTGTCGTCCTCGTAAAAGTCGTACCAGGGTTTTTCGCCGTAACGTTCCTTGAGTCGCGTATCACCCGACGCTGTTCCGGCAAGTACGTCTTCGGGAACTTCATTGAGCGGCACGCCTGGGAAAAGGCCCCAATGAACGACACGCACGTCGTCGCGCTCCCAATGGTATGGCAAGGTCGCCATCCACCGCACGTGATCGTCGTAATGTTCTCCTATTTGTAATTTCGCGACTTGTTGCGAATACGACAGGACGTTGCGGATGTGTTTTCGTTCATGGTTTCCGACGATAACGACGCTGTTTTTTCGATTGCGGAAAAACTCGATGACTTCGCGTGGCTCAGGGCCACGATCGACGATATCGCCGACGCTGACGATCAGATCGTCATTTCCTACGCCTGCTTTATCGAGCAGGTCGAGCATTTCGGCGTAACAACCGTGAATGTCTCCAATGATGATGGTGCTCATGGTCGCTTCTCCTGAGAGGGTGTTCAACAGGCTGCTGCGCGTTTCGACGCGTCGGTTGGACTTACTCAGCGTACGATGTACGCTTCCGTCGTCCGCCCTAGCGTCAAAACGCTCGCAACGCCTGTTGAACACCCTCTGAAATTCTGGAACGTTCGCGTCCTGTATGACGAGCGGCGTGAAAAAATGCCCGGACACGATTCCGGACAGCTCTGCGTTTGCCGACTTTTTATGATGAAGGGTGCGCGAAGACGAGATTTTCGGGGGGTATGGGGGGCAGAGCAGTCGGCTCGTCTTTTGGGCT